>JAOBWF010000190.1 GCA_025463215.1 Acidobacteriota bacterium | reverse complement strand
CAGCGGGCTGGTCAGCACGATGTCCATCTCGACGCCGATGCGCGCCAGGCCGCGCGCGGCCTTGCGCAAGCGCGACATCCCGTCCTCGGTCAGCGGCCGCTTGGCATCGTCGGGCCAGGCGTCGCCGCGTTCTTCTGCCAGCCCGTGGCGGATCACGTACAGCTCGTAGGGTCCCGGCATGTTTACCCTGCTCGCCGCGCCAGCGCGCGGGTGGTGGTGGTCTGCGGCTGGTCACTGCGCTTCTCGGCGACGCCGCCGAGCTCGTCGCGCATGCGCATGTAGCGCGCGTGCAGCCGGCGGCAGTCGTCTTCGAGAGTGCCGACCATGGCATCGAGATCGCGCCAGACGGTGACGCTCGGCGGCGCCAGCGACGCCTGGGCCTGGCGCACCTCGTCGATCAGGATCTGCATGTCGTGCATCCGCCCGAGCAGATCCTGGGCGCGCTTCAGCACGCGCAGATCCTGTGCGGCCCGCTCCCCCGCCGCTTCGGTCCACAGTTCGACCGCGTAGCGCAGCTTCTTCACCGCGATCCGCACCGCGTGGAGCCGCTCCGGCAGGTACAGTGCGCCGGCGTCCGCAATCGCCGCGGACAGCCGCGAGGCGCGGGCGGCGACGCGCGCGTCAATCGCCCAGCGCCAGCTGCGTGCCGCCGTCTTCGACGATTCCTGCTCGTCGTCGCGCAGGCGCTCCACGACGCGGTCGAGCTTGTGCGCAAGACGCGACATCTCGGCGACCGGCAGGTGTGCGAAGAGGTGCTTACGGGCCTCATCGCGCTGCTTCGCGACCCTGATCCCGACGCGGCCAAGGCCGCCGCTGCCCGGACGGCCAGAAACATGCAGCTCGTCTATCAACAGGAGAAGCACATCGAGCTCGCGTACAGTTCCGAGACGGATCGTCACCTTGCGCAGGCGCTTGCCGAGCTTACGGGCATCGCCACGGTCGAGCTGGAGCATCGGGATCAGCTCGCGCATGCGCCGGGACGACACGCGGGCATGGTGCAACCCGCGCACGTCGCCCTTCTCGACCGAACGCAGCACGCGGGCGAACTGATCGACGCGTTTCTTGAGCAATTCAGAGCGGGTCGTGGTCACGGGCATGATGTGGGGGCTTCGGGGCGCGGCCTTCATTATAGTAGACACAGAAAGCTTCAGCTCTCCGCTCTCAGCCGTCGGCTGACAGACCGGAAGCTGATAGCGGTGGGCTGACAGCTGTTTATGCGCATTGCCGCGATCGACATCGGCACGAACTCCATCCATATGATTGTGGTGCAGGTTCGTGCGGACCAATCCTTCGAGGTCATCGACCGCGAGAAGGAGATGGTCCGGCTGGGCGCCGGAGGTCTGGACGGCAGAGCACTCACGCCTGAGGCTATGCACGCGGCTCTCCAAGTGCTGTCGAAATTCCGGCGTTTGGCCGAAAGCCACAAGGTTGATGAGGTCATCGCGGTGGCGACCAGCGCCACCCGCGAAGCCGAGAACGGCGGCGAATTCCTGCAGGCTGTCACCCAGCAGACAGGCATCCGCCCGCGTGTCATCTCGGGGACAGAAGAAGCGCGGCTCATCCATCTGGCGGCGGTCTACGGCGTCAGCGTGCCGGGGGACGTCGCGGTGGTCATCGACATCGGCGGCGGCAGCGTCGAGGTGACGCGCGGGGCCGGGCCCGCGATCGATCTCGGCCGGAGCTTAAAGCTCGGCGTCATCCGTCTCACGGAACGCTTCATCAAGACCGATCCGCTCGAACCGCGCGACGAGCGCCGGCTGGTGCGGCACGTCGAGGCCGAGATCGGTAAATACCTGCACCAGGTCGCGCGCGGCGGCTTCGAGCGGGTGATCGGCACGTCGGGCACGATCATGAGCCTGGGGGCGGTCGCGTCGGCGGCCGACGGCCTCGCGCCAGGCGCGCCGCTGCGCAACCGCCGCTTCACCGCGAAACAGATGCGCCGCGTCCGCAAGGATCTGGTGGCGCTCGATCTCGAGAAGCGGCTGCGCGTGCCGGGGCTCGAGCCCCGGCGCGCCGATCTCGCGGTTGCCGGCGCCATCCTGCTCGACGAGATCCTGCGCCGCCTTGGCGCCCGCGAGATCACGCTGTGCGATCTGTCGCTGCGCGAAGGGCTCGTCCTCGACTACATCGCGCGCCACCGCAAGGAAATCGCGCAGGCCGATCGCTATCCCGACGTGCGCCGCCGCAGCGTCTTCGAGCTCGCCGAGCGCTGCAACTACTGGCCGGAGCACTCGCAGCACGTCGCCCGGCTCGCCGTCGGCCTGTTCGACCAGACGCGCGCGATCCACGGCCTCACCGATCGCGAGCGTGAGTGGCTCGAGTACGCCGGCATCCTGCACGACGTCGGCGTCCATATCAGCTACGAGGGCCATCACAAGCACTCGTACTATCTCGTCAAGAACGGCGATCTCCGCGGCTTCGAGCCGGACGAGATCGAAGTCATCGCCCTCGCCGCCCGCTATCACCGCCAGGCGACGCCGAAGCGGAGCCACGACGGGTTCGCCGATCTCGGGCGGCGCACCCGCGGCACCGTGCGCGCGCTCGCCGCCATCCTGCGCCTGGCGGAGAGCCTCGATCGCAGCCACGCGCAGACCATCACCGGGCTCGAGCTGCACGACCGCGGCGACGACGACCTGCTGCAACTGAGAACGTCTGGCGACGCGGAGCTCGAGCTCTGGGCCGCCGCGCGGCATGCCGCGGCGTTCGAACGACTGACGGGAAAGCCGCTCCGCATCGAGGTCAGCGGCCACACTTATGCTGAACAACCTGACACAACCCCACGAGTATCCGGGCAAGCTGTTCGTCGTCGAGGGCATCGACGGCTCGGGCAAGACGACGCAGCTCGCGCTGCTGGCGAAGTGGCTGAGCGCGGCGGGCCATCGGGTGTTCGTCACGGAATGGAACTCGTCCGCCCTCGTCAAGGCGGCGACCAAAAGCGGGAAAAAGAAAAACTCGCTCACCCCGATGACGTTCAGCCTGCTCCACGCCACGGACTTCGCTGACCGGCTGCTCTACAAGATCATCCCGCCGCTCAAGGCCGGCATGATCGTGCTGGCGGATCGCTACGCCTACACGGCGTTCGCGCGCGACGCCACGCGCGGCGTCGATCGGCAGTGGGTCCGCGAGTTGTATAGCTTCGCGGTGCGCCCCGACCTCGCGCTCTACTTCCGCGTGCCGATTGACGTCTCGGTCGAGCGCCTGATGGCGCGCCGGGTCAAGCTGAAGTTCTACGAGGCCGGACTGGATCTGGGGTGGAGCGCCAACCCGCTCGAAAGCTTCCGCCTGTTCCAGGGCAAGGTCCTGGACGAATACGACCAGCTCGTCCAGGAATTCGGGATGGAAGTCGTCGACGCGCGCGGCAGCATTACCGATCAGCAGCGGCTGGTGCGCAGCGTGATCACGCAGCACTTGAACATGAACCACGTGGAGATCACCGATGACGAGCTCGTCTGACGGCCCGCAGGAGGGCGCGAATGGCAACGGCCACGCCGGCCGCTATTACGGCCAGGGGATCCCGTATCTGCCGCTCAATTCCTATCCCGGCAAACTGATCGCGATCGAAGGCACCGACGGCGTCGGCCGCAGCACCCAGATCCAGCTGCTGCGCGAATGGCTCGAGGTCAAGGGCTATGGCGTCGTCGAAACCGGCTGGACCCGTTCGGAGCTGATGCAGCCGACGATCGAGCTCGCCAAGTCGAGCAACACCCTGAACAAGCTGACGTTCGTCCTGCTGTATGCGACCGACTTCGCCGACCGGCTCGAGAAGGAGATCATCCCGGCGCTGAAGGCCGGCTTCGTCGTCCTCTCGGACCGCTACATCTTCACCGCGCTCGCCCGCGCCGGCGTGCGCGGCGTCGATCGTCAATGGCTGCGCAATCTGTATGGCTTTGCGATTGCGCCGCACATGGTGTTCTACCTGAATGTCGACGTGAAAACGCTGATCGGCCGGGTCCTCGAATCGCGCGGCATGGACTTCTGGGAATCGGGGATGGACCTCAAACACGGCGACGACATCTACGACAGCTTCCGGACGTATCAGCAAAAGTTGCTCAAAGAATACGCATCGATGGGAGACGAGTTCCACTTTCGGACCCTGGACGCGCGCCGCAGTGTCGACCGCATTCAGGATGAGCTTCGGCGTCAGGTCGCGGGCTTTCTCGAACCCGCGGAAAAACCGGCGGAAACGTCGATCACGCGTTAATCCGCTCGCGGGCGGCCCCGCGCCGCGGGCGCTTCGTCCTGCTCGATGACCGTGTGATGCTGCCGGTTTCCATTCAGCTAACCGGCTCATTGCCACGTCGGCCATTCGTCCACATGTCGGTCGAGGGAGCCAGAAGCCTCGCACCGGCATTCTCGCCTCTGCCATATTGCAAAGATTCGTCAAGGCGAAGCCGCGCCGGCCGAGGCCGTGTTTAAATAGGGGTGGAATTAATAGGCGGATTGGCTACAATGGCCGCGACGTACGAAGCCGGGTCGCGACGTCTTCGCTGACGTGCAGCTCGGTCGGGTGCGTCGAAAGATCGAGGCCGCTCTTGATCATGCCGTCGATCAGCCCACGGATGAGGCAGGCGCGCGTGATCGATTTATGACCGTGCCGGCGCGCCTTACGGCTGAGTCGATCCAAATGCTGAATCTGGCGCTCGAACAGGACAACCGACACCTTCGCCCACTTCTCGGAATGCACGCGAGGACGGCCAGGGCCCTGGGCTTTCGTCGGTCTCGCTGGGCGTTTCGACGGGCGCCGCTCCATGCTCCGGAAATTGTAGCAGGATTGGTGCCAGCACAAACACATCCTTTTACATGCGCGGGTACCGATGGGTCGTGACCGGCGCAAACCGCCGCGGTCCGAACAGCCCCGGCGCAAGAGCGGCCGACCGCCTGCAGGCGTCCGCGAAGGCGAGCGCGTCAAAGACTATCCGCAGGTCAGCCTCCGGCTGCCGCCCGAGACGAAGGATAAGCTGCGTGCCTTGAGTGTCGTCGCCGCCACACCGCAGTGGCGCGTCGTCAGCGCGGCGCTCGATTGCTTTTTCCGGGAGCGTTCCCAGGCCGACCAGCGCCGCGTCGTGAGCTTTCTCCGCGGCTCGCGCTAGCGCGACGGCGGTCCGCCGGCTCCGGCCCCGTCATCGCGCCTCCGCTGTTGCGGGGTGGGCGTGGACGCCGCGAGCGCCTGGTCCCAAAACCGATCGAGGTAATTGCGCAAGGCGTGCACGCCCGCGGGGTTGAGCGCGTAGAGGCGGCGGTTGCCTGCTGGTCGATCGACGACCAGATGGGCGCGCTTGAGAATGCGCAGGTGCTGCGAGATCGCCGGACGGCTGATCGGAAAGCCGCGCGCGAGCTCGCCGACCGGCTGTGGTCCGTCGAGCAATCGGTCGAGGATGGCCCGGCGCGTCGGATCCCCGAGAGCGTCGAGCTGTCGGGCATGATGGTAAGTAGTCACTTACCGTCAATATATACTTACATACATTCAATATCAATTTAACTTACTGGAAATGTTCAGGGGCTCCTCGTTGGCTATCTTCTCTGTGGATGCTGATGACCGCGGAGCGGCAGGACAAGATCGGGGTCGACGGCCTCAACTTCTATTACGGGACCCGCCGCGTCCTCGAGCAGATTTCCGTCCAGATCCGCTCGAATGAAGTCACTGCCCTGATCGGTCCGTCCGGCTGCGGCAAATCCACCTTCCTCCGCACGCTCAATCGCATGAATGACATCGTGCCCGGGGCGCGCGTGGAAGGGTCCGTCGCGATCGACGGTCAGGACATCTATGCCCCCGCGGTTGACGTCGTCGATCTGCGGCGCCGCGTCGGCATGGTGTTCCAGCGTTCCAACCCGTTTCCAAAATCGATCTTCGACAATGTCGCGTACGGCCTCCGGATCAACCGGCTGACGAAGTCGCGCGAGGAGCTCGGCGGCCGCGTCGAAGCGAGCCTCAAATCGGCGGCGTTATGGGATGAAGTGAAGGATCGGCTGCACACCTCGGCGCTCTCGCTCTCGGGCGGGCAGCAGCAGCGGTTGTGCATCGCGCGCGCGCTGGCGGTCGAACCGGAGATCCTGTTGATGGACGAGCCGGCCTCGGCGCTCGATCCGATCGCGACCCAGCGCATCGAGGAGCTGATCTACCAGCTCAAAGCCCGCTACACCATCGTCATCGTCACGCACAACATGCAGCAGGCGGCGCGCGTCTCGGACGTCACCGCGTTCTTCTGGCTCGGCAAGCTGGTCGAGTGTGGACGGACGAACAAGATGTTTACGGCGCCCTCCGAAAAACTGACGGAAGACTACGTGACAGGAAGGTTCGGCTGATGTCGTCTCCTGAACAGCAGCGTGTCCGGCATTTCCAGGACGAGCTCGAGCAGCTCAAGGCGCGGCTGCTCGAGATGGGCGGGCTCGCCGAAGAAGCGGTACGACTCGCGGTCAAGGGACTGGTCGATCGGGATCGTGCGCTGGTCGCGCAGGTGCTCGCGGGCGACGGCCCGCTCAATGCGCTGCACATCGAAGTGGACAACCGCTGCTTCACCCTGCTCGCGCTCTACCAGCCGATGGCGGTCGACCTGCGCGCGATCGTCGCGGCGGTAAAGATCAACACCGACCTCGAACGGGTCGGCGATCTCGCAATCAACATCGCCGAAGCGGCGCAGCGCTATGTCGGCCACGCGCCGGTCAAGAAGTTGATCGACATCCCGCGGATGGCGTCGATCGCCCAACGCATGCTGCGGGACGCGCTCGATGCGTTCGTGCGCCGCGACACCGAGCTGGCGCAGCACGTCCTCAACGAAGACGATGCCCTCGACGCGCTCAAGACGCAGATCTTCCGCGAGCTCCTGACCTACATGCTCCAGGATCCGGCGACGATCGAGCCGGCGCTCGATCTGATCCTCGTCTCCCGCCACCTCGAACGGATCGGCGACCACGCCACCAACGTCGCCGAGGATGTCATCTTCATGGTGCTTGCCAAGGACGTCCGCCACCACGCCGCAGAAGGCGGCTAGGGCACCGCGCACCTCGCACCTCGCACCCCAAAGCCCGCACCCCGAAGCGCACCCCGGGTTAACATAGCTCGATGTCGCAGCCGCTGTGCGTCTTCTGCCGGCGCCACGCCGCCGAGCAGGCGTGGCGGCCATTCTGCAGCGAACGGTGCAAGCTGCAGGACCTGGCCCGCTGGGCCGACGGTACCTACAGCGTCCCCGCTGAACCGGTGGACGAGGAAGACAATTCGGATACAACTGATGGCCGACACGATTTCGATCGTCGATAACCGCACGGGCAAGAAGTACGAGCTGCCGATCCAGGACGGCACGATCCGGGCGATGGATCTCCGCCAGATCAAGGAGAAGCCCGACGACTTCGGCCTGATGACGTACGACCCGGCGTTCATGAATACCGCGAACTGCCGCAGCGCGATCACCTACATCGACGGCGACAAGGGCATCCTGCTCTACCGCGGCTATCCGATCGAGCAGCTCGCGGAAGACAGCAACTTCCTCGAGACCGCCTACCTGATTCTGTTCGGCGAGCTCCCCACCGCCGCGCAGCAGCAGAACTGGAACCGCGAGATCACCCTGCACACGATGCTCCACGAGAACATCAAGAAGCTGATGGAAGGGTTCCAGTACGACGCCCATCCGATGGCGATTTTCCTGAGCATCGTCGGCGCAATGTCCGGCTTCTACCCCGACGCCAAGGACATCTTCAACAAGGAGTCGCGGCTCAAGCAGACGCACCGCGCCATCGCCAAGGTGCCGAGCATCGCCGCGTGGGCGTTCCGCCACAGCATCGGCCGTCCGTACGTGTATCCGGACAACGATCTGAGCTTCACCGGCAACTTCCTGAACATGCTGTTCAAGATGACCGAGTTGAAGTACCAGCCGAACGCGGTGCTCGAGCGCGCGCTCGACGTCCTCTTCATCCTCCACGCCGACCACGAACAGAACTGCTCGACGACGACGATGAGGACGATTGGGAGCGCGCATGCGGATCCGTACTCGTCGATCGCCGGTGCCGCGGGCGCGCTCTACGGACCGCTGCACGGCGGCGCGAACGAAGCAGTGCTGCGGATGCTGCACGAGATCGGTTCCGTCAGCAAGGTGCCCGAGTTCATCAAGAAGGTGAAGTCCGGTGAAGCCGGCAACCGCCTCATGGGGTTCGGCCACCGCGTCTACAAGTCGTATGACCCGCGGGCCAAGGTGATCAAGCGGATCGCGGACATCGTCTTCACCGTGACCGGCAAGAACCCGCTGCTCGAGATCGCGCTCGAGCTCGAGCGGATCGCGCTGCAGGACGACTATTTCGTCAGCCGCAAGCTCTACCCGAACGTCGACTTCTACTCCGGCCTGATTTACCAGGCGATGGGCTTCCCGGTCGAGATGTTCCCGGTGCTGTTCGCGATTCCGCGCACCGCCGGCTGGATCGCGCAGTGGGAAGAGATGCTGCTCGACCCCGAGCAGAAGATCGCGCGGCCGCGCCAGATTTACACCGGACCGGTGCAGCGCGACTATGTGCCGCGGGAGAAACGGGCGTAGAATGCCGCGATGGCAACAGGGCTGCTAGCGCTCGCGCTCGCGATCCAGGCGGTGATGCCGGCCGCGAAGTTCGACGCCGGGCGCGCCTGGGAACATCTCCGGCAGTTCGTCGCCATCGGCCCGCGCCCTTCCGGCTCGCCGGCGATCGAACAGACCCGCAGATACATCAAGGACCAGCTCGCCGCCAGCGGTCTCACCGCCGTTGAACAGGCGTGGGACGATCAGACGCCGCTCGACAAGGTCCACATGGTGAATCTTGTCGTCACCATACCGGGCGTCCGCAAGGAACGCATCGTCGTCGCCGGACACTACGATACCAAGCTGTATCGCCAGTTCCGGTTCGTCGGCGCGAGCGACGGCGGATCGAGCGCCGCGTTCCTCCTCGAGCTCGCGCGCGTGCTCAAGGGCCGCAGGAATCCGCTGACCATCGAGCTGCTCTTCCTCGACGGCGAAGAGGCGCGCCTGCCCGACTGGGCCGGCACCGACAACACCTACGGCAGCCGCCACTACGTCGACGCCGCCCGTCACGACGGATCGCTCGCCAGCCTCAAGGCGCTGCTGCTCGTCGACATGATCGGCGATCGCGATCTCGACATCCGTCGCGATACCAACTCGACGCCCTGGCTCACCAACGTGATCTGGGAAACGGCGCGGCGGCAGAGACTCGACGACTACTTCCTCGCCGATTCGACGCGCATCGAGGACGACCATCTGCCCTTCCTCGCCGCCGGCGTTCCGTCGGTCGACATCATCGATCTCGACTACGAGGCGTGGCACACGGCGAAGGACAATATCGACGCGGTGAGCGCCCGCAGCCTGCAGGTGGTCGGCGACGTCGTGCTCGGTGCGCTGCCGACGATCGAGGCGCACCTGTCGAAGACGCTGGTCCTGACCGGCCGCCGCGTCCACGCGCGCCGGACCTACAAAGTGCTGCGCGCGAACGGCACGCTGCCGCGGCACGGACGGCACCTGCGCCGCTCGATGATCACCACGGCGACAGACGCACACTAGGCGCTAAGCGCTCGGTGCGAGCCGCCAGGCACCCAGCACGCAGCCGCTATCCCTGGTAGCCGTTCGGCCCCAGCTGGACGCGTGTCTTGTCGGGATCAGTGAAGTAGAGCTGATCGCCGCCGCTGGTGCGGTTCGCGGGGTTGCGATCGACGGTCGCCTGAATTCCCTGCGCCTTGAGCCGGTCGGCCATCGTGTCGGGGTC
>JAOBWF010000186.1 GCA_025463215.1 Acidobacteriota bacterium | reverse complement strand
CGATGCTTGGCCCGGCCGTTGTCTACTCGGGGGCGGTGATGCGCATCAAGGGCGTCGGCGCCGTGCGCCGCGCGGTCGGCCCGGCGTCGATCCTGGCCGGCGTCTGCACCTTCGGCGCCTACGCGCTCGTGCTGGCGGCGCTGCAGCGCGCCTCCGCCGCGTCGGTCGCGGCGGTGCGCGAGACGAGCGTCGTGATCGCGGCGCTGCTCGCGGCGGTCGTGCTCAAGGAGCAGGTGACGGCGGCACGGCTGGCGGGCGCTGTGCTCGTGGCGGCGGGTGTCGCGCTGCTGGCGATTTGAACAAGGTGTCAGACACCGCGCGAGACGCTCGGTAGACGGCTGAGCCCGGCAAACGGTGTCTGACACCTTTTGCAGTGCCGTCGAAACTCTCGAACCTGGTTGAAGAGCGAACCAGGTTCGGGGCAACAGAAGGGGCGCCCCGAAGGACGCCCCTTGTCGAACAGGTCAGGCTCGTTCTACTTCCCGAACCAGCCCTTCACCTTCGCAGCGTTCTGGGCGATCCACTTCTGGCCGGCGGTGTCCGGCTTGACGTGGTCGCCTGCGATCCACTTCGCGACCAGCTCCTGGTCGGCGTTCGTCAGCTTGAACTTCTTCAGCGCGGCATAGGCGGGGCTGCCGCCGGTCGCGAACTTCTTGCTGAAGACCTTCTCGATGACCGTGTTGGCGTACGCGCACTTGTACTGCGCCACGGCGCCGCCGGCCTTGGCGTCGTCCTGGCAGCCCTTGAAGCGCGGCGGGAGCTTCACTTCTGCGAGCTGGTACTCCTGGTTCAGGTACTGCGGCGTGTACCAGTAGAAGATGACCGGCTTCTTCTGCTTGTACAGCTGCGACCAGCGTGCGACCTGCGCCGGCTCCGCACCGACACTCACGAACTTGAGGTTCAGGCCGAGCGCCGTGATCAGCTGCTGGTCCTTCTGGACGTACGACGGGTCACCGCCGAGGAACATTCCCTGCGAGCCGGACTCGGGGCTCTTGAAGAGCGATTCCTTGCCCTTCAGGCCCTTCCACGTCGCGAACTCGGGGTGCGCCTTCATCAGATAGGCCGGGATGTACCAGCCGATGTGACCGACGACACCGTTCGGGCCGCCCATGACGACCGTCTTCTGCTTGGTGATGTACTGCTTGTACTGGTCGACGTGTTGCCAGTCCTCGAGCACGGCGTCCGTCTTGCCGTTTGCGAGCGCCTGGTAGACGGGGATCTCCGCGATCTGCGTGATCTTCACCGTGCAGCCGAGGTACTTCTCGAGTGCCGCCTTCGCGATGTAGGTGTTGGCCGTCGATCCGGCCCACGCCTGCTCGTTGAGCGTCACGGTCCCGCACGCCGATTTCGCCGCGCCTGCGGTGCCGGCGAGCATGACGGCACTCGCTGCGATCGCAAGACCTGCCGCGGCAAACACAAACCTGCGGCGCCCTCTGAACCGGTCCGACATCCGTGCCTCCTCTGTGGTTGGCATTTACGCCTGTTGCCTCGCGCGTACCCGTCCCTGGGTGACGCGGTCGAGTGTGATGCCGAGCGCGAGGATCGCAATCGATGCGACCACGCCCAGCCCGAAAGCATTGCGTTGGAGCCCTGTTGCGACCTCGTAGCCGAGTGCTCCGGAGCCGACGAGCCCGCCGATCACGACGACGGCGAGCACCATGATGATCGCCTGGTTGACGCCGAGCATGATCGCGTCGCGGGCCAGCGGAATCTTGACTTTCATCAATACCTGTAGACGTGTCGCGCCGAAGGATGTTGCAGCCTCGACGGACTCCGGCGACACGCCCTCGATGCCGCGCTGGACGAGCCGAATCATCACCGGCGAGGCGTAGAGCACCGATGCGACCACGCCGGGAACACCCGACACGGGCATCAGGTAGATGAACGGGATGATGTAGACGAGCTGCGGCAGCGTCTGCAGCACGTCGTTCACGGGTCGCAAGATCTGCGAGACCCGCCGGCTCTCGGCCGCCCAGACGCCCATCACGAAGCCGACGATCACCGTCAGCAGCGTCGCGACCAATACTTGGGAAAACGTGTCCATCGCGTTGACCCACTCGCCGACCAGCCCGACGACGAAGAGCATCAGGAGCGCGATCAGCGCGGGGCGGAGGCCGCTGAGCAGGTACGCGACCAGCACGAGGCCGATTAGCGTCACCGGCCACGGCGTCTCGATGAAGAAGCTGCGCAGCGGCTGGATGCCGTGCTGGACGATGAAGTTCCCGGTCGGGTTCGTGAGGTCGCGGAAGAGGAACGTGCTCGGGTTCTGGATGTAGTCGAGCGCGCGCTGCACGTACTGGCGCAGCCAGTCCTGCGCTGTCCAGCGCGACCAGTCGGCGCCCGCGTTCGCGACGTGACCGACGATCACCGCCGCGATCACGGCCGCCGCGCAGGCTCCGGTGTAGAGGCGCAACTGCCTCGACTTGTCGGCGTCGAGGTGGCGGTGCGTCGGGTCGGTGCGGTTCGCCATCGCCTCGGTCGCGCGGTCGAGCGCGATCGCCATGATCACGATCGCGGCGCCTGCGAAGATCGCCATAACCGGGTCGGTGTAGAGGCCGTTGGTGACCGAGTCGCCGAGCCCGGCGCCGCCGATCAGGCCGGCGATCACGACCATCGAGAGCGCGAAGAGGATCGTCTGGTTGACCGAGAGGAGCAGCATGCGGCGGGCGAGCGGCAGTTGCACCTTCGTCAGCACCTGCCAGCGCGTGGCGCCGATCGCGGTCGCCGCCTCCACCGTGTTTGCGGGCACGCCTCGGATGCCGAGCGCGGTGATGCGGATCGCCGGCGGGACCGCGTAGATCATCGTCGTCACGACAGCGGCGCCCGGGCCGACCGAGAACAGGATCACGACGGGCATCAGGTACGCGAAGGCGGGGATGATCTGCATCGCGTCGAGGATGGGCGTGACGATGCGATTGAAGCGCGCGGAGCGTCCGGCCAGAACGCCGATCGGCACGCCGACCGCCAGCGAGAGCGAGACGGCGGCGAGCATCAGCGAGAACGTCTCGATCGACTCCTCCCAGAGCCCGATCGCGGCGAAGCTCGCGAACGCGGCGAGCACGCCGAGCGCGGCCTTTCGCCCGCCGAAGCGGAGCACGACGAGCGTGCCGAGCGCAACCGTCCCCGCCCACGTCAGTTTGTGGAAGAAGCTCGTCAGCCAGCCGACGAGATGGTCGAGGAAGTTCGCGAAGCCGTTGAAGACGCTGAACGCGAGGTTCGGGTGCGGCACGTTGCGGTTGTCGCTGAGCCAGACCTGGAAGCGGTCGAGGTACGGGCTGAGTGAGTTCCACGTCAGCGCCGCGGGCCAGTTCGCCTGGTTTTTCCAGCCGAGGAACGCGATCACCATTCCGACGAGGACGAGCACGATCGCGCCCCGCTTCCCGCGCCACCACGGCGCCGGCAACGCGCGCGGGATGCGATGGGCAGCCTCGACGAGGGCCATTAATCTCCTTCGCCGGCGATCGCCGCGAGCACGTCGGTCTTGTCGACGACGCCGACGACCTTTCCGTTCTCGACCGCGCAGACCGGACGCTCGCTGCCCGAGATGACGGGCACCGCACGCTTGACCGTGGTGC
>JAOBWF010000115.1 GCA_025463215.1 Acidobacteriota bacterium | reverse complement strand
TGATGATGGAAACGCTCAAGCGCTCGGCGCCGAAGTTCGGGCTCGCCTGCCTGCTGCACGAGAAGCCGTTTGCCGGCGTCAACGGCTCCGGCAAGCACCTGAACTGGTCGATGAGCGACGACGAGGGCAACAACCTGCTCGGGCCGGGCACCAACACGCACGACAACATGCAGTTCCTGGTGTTCTGCACCGCGGTGATCCGCGCGGTCAACCGCTGGCAGGGGCTGCTGCGCGCCAGCATCGCCAGCGCCGGCAACGATCACCGGCTCGGCGCCAATGAAGCGCCGCCCGCGATCCTGTCGATCTTTCTCGGCGACATGCTGACCGACATCTTCGAGCAGATTGAAAAGGGCGGCGCGAAGTCGACCAAGAGCGGCGGCGTGCTCGACACCGGCGTGCTGGTGCTGCCGAAGCTGCCGCGCGACGCCGGCGATCGCAACCGCACCAGCCCGTTCGCCTTCACCGGCAACAAGTTCGAGTTCCGCGCGGTGTCGTCGAACCAGAGCATCGGCTACCCGAACATCGTCCTCAACCTGGCGGTGACCGAATCGATCGACTACATGGCGACCGAGCTCGAGAAGGCGGTCAAGGGGGGCAAGACGCTCAACGTCGCGGTCGCGGAGCTGCTGCCGAAGGTGATCAAGGAGAACAAGCAGATCATCTTCAACGGCAACGGCTACTCGCAGGAGTGGGAGAAGGAGGCGGGCAAGCGCGGGCTCCTCAACCTGAAGAACACCGTCGACGCGCTGCCGCAGCTGGTGACCAAGGACGCGATCAGACTGTTCGAGACCTACAAGATCCTCAACGAGCGCGAGCTGCACGCGCGCTACGAGATCATGGTCGAGACCTACAACAAGACGGTCAACGTCGAAGGCCAGCTGATGGTTCTGATGGCGAACCGCTACATCCTGCCGGCGGCGTTCGAGTACCAGAAGAACGTGGCGCAGAGCGTCGCGGCGGTGAAGGCGGCGGGCGGCAAGTCGGTCGAGGGCAAGAAGACGCTCGATGTCCTGACCAAGCTGGTGGACACGTTCAAGCAGCGCACCGACAAGCTGGCCAAGGCGCTCGAGCACGAAGGCGCATCGGCGGAAAAGCACGCCAAGCATTTCCGCGACGTCGTCGTCCCGGCGATGGCGGCGCTGCGGGAATCGGGCGATCAGCTCGAAGTGATGGTGCCGCACGAATCGTGGCCGCTCGCGACCTATCGCGAGATGCTGTTCATCAAGTAACGCGGAACAGGCACGCAGGGCGGGATGGCCGGACCGGGTGGTCCGGCCATCCCGCCCTTGCTGCGTCAGGCCCAATCGCACGGAAGTTTATCCGTTCGTCATCCCTCCGACACGGATCCGTCAAGTCGACCGGCTACCTTCACTCGGGCGGCACTCAAGCCGCTCGTCAGGTCGGAGGCAGCCATGTGCAAGAGAACCAATTCCGTCGGGGTGTGTGCAGTCGCGTTCGCGTGTGCGGTGGTGTGGAGCGGCCTTCCGGTCCGTGCGGACCACCGTCGAGATGATCGGGACGAGCGGCACGACGACCGTGCCCGGAACGTCTTCGTGATCGCGATGGAGAATCACAACTGGACGCAGCCGGCCGCGACCCTGTCGCCGCTGCCGATCTTCATGAACCCGCAGGCGCCTTTCGTCAACAGCCTCGTCGACGGCACCTCCGGGATCAGCCAGCACGTCGCCTATGCGACCAACTATCTCAACACCGGCGTCGGCGTGCATCCGTCCGAACCCAACTACATCTGGGCCGAGGCGGGAACGAACTTCGGCGTCCTCAACGACGACACGCCCTACCACGTCGACTGCTCGCCGGACAGCGTTCAGAACACGGACCAGCACCTGAGCGCCTTCCTGACGAAGGCGCACCGGACGTGGCGGTCGTACCAGGAGGACACTGACGTCGACCTCACGACCAACGTGCCGCTGCCGAGAAGTTCGTGGACTGTTCCGCTGTTCAACCTGAGCGGCGTGTTCACGAACGGCGGCCTCAACTCGTACAACTACTCGACGCAATACAACTACGCGGCCAAGCACAACCCGATGGTGTACTTCGCCGACACCAACGGCGGCTGCAACACCACGACCTCGAACCCGCAGCGCACGCAGTACGCCCCGCTGCAGCAGCTGGCCCTCGACCTGCAGAGCGGCGACATCGCCGACTACACCTGGATCACGCCGAACCAGTTCAACGACATGCACACCGGCCTGAGCAACGGCTACGGCGGCGCGGTTGGTAGTCCGAACAAGGGCGATCGCGCCGACATCGCACAGGGCGACAACTTCCTCGCCCGGATCGTGCCGCTGATCATGGCGTCTGACGCCTACAAGCATCACGGCGTGATCGTGCTCTGGTGGGACGAGAGCGAAGGCGGGGACAGCTCCGCGTACACACTGCCCTTCATCGTCATCTCGAAGGACGCGCACGAGAACGTGAACGGTCGGCCCTTCGCGAGCGCGACCGGCTATTCGCATTCGTCGACGCTGCGCACGATGCAGGAAATCTTCGCCGTCGATCCGTCGGCTGGTTATCCGTGGCTGGGCGCCGCCGCAGCGGCGGACGATCTCTCGGCGATGTTCAAGCCGGGCTCAATCAGGTAGCGATGGGACTGACAGGAGGGTCGGACCCGGGTTCGTTCCTCCCGCCCGGTTACGCGAGCGCCTTGCCGTAGAGCGCGAGCAGCCGGCCCCACGCCTTCTCGGCCTGCGGCTCGTTGTAGACACCGGAATCCGGCGGACACCAGCCGTGCGCGGCGCCGGCATACACCTCGATCTCCGCGGGCCGATTCGCCTTCGCGAAGGTCTCCTTCAACACGTCCTTTTCGGTCGGCGCCCGCTGATCGTCGTTCGCCGCAATCGCGACGAGGAACTGCGCCGAGGTCCTGGCCGCCTGCGCGTGCGGGCTGTTCGGCTGATCGGTGACGAGCCCGCCGCCGTGGAATGACGCGACCGCGCCGACGCGATCGGGTACCGCCGCGGCAGTGCGGAACGCGATCGGTCCGCCCATGCAGTATCCCTGGGTGCCGATCTTCCTGTTCTTCGCGACCGAGCCCTGCTGATCGAGCCAGCCGATGAACGCCTTCGCGTCGGTCATGTGCGTCTGCTCGTTCAGCGCACGCGCGAGCGGCATCAGGTCGGCGATCGGCGTCGCCGCGCCGCGCCCTGCGGTCGGCGCCTTCTGCGCGCGATAGAACGGATTCACCACCAGCACCGCGTAACCCGATTCGGCGAGCCGTTTACCCATCGTACGCATCGCCGGGCGCAGACCGAAAATGTCGGGCCACAGGAGCACGCCCGGGGCGGTGCCGTTCGCGGGATGCACAAAATAGGCGTCGCAGCTGCCGTCCGCGGTGGCGATCGTCACCTCGCCGTCGGTCACCGTCACCGCGTTCACGACCTGCGGCAGCATCAGCGCGATGCCCGCTCCCACCAGCACGCCGAACTGCCGGCGGGTGACCATGCCGAGCGCCTCCATCTTCTGCCGGTCTTCTTCGAAATGATCCTGATCGCACATGTCTGTCCTCCTCGGATACGAACGTCACGCGAGTGTCCCGGGACTCTATACCGATTCGTCACCGGGCAACACAGGCGGCGATCGGCGGGTCGCCCGCGGCCGCGGTCCGATGCGTCGCGTCATCGAGCCGGCCCTGCGCCGGCTGGCCAAGCCGCCGAAACCACTCTTCGATGACTTCCCGCACGACCGGGGCATCCCCGGTTGGCCCCACGCCGCCGCCCGGCGACGCTGACGCCAGGCTGCCGCTGAGCGTCGGCCCCCCGATCGTGACAGCGAGCAGCCGATCGTCGTCGTCGATGCGAACGGGCCCGCGGAACAGATCGACGTGCAGGCCGTCGGCGCGACAATCGGCACGCACGTCGACTCCTGCGATCCCGAGCGAGCCGCGGCGGCCCTGCCGGATCTCGCCGGCCACCCAGCGGCCGAGATCCGCGCCGCTGACCGTGATCCGGGCGATCCGGTTGTCGAACGGGAACACGTCGTATAACCGCCCGAAGGTGAGCGGGCCTGCCGGCAGATCCGCCCGCAGACCGCGCGCCGCGTTGTTGATCGCGGCGACGTCCGCGCCCGGCACCGCGGCGCGCAGCGCCTCGGCGAACAGGCGCCCGAGGGGCGATCCAGAGGTGCCCGCGCGGGCAATCGGCACACCGAGGACGACGCCGAGCGGCGTGGCCTGGAGGTCGTGAACGCGCCGGAGCGCCGGCGCCATCGCCGCGACAATCGCCGGATCGTTCGCGACCGCTCGTCCTTCGTAGTCCGCCGGCACGATGTCGTGCGGTGCGAACGGCTGCATCCGCACCACCCGCCTGGTCCGGCGATCGAGGACAAGGTCGATGCGGCCGAACGCCTGCCCGCGCGCGAACGGCTGGATGATGCCGATGCCATTGACCTCATGCGCCAGCCCGCCGTGGGTGTGACCCGCGGCGATGACGTCCACGAGGCCGCGAGGCAGGCTTCGCGCCACGCGGAAGATCTCCGAATCCGACTCGCACGACGACAGGTCGGCCGGCCGATCGAACCGCTCGCAGCGCCCGCCCGCATGGGACACGACGATGACGACGTCGGCGCCCGCGGCGCGGAGCGTCGCGGCATTCGCGGCAATCGCTGGACCCGGCGGGGCGACCCGCAGTCCCTGAACGTTGACGGCGAGGGTCGAGGCCAACGCATCGATCGTCATGACCCCGACGAAGCCGACGCGGATCCCGGCGATCGACTGAAGCACGAACGGTCGAACATTCGGCCAGGCGACCGGCTGGCCGGTCGCTTCGTCGATCAGGTTTGCGGCCAGGAACGGATAGCGCGCCTGAGCGGCGCGGGCCTTGAGCGCGCCGCGCGGATCACCGGGTAACTGGCGCGCGGCCGCCGAATCGACCGATCCAAAATCGAAGTCGTGGTTGCCGATCGCCGCCGCGGTATAGCCCATCGCGTTGTAGGCGTCGACGATCACGGCCCCTTCGCTGAGATTGGACTCGACGCCGCCCTGAAACGTGTCGCCGGAATCGAGCAGCAGGACCGCGCCCGCGTCCGACGCGCGCGCCGCGCGCAGGTTATTGACGTAGCCGGCGAGCAGCGGCAGTCCGCCGACCCGATCGCTCGGAAGCGCGGCGCCGTGGAGGTCGCTGGTGC
>JAOBWF010000110.1 GCA_025463215.1 Acidobacteriota bacterium | reverse complement strand
ACGACGACGTACACGGGAGAGCTGAGGAAAATTCAGTAACCGCCAATTGCTGAATGCAACTTGCTCGATAATCAGCCATTGGCAATCAGCATTCCGCAATGATCCGATGCCGTACGATTGCAGCGGTGTCGCTGGTGTACGACGGCACTGTCGGCGTCGTGATGCTGGCGGGACGGCCGCTGCTCGCTCAGCTGTTCGCCGTCCCCCTGCCGACCCCGCCCATTCACGCCGATCTCAACGGCATCTTCCTCTTGTCGATCGCTGCCGGCTACCTGATTCCGTATCGCGATCCGCAGTCCTCCGGCGGACGCGCCTATCTCTGGATCATGGGCCCATTACTGAAAGGGGCGGGCGCGGCGGCCTTCGTGATCGACTACCTCGTCCGGCATTCGCCGCCGTCGTTTCTGCTCTTCGCGGTCAGCGACGGAGCGCTCGCGCTGCTGACGCTGGCAGCGCTTCTTACTTCGTCAAGAGCTGACGCGTAATCGGGAACGACCCGATCCGCACCCACTGCGTGGATCCATACTTGCCAAACAGCTCGACCTTGGCGTCGACGAAATGCGTGTTCGACAGCATTTCCTGCCGCGATTGATCGCTGCCGGTATAGCCCAGCTGCGATCTGATCGTGATCGGCTCGGAAGTCGCCCCTGGCGCGAGGCCCTGCGATCCGGCCACGGTGAGGAAGCCGCTGCCCCACTCGCTGTTTTCGCTGACGCGGCGGAACAGGGCGTTGATTTGCAGCGTCACCAGCTTCTGGTCCGACACGT
Organism: Acidobacteriota bacterium; assembly: GCA_025463215.1. Lineage (GTDB taxonomy): Bacteria > Acidobacteriota > Vicinamibacteria > Vicinamibacterales > CAVVIG01 > CAVQFC01. The sequence goes on along the minus strand of JAOBWF010000110.1, from coordinate 2,923 downwards.
TGTGCAGCTTGAACACGACGGTCGGGACCAGCTTGTTCTGGCCGTTGACGATGCCGAGGTCATACCACCCGGTATTGACGATGATGACCTCGAGACCTTTGGTGAGATCGACGGTCGGCCCGCAGGCGACGGTCGAGGCGGTAACAAGCAACAGCAGCAGCCGGACGCACGCGCGCATGCGCGCTATTCTAGAACACCCGCACCTCAATCCGCTGCAGCGCTTCCTCCCGCGTGATGCGGCCGGCCAGGAACTCAGCCAGATCCGAACCGCGCAGGCGGATCATCCGGATGCTCGAGCTGCTGTCGGCCGGCGCGAGCCGCGGCCGGTCGTCGTTCCCCTTCGCGGCAATCGTCAGCCACTCGTTCGGCCCGATCGCGAGCGAGCTGCTGTGGGCGAGCATCGCGTCCTTCAACGCCTGCAGGACTTCGGTCCGGTAGGCTTCGTTCGGGTCGGTGAGAATCGGATCGGCCGCGGCCTGCGATTGGCCGTCGGCGGTAGATGCCGCGGAGCCGGTGCTGGTGCGGGTGCCGGCCGCGACCGGAACGGACGAGCGTGCGAGCACCGCCGGGTTCACCTGCAGCTCGAGCCGCTTCAGCGCCTGTTCGAGATCGGGATCGCCCTCCCCTTTGACGTGCGTCTGCAGGGTGCGCAGCGCGCTGTCGAGCCCGAGATCGTTTTGATCGAGCGTCCGCAAACTCCAGGTCAGGGTCGTCTCGAACGACGGCACGACGACATCGAAGAAGACGCCGTAGCCGTCGAGACGGAAGCCGCGCGCGTGCGCGTTGTCGCTGACCAGCAGGTCGGCCGGCATTTGCGCAATCGCCTGGAAGCGATCGCGCGTGACGGTGACGCCGTGCTCGACCGCGCCCTCGAGCACCCGCTCCATCTGCCCGATCTGATAGCGCTGCTCGGCGGCCGCGCGCGCTTGCGGCTGCTGCGCCGCCACCGGCGCCGCGGCCGTGACCGTTCCCGCGAGGATGATCGCTGCAACCCGTTTCACTGTGTCCCCCTACTGCCGCTGTGACGCGCGATAGATCAGATCCATCTGGTTGATCTGCTGCCGCGTCTTCATGACTTCGATGCCGACGTTGTTCTGGACCGCGCCGAGGGTCCGATCGATCTTGACGAGGTCGGCCTGGCGCTGCGCGTTGATGTCGCGGAGCATCTCGGCGATGCGGAGCGCGAGCTCGCGCTGCTGGCGCTTCTCGCTCTCCTCGACCAGCGCGCGGACGCGGCGCGTAATCTCGGCATCGGACGCCGACGCCGACACGGTGCGGACCGTCGCCGCCGAGGCTGGCGACGTGCGCATCTCGTTCTTCAATTCAGACGCCAGCGCGGCGAGATCAGCTTTCCACGGCGCATCGTTCGCGCGGCCGGCCGCCTTGACCGGGCTCACCAGCGCGACGTCCGACCCACCCGACCGAGCGACCCGACCGGACGCATCCGGCCTGGCCGACCATCCGGTTCGCACGGTCAGCCCGCTCTGGTCGTAGCGCACGTCGAGGTTGGCGATGCCGGCCGAGACGCCGAGGAACAGCAGCGCCGCAGCGACCTGCGCCCACGCCGGAATGCTCCGCCACGATGGCTCATGGCGAAAGGGTGATGGCTGATTGGATTGCCGCGTGATCGGTTCCGGCGGCGACCAGCGTGCGAGCTGGGCGCGGACGCCGCGCAGCGCCGCGACCTCGCCGCGGCAGCGCGCACACGTCTGCAGGTGCGTCTCGAACCGCCCTCGATCGCTGACGCTCGCGGCTGCCGGATCGTCGTACAGATACGCGACGATCGCCTCGTCGCGGTTGGCGCCAAAACTACAGGACCATTCAGTCATAGCAGTACCGTCACAGCGTGGCTTTGCTGTTCTTCGCCAGCTCACGCCTGAGCACAATCAATCCCTGATACAAACGCGTCTTCACCGTGCTGAGCGGGCAGCCGACCAGCTCGGCGATCTCCTGGAACGTCAGCCCGTGATATTCCTTCAACACAATCGCCGTCCGCTGCTCTTCCGGGAGCAGGGTCATTGCCTGTTCCACCAGGCGCGACAGGTCCTTGCGCGCGACGAGATCCTCGATCGACTCCGACGGCTCGGCCGCCGCCGCCATCTCGATCAGGTCCATGTCTTCCGGCGGCTGCACCACCGGCGTCCGGCGCTCGCGCCGGATCCAGTCGCGGCACAGGTTCAAGGCGATGCGATAGAGCCAGGACGAGAATTTGGCCTGGCCGCGAAACCCCGGCAGCGCCCGGAACGCCCGCAGAAACGTCTCCTGGCACACGTCGCGCGCATCCTCTTCGCGACCGATCGTGCGGTACGCGAGGGCATAGATGGGGCGTTCCCACCGTACGACCAGTTCGTTGAAGCTGTCGGCGTCGCCACCAATCGATTTTGCGACGAGCTCTTCGTCCGTCCACGTCATGCGCTGCGCGGAAGGCGCTCTCCAGGAAGCGGGATGCATCGACCTCCGCGTACTAAGACGGCGGCCGGCGGCAGACAGTCGGGTCAGTGGTATCGAGACCCAATTATATCGTGTAATGCCCTAACCGACTGTACTCGTTGGCGTTATCGTCCGGTCCGGCGCGCCGCTCGAGCGCCGCCGAAGTTGGCGGGCGTCGATCGATCGCAGTAGAATCGCGCATCACGCGCCCTACCGAACCCGAATCGACGCCCCGAGAAACGCGAACCGGTCCGGCCAGCAGCCTGGCTGGGCGTCCGCTTGCCTCGCTGCTGGCGCACAGCACGACGCGGAACGACCTGCTGCCGCACCTGCACCAGCACGCGCTCGACGTCACCGGCGGGTCGTGCTCGCTGCTGTTCCAGCACAACCCGCGCACCGGCGCACTGCAGGCGACGTCCGGCTTCGGCCTCGACCGACTGAAGAGCGATGCGTGGCTGCCCGGCGCCGGCGAGGCCGCGCTCGTCGCCGACGC
>JAOBWF010000100.1 GCA_025463215.1 Acidobacteriota bacterium | reverse complement strand
GCGGACGCCAGCGGCTGGCTGGTCGCGATCATCCCGTTGCGCCCCAGCACCGCGGAGCGCGTGCCGTGGATGTTCGCGGCTGGACGATCGCCGGGCAGTGCACGCACTTGCTCCGGCGCCTGCTGTGCGGAGACGACGGCGACAACGGCACCCGCGAGTGCGGCGACGGCGAAGCGGTTCATAAGGTCTCCGGCGATGTGGAAGTCGTCAATTGACGATGCGTCAATTGACGAAGGGTCACCGTTCACGCCTGCGCGAGAAACGTGTGCGTCAGGCGATCGAGCAGCTGCGGCAGCGTCTCGGCCTCGAGCGCAAAGGCGCCGAGCTCCGGCGCCCACGAGAGTTTAAAGCTTCTCGACATCGCCGACACCCAGATCTGGCGCACCGGCGCGTTCGGCGACACGACGAACTTGGTCTCGACCGGCTCCTCGAACACCAGGTTCAGGACGCCGTTCTGCAGCTCGACTTCGAACCCCTCGCTGTCGGCGAGCGGCAGCAGGGCGTGGCGGGCCGCGTTCAGCGCCTCGTCGCTTTTGACGCGGAATTCCTGTTCGGAAAGGGACATAGGGCTCTATTAAACCTTTGCGGCGGGGCAGCCGTCTAACTGTATGAAAGGAGGCGAGAGAACAATGCGAGAAAGAATCCGGGATTGGAGTTTTTCGGCGTCGGCGGAATGGGTGGTCGGCATCTCCCTGGTGGTTGCGATCGTCGCCGCGTTCGTCTAACGCCGGGCACTCCTGCACGCAGGCTCGACGCCTGCACTACTTTCCAGACACCGACATCTTGTCGCCAGCAGCCAGGTAACTGCGCCGCGCCTGCGCAGTCATGCCCGGCTGCTTCATCTTGACCGCCAGCTTGTGCACCTTGTTGTCCAGCGCGGTCGGCGCGAAGCCGATCACGTATTGGCTGTGCAGCTCCTGCGCGACCTTCGAAAATGTCGGCGCCAGATCGGTCGCGCGTTTCAGCTCGAAGTAGCCGCCGCCGGTTTCCTCCGCGATCTTCCGCAGCCCGCCATCCGGCTTGGTCGTCGTCCCCATGAACTTGCTCTCGAGGCCGATGGCGTAAATCATCACTTCCTCGGCGCGGGCGCGATCGAGCACGGCCCCGAGCCTGGTGCGGCTCTCGGTGTCGTCGCCGTCGGTGAACAGGAGGATCACCTTGCGCCCCTCGATGGTCTTGAGCTCGTCGAGGCTCGCCGCCGCCGCGTCCCACAACCGGGTGCCGTTGCCGAAGTCGAGGTTTTTGGCGTCGGTGATCATCTGATCGCGATCGCTGCTCCAGCGCGCGTTGAACTGGATCTTGTCGTTGAACGCGCCGACGCGCCCCTTATCCTCGGGCAGCAGCCGGAGCAGGAACTGTTCGGCCGCCTGCTTCAGCAGATCGATGGTCAGCGTCATGCTGCCGCTGGTATCGAGCATGACGACGACGTTGATCGGGCGGTTGCTGTTGTCGAAATAGACGACCGGCTGCGGCTTGTCGTTGTCGAAGACCTGGAAGTCGTCCTGGGTCAGGTTGGGCACGAGGCGCTTCTGCGGGTCGGTGACCGTCGCGAAGATCGACACCACCTGGGTGCCGCTCTTGAAGGTCGGGCCCTGCTGCGCCCCGAGCGACATCGACAACGCGGCGACGAGTGCCGCGGCCCCTGCAATCGGCTTCCACACGGTCATGGTTTCAGCTTACTGCAACGACGGGGCCTTCGAGAGCGCCGTTTTGATGGCCGGTTCGAGCGCCGCGGCCATCCGTTTGTAGCCGTCTGGCGACGGGTGCAGGTCGTCAGGAGAGGACACCAGCCGGTCGGGCTGTCCGGGTGCGGCGACCGCCGCGCGCGTGTCGCAGCACACCACATCCGCCGGATGCGCCGCCGCGTAGCCGCGGATCCAGTCGTTGACCGCGTGCATCCGCGCATTCTGATCCGGGGTGGCGCGGTTGAACGGGATGATGCTGCCGGCGACCACGGCGATCTTCGCGATGCGCGCCGCGTCGTACATCGCCTCGAGCTCGCGCTGGACCGATACCGCGCGACGGCCCTGATACACGTCGTTGACGCCGGCGACGATCACGACCACCGCCGGTTTCGCCTGCGCCGCGTCGCGCGCGAAGCGCGCCCGGATTTGATCGCTGCGCTCGCCGTTGACGCCGCGGTTGAGCACCTGCCAGTCCGGATGCATCTGCATCAACCAGTACGGGTACTGGCTCTCGATGTTGCCGGATCCGTCGGGCGGCGCTTCGATCGGCGACTTGAACGCCGGCGTGCCGGCGGTCGTCGAATCGCCGAGCGCGACAATCGTGATCGCCACGGCCGGAAGCATACGCCGCGTTATAGCCGACTTGACGGGATAGGTGATAGCGGGCGCGAAAACTGCCCTGTTTTTGCGGGGGCGATGCTGCTCAAGCGGGATGACGAACCCTGTCCGTGTGAGCATGCGCGGGCGAGGAGATCTAGAACTCCATTTTCAGCCCGCGTGCGTGAGAGGACTAAAATTCTCGCGCGGCGTACACCTTCCTAAAAGAGTGCGGCAGTGAGGCGAAAACCCCAACAATCTTTAGGCGATTTAGCTGTTTGCCTGGATGTGCGAACCGCGCGCACACTGCGTTCTGCCGTGTGCGCATTCTCGAATCTAATGCACGCGACAACCGTCGTTTGTTGAGTAGCCGTTCACGACCTCAACGTCTACGCGTCAGGCGACGCGTCAGCCGTCGACATCGCTACGGCCACACTTTCGCGGAATCGCTCGTGAAGTACTGAACTTCGAGCGGCTCATGGCCTCTCTCGTCTCGGCGCAACTCGATAGAGGCAACCGCCTCTTTGGCTTTCGCTGGGTTCGCCGCGTCTCTTACGCCAATGAAGAGCCTCTTTAGCTTTTTGTTTCCAGCGATGATATCTCTCAAGTGCTGGTCCTGTGACGATAAGGAGTGACCCAAAACGACTAGAGTTCCCTCAATTCTGTTCAGCTTCGACAAGGCGTAGGAGAGGTAAGAGTTTGTGTGAATCTGCTCAAGTTTCTTCCCTGAAGTCCCTTCCGCCACAAAGAGTGGATTCCGGCCATCGGCCATTCCCGCTTTGATCAACTTCGTTAGCTTTTCGCCGGTGCGGCTCCAACAGTGCTTAGCCACGACCCCTTCCTTGACGTAGAGGTGAAGCGCTCCGTGCATGTAGAAGATACCAGGGTGATTGCCCACGTGAAAGGAGAACACAACGTGGTCAGCATCTGGCTCGTCGAGGTCTTCGCCGAACCCGTCCCAATACTTTGGGTGCGGCCCACCGGCCATTACGATCCAGTAAGCGACCAAATCATAGTTGGTGGTGAAGATGTTGTAGAAGGGGTAAAAGAATGCTGACGCAGACTCCTTCATCTCGTCGCTGACGGAACCACTGTAGTCGAGGTGAGACTCAGCGATTGCAGCGACGAGAGCACGCCGAACGATTTCGACGTCCTTGAGAAGCTCGGAATCATCACCGTGGAGCAACCCATACTGCTGGCCAACCCAATTTGCGTCCATCAGTACGCGCATCACGCCTTCGAAATTGTTGGTGCCGAATCGACCAAATACCGCCTGCGCATTCGGGCTCAGACCCTTCTCAACTGCAACGTCATAAAGACTCTGGTACTTGAAAATAGGGTCGCAACCGATGCTGAACCCATTGCCAAGAAGTAGGTGCGTGCGTCCTTTGAAACTCTTCTGAACGTCGGCATAGTCCATTGCGGCCATCGTCAACTCTCACAATGCGGTTGGCGCTAACCAATCGTCAGCACTCGACCGCGCGGCGGAAAATCTATAGCTGATCGCCGGTGCTCGTTGCTCGGTGAACGCCTGCAGCACGGAGTTAGCACGCCGGAGAACAGACCGCATCCTCTCTCTTCCCTTCTTCTTGGCAAGAGTCTCCCGCGCCGCGATTCTGGCGAGTGCGAGGACGATGCCAGAATTGGTTAGAACGGCGCCTGGCCAGCGCTTCTCGGCTGCTTTCTTGAACAATTTCGCGTCATCTTGCGTCATCTTCACGTTGACCTGCACGGTCCGTTTCATGCCTCCTGTATCTGCGAGGCAGGTCAAATCGACAACGTTACTGTTAGTTCATCATCGTAGACCTTCGATGCTCGAATCCAGCCACGACTTCGACAAGGGGTCGATGTGACGTTGGCCATCGGTCTATCCAACCGTAGGCCGCGTCAAATATTCGCGCTGCGTCGTCGTCGACCGCGCCCGCGTGATTGGGTCACGCTTGCGACACTGGTACGTTGCAAGGGATTTCGAGCCAGTGCTGCGGCGGGCAGCGGGGCCAACCTTCCCTGAGACTAGATTTCACTTTCAGTAAACGCCGGAAAGTATCGGTACACCCTCTCATACTTCTCGATGTCTTCAACCGGAACGATCTTTTCCTTCTTTAAGGCCGCGAAGCCACCAGGCAGGCTACGATCGAGGTGTCTTAATTCTCGATAGGTCAAGATCGGCGCCTCAATCATGTAGGCCTTCGTGTCGAATCGACTGAATTCAAATGCGTCGAATTGACAGCTATCGATGATGCCTTTGTCAGACTCTCGGCAAAACACGCCGCCGAATGTCGCCATCTGTGCATCGTCCGCATACCTAAAGTTGAATATTTGCTTGAACACGATTCGATCGGCCGGCGCCGCAGCTGCGTTTCTATCTCGGAGAGTCTCGAGGACCTTATTAGTAACAACTCGGCAGTCCACATCAGCCGACAACCACCCTTTTAGATCGGCCCGCTTGATACCCAGTGGCACATTCTCAATTCCCACGCGTTCCTGCAACTCGCGAACTGAATCGACCGCGTCGCCGACCGGCGTGACGTTGACACTCAAAGAAAGAAGGCTCCCCCGAGCGGCGTTGGAGGCGATGCACTCTACGTCTGCCAGAACGTCGGCCGTAAGCTTGCACTCGTAGTCGAGCCACACGATGGCCGGTTTCTTCCAATCCAGCGTAGGAAGAACATCAACAGACTCCCCGAACCTAACGTCAATACACCGATAAGGTCGATTGAAATCGTATCGTCGTTGGCTGTTGGTGTCGCGTTCAATGCTGACCATGTCGGCTATGCCGAGTTGCCTATGAACGAGCCGAAAGTCATTGAACGTAGCCGACCCAAAGCCGACGTATCTATAGGACGCGATCGGGTGAAATGCCGACAGCGACCTGAATGCTTCACACATCATCTTTCGTTCGATGTTCTTGGCCGGCCTGATCGTGTAGTCGACTTTCATGCAACGCCTACTGTCCCTTGATCTCAAAACGGTAGTAGTAGTCAAACGTTCGCTCTCCGACCTCTCTCAAGCTAGCGACCTTTAGATGCTTCTTGGCGCGCTCCACCTGCTCGGACGGTCGTTCATAAGAAATCTTCGCGACGTTCTTGACGACGGACTTCGGTCTCGGACTTACAAACAATTCACGAGGTCTGATCTTGGCGAGCGTGACTAGTTTCGCTCTCTTCAGGGCTTTCGTTAAGGGCGCTGCGGATGGCTCGGCCTTTGTTTCCCGGTCCACATCATTGAGAAAATTGATAACAGGCCTCGCGACAGTCACCATCTCGCGTTGTACTGTCCGATAGATCGCAGACTCGGCATCCACACCAGTCTTTGTCGTATTCCAAGGCAGTCTGGAAGCATCGTCACAATCAAAAAACACAAAACCTCTGAACTGTGAATATTGATTGTGGTACTTCGGAATCGAACCGGTACCCCACCCAGTGGCCTGCGTCTGATCATGTCCTAAGACTAGACGCCCATTGCAGTAGACATACCATCCCGCTTCTCTAGGGTCTGACTTTGGATCCGAAGCCTTACCGACGCCGACGTACATTCGCACTTCGACTTTCTTTTCAGCAGGCTTCCCCTTCTCTGCCACCTTTGCGTGCTCGCTGACCCGACACGCGGGCTTAATCGTCTTGGACTGGAGCAATGTCGGCTGCTGAGCCTGCAGGGTATCGTCGTTCAATGAAATCGAGAGACCGTTCAACAAACTCCCGGCGTGCGCAGCCTCTAGCTCGCGCTTGAGACGCGACCGAAAAGTTTCGAGACCGAAGTCTTCCGCGACTGACGGGTGCAGGGGCTCAACTGTGATCCTGGTTCCGACTGGTGCGACTAACTTTGCTGCGGTCGGTTCAAGTGAGAACGTCCAGCCATCAGTCTGTCGCCACTTGGAAACGTCGACGTCCACTCGAAAAGAACCCGCACTCGTGGTCGATTCAACTGTAAAGTGAGTGCCAAGCTTGAACAGGGCTCGTTTCATTCCGACACCGAACTGTCCGACAGAGTGCTTCACTGTGATCATGCCGGTCGGTCGACCAAACCTCAACGCGTAGTGCTCAGCCAACTCTCGATCAATTCCGCCGCAGTTGTCCTGGATTTCGAACCCGCCCGGTGTTGCGGTGATCGAGACTCTCAGACCTTTGAACGACTTCTTACCCCTCAACCGCCTGGCTCCGTCGACCGAGTTGTCCACTAGATCCAAAATCGATCTCGTCAGCTCGATATCCTTCACGAGCATCGAAATGAAGAAATCCTTGGTTGGACTCGCGTCTGCCTCGACAGCGGCCTGCGGCTGATTTCGTGTTGCCATAGTCTTCTACTTTGGATCGTGTTTCCGCTTCGCCTTCCTCAACCCCGCATATCGCCGCGTTGGTGCGATTCCAACTGAACTCTTAGAGAATGCAATCGAGAGCTTCCACTGGTTTCGCAGTTCAACGGGATGGTCAGGCTTCGTGGGTGTAGCACCCAAAGCCTTCATCACCGTGGCCGCAACAGCTCGGGCAAGCAATGGGGGAACCGAGTTCCCAATTTGGCGGAATCCGTGCCACTTTGTAACGTGAAAGCGAAACCAGTCAGGGTACGAATGTAGTCTGGCGGCCTCGCGTACGGTAATGCACCGCGAACTAGTCGGGTGGATCGGGCGAGGGGCCATGAAAGAGCCTTTGTCCGGCAACGTGCCGGCTCGCAATGTATGCGACACTCCGTCCGCAGACAGCTTGACCAAACGACTTAAAGGCTCAGTGCTACCAGGCCTCGTTTTTCGAAACCTTGCGCGGCATTCGGGAGAGTGCTCAATGCGCTGCGAACACGTCAGTAGTGTTTTGTCGAAGATACGCTGATAAGAAAAGTCAAATGGATCGGCAATGTCACCGTGAAGACGACGCGCGTATTCTGAACCGCTTTCTAGTTGCCAAGGAACGGATTCGGAGTGACGTAGGGCGGCGATCTTGTTTACATCAGGCAAGTCGCCGATCGCTTCCGAAACTGTGGGGCCGAAGGGAAGTGCCTCGTGTCCTGGTCCGCGCCCGTTCTTGCCGTTTCGAATCGACCGGGAACGAGAGCGATGTGTTGGTGTCGGGTACTTTGGCGGCGCGAGACCGTCGAGAAATCCATATAGGAAGACTCGCCGGCGCTCTTGCGGAACGCCGTATTGAGCGGCATCGAGCACTTCAAAGGGATCGACAATGTCATATCCCGACACTCTGCACTTGGCTATGAAGCGTCGCAGGTGGGTTCCCAGACTGGTCAGCCCTGGTACGTTCTCCAGGACGAAGAGCCTTGGCTTCAATTCATGAATGATCCGATGGAAATGAAATAGTCCTTGGTTGCGCGGATCGCTGGGTGATCTCTTGCCGATGATCGAGAAACCCTGACAGGGCGGACCGCCGAAGACGACGTCGATATCTCCAGCCCTGAGATTGGCGCTCCGCAAGATATGTTCCGCCGAAACTGCTCTTGCGTCGGCACAGATCACTGGGCAAAATGGAAAATTGTATTCGTGAGTCGCCGCATTGACTGGATCGAGTTCGACGGCGGCAACGATGTCGAAACCAGCCGCCTCGAAGCCGAGCGACATGCCACCCGCACCAGAGAACAGATCTACAGCCGTCGGCCGTATCGAGCGCTTGAAATTGTACACGCGTTGCGTGAAGATAGACCGTAACTCATTGATGTGTCAAGAGATGCCGCAGATTCGCTCCGTCAACGGCGCTGACCCGGATCAATTGATTCGGCGTTCAGAAAAAGCTTTACGTCTGCGGTACGGAACGCCGGATCTTGGGAACAAGCGTGAGTTGATTGCGGAGATTGTTTTTATCATCCTCTCGGCGAGAACCCGCAGCACCGGGTACATCGATGCGTACCGAAGGCTACGGAGACAATTTCGGACTTGGGCGTCGGTGCGCGATGCGAAACCTGCGAAATTGGCGAAGGTACTGAAACCGGCGGGGCTGAGCCGCATCAAGACTAGGCAGATCCAAGGCTCGCTTCGAAAGCTGGCTCTCGATTTCGGCTCGCTTTCTTCAAGGAAGCTCAGGATTCTGGACGACCGCGCGCTTGAGGCGTACCTCACGACGCTTCCGGGGTTGGGCTTGAAAAGTGCTCGGTGCGTGATGTTGTACTCAGCTGACCGCGACGTCTTTCCGGTCGATACCCACTGCCTGCGGCTATTCTGTAAACTTGGCCTTCTACAAGAGCGCCCTCGAATGGAGTGTGCTCAGGACGCCCTTCAGAATCTGGTGCCCAGACGAATTCGACGGTCCTTACACATCAACGCGGTCGCGCATGGCCAGCAGACGTGCATCGCGACACGCCCCCGTTGTGCTGACTGTCCGATTGAAGATGTGTGCCGAGAGAAGAACTGTTAGCTCCGCCTCCCCATTGTTCGCGCATCCGCAGCCCTGTCCCCCCTGCTATCAGCATGAGGTGCGATGCGCCCCCCGGAAATCTAGATCGCCTCGCCCATCTTCTTTTCGATGCACCTGCGGCAAATCCAACGAGCGACACTCGAGAATCCGAGCTTTGACAACCGCGTTATAGCCGACTTGACTGGTCGGATATGCCGCGATAGACTGTTTTCTCATTCTGAGATTCAGTCTCATTATCGGGAATCGGCCGCACTCATGCTCCAAGCGCTCGTCATCACCCTTCGCGAAGGGTTCGAAGCTTTTCTGATCGTCGCGATCAGCCTGTCGTACCTGCGCAAGTCGGGGCGCGCCGCGCTCGCCCCCGCGGTGCACTGGGGCATCGGCGTCGCCGTCGCGGTCAGCGCCCTCGGCGGCTATCTCCTCTTCCACTCGCTCAACCAGGAATGGCTCGACGGCCCGCTCGCGCTCGTCGCCGCCGCGTCGGTCGCGTGGATGACGGTCCACATGTGGCGCACCGGCCGTCGCATGAAGGGGGACATCGAAGGCCGTCTCAAGGAGTCGACCGCACGCCCGGGCACCGCGGCGTTCGCCGGCGTCTTCCTGTTCACGTTGCTCATGATCAGCCGGGAAGGGGTCGAGACCGCGCTGCTGCTGATGCAGCTGCACGAGACGACCTATCTGGTCCTCGGCGCGCTGCTCGGAAGCGCCGCAGCCGGCGGCGTCGCCTACCTCTGGTCGCGCTACGGCCACCGGATCAACCTCGCGCTGTTTTTTCAGGCGACCGCGATCTTTCTGTTCGTCTTCGTCGTCCAGCTCGTGATCAAGGGCGCGCACGAAATGTCCGAACAGCAGTACCTGCCGTACAGCGAATTCATCCACAGCAGCACCGAAGCGTGGGGCCCCGACAGCACGTTCGGTCACATCCTGACCTACCTGCTGGTGGTCCTCCCGCTCGCCTGGATCGCGATCAAATCGATCGTCACGAAAAGCCCGATCTTCCCGCCGCCGCCCTCAGCGCCGGTCGCGGGCCGCTCCGCCGCACGATAAGAAGGAACCGCCGAGATCGCCACGATCGCCGAGAACGTTTTTCTCCGCGTGCTTCGCGTTCTCCCCGGTTTCTTCTGCGCGTGATCTACAATCCGCTTCGTGCCCAAAGCCTCCACCACCGTCGATCTGACGTGGGCCGGCGATCTCGTGCTCTCGGGCACCAGCGACCGGGCGTCGATGACGCTCGACAGCTCCGGCGTCGCCGGGCCGTCGCCGGTGCAGGCGCTTGCCTTCGCGCTGGCGGGGTGCATGACGATGGACGTCGGCTACATCCTGACGAAGGGGCACCAGCCGTTTCGCGCGCTGCGATCGCACCTGATTGCGGATCGCGCTCAGGAGGAGCCGCACCGGATCGTCCAGATGCATCTCCAGGTGACCATCGAAGGGGACGTGCCGGCCGACGCGGTGGCGCGCGCGATCGCGCTGTCGTACGAGAAGTACTGCTCGGTGTGGCACTCGATGCGGCAGGACATCGTGTTCACCACCTCGTATGACGTCCAACCATAGGCGCGGCTACGTCGACTGGGCGCGCGGCATCGCCGTGCTTCTGATGATCGAGGCGCACACCGCCGACGCGTGGACGCGGCTGAGCCCCGCCGTGCGCCGCACGGTTCCGTTCCGCGACGCGACCGTGCTCGGCGGCTTCGCCGCCCCCCTGTTCCTGTGGCTCGCCGGACTCGCGGTCGTGCTCGCCGCGACCCGCAGCGCCGAGCGCACCGGCAGCCGGCGCGCCGCCGCGGAAATGATCTGCCGCCGCGGCCTCGAGATCTTTCTGCTCGGTTTTCTGTTCCGGCTGCAGGGATTCATCATCACGCCGGGCAGCCATCCGGTGACGCTGTTCCGCGTCGACATCCTGAACATCATGGGACCGGCGATTGCCGTCGCCGGGGTGGTGTGGGGGCTCGCGGGGACGGCGGTCGGCCGCGTCGGGTGGTATGCCGCGATCGCGACCGCGATCGCGATGGCGACGCCGCTCGTGCGGATCGCGCCGGCGGTGGACGCGCTGCCGCTCTGGCTGCAGTGGTACGCGCGGCCGGCAGGGGAGTTCACGATCTTCACGCTCTTCCCCTGGACCGGCTTCGTCTTCGCCGGCGGCGCGGTCGGCGCGCTGATCGCCGCGGCGCGCGAGGAAGCGGCGGAGCGGCGGCTCCACCTGACGTTGGGCGTGCTCGGCGCCGCGCTCGTCGCGGTCGGCGTCTATACCGCGGGCCGGCCGTCGATCTATACGTCCTCGTCGTTCTGGACCAGTTCGCCGACCTGGTTCGCGATCCGCGTCGGCATTTTGATGATCGCGCTGACCCTCATCTACGGCTGTGAACAGCTGCTCGAGCGCGTCCGGGTCAGTGCCGCCGCGAGCATCGCGGGCGGGCCGGCGCCCGTCGCGCGCCGCGGCGGCGATCCGCTCGCCAAACTCGGGCGCAGCTCGCTCTTCATCTACTGGATCCACGTCGAGCTCGTCTACGGCTACGCCAGCTGGATGTGGCGTCATCGGCTGCCGCTGTGGGGTACGGCGATCGCGTGTACGCTGTTCTGCATCCTGATGTATCGGGCCATCGGCTGGCGCGATCTGCTGGTCGAGCGGTGGCGACACCGCTCCCACGGCGCGCCCCGAACCGCGCACGCCGCGACCGCCTGATCGGGCGTAGAATCCCGGCGGAGGGATTCATGAATCGTCGCGATTTTGCCCGGCTCCTGGCCATCGGCGGTGCGGCTCCGTTCCTGTCCCCGGCCGCGGCGTGGCCCCGTTCCCTCGATCTCCCGGCGACCCCGGCGTCCCCCGATGAAAAATTCTGGATGAGCGTGCGCGATCAGTTCGTGATGCCGAAAGAGCTCACGATGCTGAACGCCGCCAACCTGTGCCCCGCGTCGGGCGCGGTGCTCGAAACGATGTACCGGCTGACGAAGGACATGGATCGGGATCCGTCGCAGGAGAACCGCGTCAAGCTCGGCGACGGCCGCGAGACGACGCGCCAGCTTCTCGCGCAATTCCTGCGCGTCACGCCTGAAGAGATCGTCATCACGCGCAACACCAGCGAGTCGAACAACCTCGTGTCGACCGGGATCGATCTCAAGCCCGGCGACGAGGTGCTGCTCACCGCCGACAATCATCCGAGCAACCACACCGCATGGCAGGAGAAGGCGAAGCGCTTCGGCTTCACGGTGAAGGACCTGCCCACGCCGAATCCGCACCCGGGCATGGAGTACTACGTCGACGCGTTCGCCAAGGCGATCACGCCGCGCACCAAGGTCATCTCCTTCACGCACCAGACCAGTACGGTCGGCGATCTGTTTCCGGCGAAGGAGCTCTGCGGGCTGGCGCGGGACCACGGCATCCTCAGCATGGTCGACGGCGCCCAGTCGTTCGGGCTCATGGACGTGGACCTCAGCGACATGCAGCCCGATTTCTACAGCGGCAGCTCGCACAAATGGGCGTGCGGGCCGAAGGAGAACGGCGTCCTCTACATCAATAAGAGCGCGCAGTCGAAGATCTGGGCGAGCATCTTCAGCGCCTATCCCGGCCGTGTCGGCGTGTCGCGCACCTTCGAAGGCTTCGGCCAGCGTGACGAGCCGACGATGGTGGCATTCGGCGAAGCGTTGACGTTCCAGACGAAGATCGGCCGCGCCCAGATCGAGAAACGATCGCGCGAGCTGACGCAGGCGCTGCTCGCCGGGTTGAAGACGATCGACGGAATCACGATGTGGACCAGCCCGGATCCGTCACGGACCGTGGCGGTCGTCTCGTTCCAGCCGGGCCGCCTCGACGTCCGCAAGCTGTCGGCTGCGCTGTACGAGAAGGATCACATCGGCTGCGCCACCCGCGGCGGTCAGGACCGCCCCGGCATCCGGCTGTCGCCGCACTTCTACAACTCCCACGCCGACATCGACCGCACGGTGGCCGCGATCAAGCGCTACATGGCGACTGGCGTATAGGCAGCAACCGCGGCCGCCGCGGTTGCTGGATCGCTAGGGCGCCGGCGCCGTCCCCGCGGCTTTGGGCGCCTCGGTCTTGATGTCGTTGAAGTTCAACACCGTGTTGAACAGCATGTTGAACTCGCCGAAGTTCTGCCAGCGGTACATCGGGTTGCCGGCGAACATGATGATCCGGCCCTTCCCCGACGGTTGATCGACGATCGCCGGCCGGTTGCGGATCTCGTTGGCGCCGCGCATCAGTCCACTCAATACGTGATCGTCGCCGCCGGGGTAGCGCATCAGCACACCCTGCGGCGTTGGCGGCGGCACCGGCGGCGGACCGTCGCCGGTGTTGACGGTCTGCACGCTGAGCAGCGGTCCGCCGCCGTAGCGCACCGCGATCGTCTTCGTGTCGTAGCCGTAGAAGATCGGGCTGTCCGGCTGCAGGATCTCGGCGTCGATGATCGCGCCGGGCGAGTAGAAGGCGGCCGACGTCCGCGATGCATCCACCTTCGGCGCCAGGCCGAACTCGGCGGGGAAGAAGCTGGCCGCGCCGAGCGTCACGAGGACGCCGCCCGCCTTGGCGAATTTGTCGAACTCCGCGACGCCTTCGAGGCCCATGCCGCCGGTGATGTCGTCGGCCTCGCCGTACATGCCGAGGTACTTGAATTGTTCGCTTTTCTTGTACGCGATCGGCATGCCGCGCGAGTCGATGTCGAACACCAGCCGCTTGCCGCTGCCCGCCTGATGCGGAATGACGATGACGTCGTAGGCGCTCTTCAGATTGCCCTGGCGGACGCGGTCCTTGTAGACCAGATCGTAGGGCAGCTCGAACTTGTCGAAGGCGTAGCGGACCCAGCCGACGTCCTGCGTGCTGCCCCACGTCGTGTAGACGGCGACGCGCGGCACGTCGAGGTCGTGCATCGGCACCTGCGGCGCCGCCGCGAGCCCCACCGCCGTGAGCCCGAGCGCTTCGACCGCCGGCCGCACCGCCGCCGCATCGCCGGAGACGATGAAGGAGCCGGCCGGGAAGGTGACGTCCCCGTGCCTGAACTCCTTCTCCGCCGCCTGGACTTTGAGATCCTTCAGGCGGTAGCGGAGCGTGATCATGTTGTTCGAGCCGTAGTGCGCGACGGCGAAGAGCGAGCCGGATCCGGTGACGGTGCCGGCGAGCTTGACGTCGCTGCTCACCGGCGCGACCGCGACGTCGAGCACGGCCCTGTCGCCAATCTCCTTGACGTCGATGTGGCTCATCATCCCCATCGTCCACGACGCATCGTCGTAGGTGCGGGTGACCGGATCGGGGTAGACCTGTTTTTCGAGGAGGTTCTTCGCGAGGCGGCCGTACGGCTGATCGCGCTTGATGACGTACGACCCGGCCGGGAACGTCCCTTCCTTCAGCGTGACCTGCGCGGACGAGCGGCCGACCTCGATGCCCTGCATGCGGAGCATGTTGATCAAGACGGCGACGCGCGTCGTGTCGCGCTGCCCGGCGGGAATCACGAAGCCGGCGATCGCGTCGGTCTTGCCGGCGTTGATCGAGTTGCGGGACTTCTGGTAGAAGTTCTCGAGGATCACGTTGGGGAAGGCCGCCGTGTACTGCAGCGCCGTCAGCACACCGGTTTCGCCGTAGTTGGTGTTGTTGCGCAGCGACCAGTCGAACTCGCCGGTCGCCGGCCACGGCCGGAACCATTCGCGCAGGCTCTGGTTGCTGCGGCCCGCCGTGATCGCCGCCGCATCAGGCTGAGGCGCCTGCGCTGAGCCGGTCGACGGGCCTCCACGTCCCCCGCCGACAGCAGGCGCATTCGGATTCCCGAGCCGCAGCTTGGTCGTGTTCGCGCCGCTGGTGCCCTGGATCTCGTACATGCGGATCATGCCGTTGTGGTTCGAGGACATGAACGCGAGATAACCGGGCGACCACATGTCGACGTAGCCGTGCGTCCAGACGCCGGGCATGCCGTATTTCGCCATCTGCGCCATCTCGAAGTTGGCCATCATCGGCAGCTCGCCGTACAGGATCGGATCGAGGTTCGGGTTCTGCGGCGCCTGGCCGCTGAAGGTGTAGAGCAGCGTCTGCGCCTGATGCAGATCGTGCATGATCGGCGGGTGCCACTGCAGGTACCAGTCGAGCAGGGCGCGCATCTCGATCTGCGAGTAATTGATGTCGCGGTTGTCGTCGTGGAAGATGTACTTGCCCCAGTACGGCACGCCGGCGCCGGTGGTGCGCCCGTCCGTCTCGTTGATGCCGTACTTGTAGTACCAGTCGACGTTGCGATCGCGGCCGTCGGGATCCGCGACCGGTGTGATCGAGACGATGACGTGGTCCCTGATGGTCTTGACGAGCGGCGAATCCTCGACCGCGACGCGGTAGGCCAGCTCCATCAACATTTCCGACGGTCCGACCTCGCCGCTGTGCAGGCCGCCAGAGAGGTGATAGAGCGGCTTCGCCTTGGCGATGATGTCGCGGGCCTGCGCGTCGGAAATCTTGCGCGGATCGGCGAGCTGCGCGAGATAACCGCGGTAGGTTTCCAGGTTCGTGATCGATTCGTCGGCGCCGACGAAAACGACGACGAGATCGCGTCCTTCGTTGCTCTTGCCGATGGTGATGACCTTGACGCGGGGGGTCGCGGCGGCGAGTGCGCGGTAGTACTTCAGGATGTCCGCGTAGTAGGTCAGCTTCTTCGGTTCACCGATGTGGTGGCCGAGCACGTCCTTGGGGGAGGGGATCCCGGTCACTTTGGGCAGGTGATCCACCAGGGGGCTGCTGAACTCCGGTTTGGTCGTCCATTCCTTGACCGCACGGGCGAAGTCCTGATCGTCAGCGGATGGCGCAACCGCTTTATTTTCAGCGGATTGCGCAGTAATCCCGATTCCCGTCCCGAGCAGCAGCAGGAGGAGCGGGGCGAGAAGCCGTGCAGGGGGGCTCCACTGAGACATGACAGAACTCCTTATATACGAGATACTTAGCTCGCGTGCCGTGAGGGTGGTGTCGGGCCGGGTCCTGCGATACAATCCGCCTCTTCGCGCCATCACATCTGGGCAGCCCGAAGCGTCTTGGATTCGAACCTATGATCAACGTCGCCGCGATTCGGATGCAGCAATTCGGCGTGCAATTCTACCAAGCTTCGCTGACGGCGAGCGACATCGACAAGCTTGTGCGCTTCGAGGTGCTGAGCTACGGCGACGGCGCGCAGCCCGCGGCGCGCGGCGGACGGCCGAAGCCCGGCGCGCCGCAGCCGTCGAAAGTGAACTGGGACTTTCTCGAACGGCGCATTGCGTCGAGCGACAAGGCCTATCAGCGCCAGATCATCCGCAAGAAGATCGACGAGCTCGTGCAGTACTACGATCAGTGCCGGCAGGCGCGCGATCTGCCGTCGATTCCGGGTGCCGTGATCATCTCGTGCGACGAGAAGCTGAGCTTCCAGCCCGCCGACAGCGATTCGCGGGTCGGCATTCTAAAGGTGCCCGAGCGCGAAGGCATCCTGCGCGCGATCGACGGCCAGCACCGGCTGCTCGCGCTGCACGCCGACATCGATCGCTTCCAGGGCGAGGACTTCGCGGTCCCGGCGATCATCTTCGATCGGCTGCCTGAAGATCACGTCGTGCAGATGTTCGTCACGATCAACGCCAAGCACACGCGGCTGAATGCGTCACACCTCGTCAGCCTGTCCGGGCGTCAGCTGTACCGCGACGAAGCGCTCGCCACCGGCCACGACGTCGCGCGCGCGCTGAACGATCGCGAGGACTCGCCGCTCTATGACGAGATCAAGCTGCTCGGCGTCGGCCGCGGCCGCGTCGCCCAGGCGCCGCTGGCGCAGGAGCTGAAGAAGCTGTTCGCCGAGGACGGCGTGTTCGGCAAGAAGGCGGGCGACGCGCACGAGGAGGCGAAGAAGTTCTTCGTCAACTACTTCAAGCAGATCGCGCTGGTGTTCGGCGGCGCGTGGAACGGCCGCAAGTACAGCATCCGTTCGGCATCGGCGCTGCGCGCCTTCATCCGGGTCGCGCCGGAAGTGATCAAGCGGCTCGATCAGGAGCACGCCGACCGCTCCGACTTCCGCGCCATCGGCCGGGTCATCGCGCCGTGGGGCCGCCGGATCGGCGACCTGCGGTTCGAGACCGAAGGCGCGTGGAAGCGCTCGGGTACGACGGTCGACTCCCTCGCCAAGGAGCTGCGCCTCGCCCTGATGTATCCAGAAGGAGCGTCGGTCTGACGATGTCGTTGTAAATTGTCTCTTGCATGACCCTCCTG
This sequence comes from Acidobacteriota bacterium, assembly GCA_025463215.1. Classification (GTDB taxonomy): domain Bacteria; phylum Acidobacteriota; class Vicinamibacteria; order Vicinamibacterales; family CAVVIG01; genus CAVQFC01. Next base: position 6,914 of record JAOBWF010000100.1, on the reverse strand, counting down.
ATCACCGGCGGAGCCGGGTTCATCGGCTCCAATCTCGTTCAGTACGCCCTTCAGCACACCGCCGATCGCCTCGTCATCCTCGACAAGCTGACGTACGCGGGCAACCTGCTGAACCTCGAGGCGGCGCTCAAGGACCCGCGCGTCACGTTCGTGCAGGCCGACATCGCCGACGCCGAGGCGGTGGCGCGCGTGTTCGACCAGCATCGGCCGACCGCGGTGCTCAATCTCGCCGCCGAGACCCACGTCGATCGGTCGATCGATGGTCCCCGTCCCTTCGTCGACACCAACATCGTCGGCACCTTCGTCATGCTGGAGGCGGCGCGGGCGTTCGCCGGCCGGCTGGCGCCGGCGGCGCGCGAGGCGTTCCGATTCGTGCACGTATCGACCGACGAGGTCTACGGCACGCTCGGGGCGAGCGGGCTGTTCAGCGAAGAGACGCCGTATGCGCCGAACTCGCCGTATGCGGCGAGCAAGGCGGCCGCGGATCATCTTGCGCGCGCGAGCTTTCACACCTACGGCCTGCCGGTGGTGATCACGAACTGCTCCAACAACTACGGCCCGTTCCAGTTTCCCGAGAAGCTGATTCCGCTGATGCTGCTGAACGCGTTCGAAGGCCGGCCGCTGCCGATCTACGGCGACGGCGGCAACGTGCGCGACTGGCTGCATGTCGACGATCATTGCGCCGGGCTCCTGCTGGTCCTCGCGCAGGGACACCCTGGCGAGAAGTACAACATCGGCGGCGGCAACGAGCGCACCAACCTGGAGATCGTCGATCGGATCTGCGAGGTGGCGGAGCGGCTGCGCCCCGCGGCGTCGAATGCCGCGCTGCAGGGCAGGCGTTACCGCGATCTGAAAACGTTCGTGCCCGACCGCCCCGGCCACGATCGGCGCTACGCGATCGACGCGACCAAGATCCGCCGCGAGCTGGGTTGGGCGCCGCGCCATACCTTTGAGGAGGGGCTCGCTTCGACCGCGCGCTGGTACCTCGAACATCGCGACTGGTCCGAACAGATCCAAGCCGGCTACGGCAGGGAGCGGCTCGGCAACCTCACGTCACCTCTGCAATCTCAACTCCGAAATCTGAAATGCTGAAGGGCATCATTCTCGCCGGCGGATCGGGATCGCGGCTGCATCCGCTGACGCGGGCGATCAGCAAGCAGCTGATGCCGATCTACAACAAGCCGATGATCTACTACCCGCTGTCGACGCTGATGCTGTCCGGCATCCGCCAGGTGCTGGTCATCACCACGCCGCACGAGCAGGACGGGTTCAAGCGGCTGCTGGGGGACGGCGCCGAGATCGGCATGCAGATCAGCTATGCGAGCCAGCCGAGCCCCGATGGCCTGGCGCAGGCGTTCCTCATCGGCCGCGACTTCGTCGGTCCGGACCGCGTGGCGCTGGCGCTCGGCGACAACATCTTTTACGGCGCGCATTTCTCGGACTACCTGCGCAGCGCCGCGGCGCGCGAGATCGGCGCGACCGTGTTCGGGTATCAGGTCCGCGACCCCGAGCGCTACGGCGTGGTCGAATTCGACGCGGCCGGGAGCGCCGTCAGCCTCGAGGAAAAACCGAAGGCGCCGAAATCGTCATATGCGGTGACCGGCCTGTATTTCTACGACAACGCGGTGGTCGATATGGCGGCGAGCCTCAAGCCGTCGGCGCGCGGCGAGCTCGAGATCACCGACATCAACCGTCTGTATCTGGAGCGCGGCGGCCTGCGGGTCGAGAAGCTGGCGCGCGGAATTGCCTGGCTCGATACCGGCACGCACGACTCGTTGATGCAGGCGTCGAACTACATCCACGCGATCGAAGAGCGGCAGGGGCTGATGGTCGCCTGTCTCGAAGAGATTGCCTATCGGATGGACTACATCGGCGCCGCTCAGGTGACCGCGCTGGCGCGTGCGATGGGGTCGAGCGCTTACGGGCAATACCTGCTGCGCATGCTCGAGCACGAGGCGTGACGTGCAGGTGACTTCGACCGCCATTCCAGACGTCTTGATTGTCGAGCCGGACGTCCATGCGGACGGCCGCGGGTTCTTTCTCGAGACCTATCACGCCGACCGCTACCGGCAGCATGGCATCGCCGGCCCCTTCGTCCAGGATAACCATTCGCGATCGGTCGCCGGCACGCTGCGTGGCCTTCATCTGCAGCTGCAGCGTCCACAGGGCAAGCTGATTCGCGTCATCGAGGGGGAAATCCTCGACGTCGCCGTCGATGTGCGCCGCGGCTCGCCGACGTTCGGGCGGTGGGTCGGCGTGTCGCTCGACGCCGAGAGCTTCAAGCAGGTCTACGTGCCGCCCGGCTTCGCGCACGGCTTCTGCGTCGTCAGCCCGATTGCGCAGGTCGAGTACAAATGCACGGATCTTTACGATCCGTCAGGCGAGATCGGCATTGCCTGGGACGATCCGGCGTTGGCAATTGCGTGGCCGGTCGCCGATCCGGTGCTGTCACCGCGCGACCAGCGCCATCCGCCGCTGGCCGCGGTTCTCGATCAGCTCCCCGCCTACTAGACAGATCTGTAAGAGTCGCGACGAAAATGGTGGGTCGTGTGAACGCCAGCCCGCACGGATCACTCGCTTTTCGCCGCTTTTCCGGCAAGACCATCGGGCATGCCACTTGCCCTTGAGGGGGACAGGTTCGCTGGTCTGATTACGGCAGGGCGCCGTGAATGCTGGGGGAGCCAGGCCAGTGGAGCAGAGGGGCATCGCAATCACGCGGTGCCCTTTTGTTTGTACTGCTGACATCAAGCCTCGACAATCGCTCCCGCATAAATCAGGGCGGCGTCTCGTCGCGCAGGCCTTCAGGCCCTCCGCGTGTCGCGCTGAAGATCGTGATCGGCGGCGTGAGGCTTTGCCCCTCGGTCGGCTGCTGCTGGATCTTCCGCACCACCTCCATGCCGCTAACGACGTGTCCGAACGCGGCGGCGCCCTGCTCGTCGTCGAACCGCTTGCCGCCGAAGTCCAGCGACGGCTGATCGTTCAGCAGAATGAAGAAGTCCGATGTCGCGCTGTCGGCCGTGCCGCGGGCCATCGACACCGTACCGATCACGTGCTTGAGCCCCGTGACGCTCGTGCGCTCGAGCGGTACCGGTGCGAACGCCTTCGGCCTCGCCGCCGGATCGATGCCCGCCTGGATACACTCGAGCAGCGGCCGGTTGGGCAGGTTGACGATGTAGTTGCCGTCGCGCGTGGCGCGATGGAAGCGGCCGTTGGTATAGAAGCCGGCGTCGACGTACTTCAGGAAGTTCGTGGCGGTGACCGGCGCCCGCGCGCTGTCGACCTCGATGGTGATGTCGCCGAGGGACGTGGCGATCCGAACCAGGACGGGCTGCGGCCGCGGCAATCCGCCGGTGCCGAGCAGCGATGCGGACAGGATCAACCGCGCGAGGATGAGGCGCATTGCGCGCTGATCCTACGCTAGAATCGCCCCACTTGTGATGCGTGTCGACATCAACTCGGACACCGGCGAGTCGTTCGGCGCGTACACCATCGGCCACGATGCGGGACTGTTCCGCTCGATCACGTCGGCCAACGTCGCGGCCGGCTTTCATGCGGGGGATCCGTCGGTGCTGCGCGCGACGATCCGTCTGGCCAACGGGCACGGCGTCGCCGTCGGCGCGCATCCGGGGTTTGCCGATCTGGTGGGCTTTGGCCGGCGCGAGCTGAACGTGACGCCGCAGGAAGCGGAGGACCTGGTCCTCTACCAGATCGCCGCCGTGGCCGGCGTCGCCGCCGCGGAAGGCGTGAAGATCCAGCACGTCAAGCCGCACGGCGCCCTGTTCAACATGGCAGTACGCGACGCGGAGCTGGCGACGGCGATCGCGCGCGCGGTCGCGGCATTCGACAGAACCTTGATCCTATTCGGTCTGCCCGGCTCGGAGATCCTGAACGCGGGACGCGCCGCCGGACTGCGCGTCGCGGCCGAAGTGTTCGCCGACCGGGCGTATGAGCCCGATGGTTCGCTGGCGTCGCGCCGCAAGCCCGGTTCGGTCATCCACGATCCGGCCGCCGTCGTCGCACGTGCGGTGCGGATGGTCAGGGAGCGGACCGTGGTGGCCGCCGACGGTTCGGTGGTCGCGCTCGAAGCGGATACGATCTGCGTCCACGGCGACACACCGGGGTCCGACGATCTCGCCGCGAAAATCCGCGCCGGCCTCGAATCGGCCGGCATCAGCGTCAAAGCCATCGGAGTCCAGTGACCACAACCGCTAGCTCGCAGCCCAGAGCCGCGAGCGCCGATCGCGACGGCATGTTCACCTGGTGGCGCGAAGCCGACGCGCGCGCGCGGCATGCGTTTGTCGCCGCCGCCCTCGGCTGGATGCTCGATTCCTTCGACGTGATGCTCTACGCGATGGTGGGCGCCGCGCTCATCAACGATCCGCACCTCCACCTGTCGTTCCAGACCAACGGCCTGCTCGGTTCGATCACCCAGCTGGCGGCGGCCGGCGGCGGCATCGTGTTCGCGGTGATTGCCGATCGCCTCGGCCGCAAGCGCGCGCTGATGGCGGCGATCCTGATGTACTCGATCTTCACCGCGGCCTGCGGCTTCTCGCAGACCGTGACGCAGCTGGCCATCTTCCGCGTCTTCCTCGGGCTCGGCATGGGCGGTGAGTGGGCGACCGGTGCGGCGCTGGTGTCGGAATCGTTCCCCGCCCGCCATCGCGGCAAGGCGCTCGCCTTCGTGCAGAGCTCGTGGGCGATCGGCTACGGCTGTGCGGCGCTCGTCAACCTGCTCGTGATGCCGGTGTGGGGCTGGCGCGGGGTCTTTTTCGTCGGCGTCCTGCCGGCGCTGTTCACGATGTGGATCCGGCGCAACGTCGAGGAGCCGCAGATCTGGATCGACAGCGTCAAGGCGGATCGCGGCCGCATCAGCCTGCTGTTCACGCCGAAGATCGCGAAGATCACCATCTTCGTCACGCTGATGAATGCCTGCACCCTGTTCGGCTGGTGGGGCCTCAACAGCTGGGTGCCGTCATATCTCGCGCTCGGCCCCGAGCGCGGCGGCATCGGCCTGTCCTCGTCGGTGATGTCGCTGTTCGTCATCCTGATGCAGACCGGCATGTGGCTCGGCTACGTCAGCTTCGGCTATATCGCCGACGCGATCGGGCGGAAGAAAACCTACGTCGCCTTCGTGCTCGCGGCGAGCGTGCTGCTGCCGCTCTACGGCTTCCTCAAAGCGCCGGCGCTGTTGCTCGTGCTCGGACCGCTGGTCGCGTTCTTCGGCACCGGCTACTACAGCGGCTTCGGCGCGGTGATCGCCGAGCTGTATCCGACCTCGGTCCGCGCCACCGCCGCCGGCATCTGCTACAACACCGGCCGCATCGCCAGCGCCGCCGCCCCGTTCGTCGTCGGCTCGCTGGCGGCATCGCGCGGCTTCTTCGCGGCGTTCGCCGTCGCCGGGGTGGCGTTCTTCTTCGCCGCGATCCTGTGGATCTGGATTCCCGAGACCCGCAACGCGGAGCTGACCTGACGCCAGCCATCGCCGCCGTCGTCGCGATGTACGGCGCCTTCATGGTGGTCGGCTGGATCGCGTCGCGCAAGGCGCGTGAGGGCACCGCCGACGATCTGATCGTCGCCGGCCGCGCGATGCCGCTCTGGATCGCGGCGTTGACGATGACCGCGACATGGGTCGACGGCGGCTACCTGCTCGGCACGACCGAGGGTGCGTACAAGGGATCGATCCAGCTCGGGATCCAGGGTGGTCTGTGCTTCGGCATCAGCCTGATTCTCGGCGGCGTCTTCTTCGCCGGCGTGATGCGGCGCCATGGCTTCACCACGCTGATCGATCCATTCGAGGCGCGCTTCGGCAAGCGGTGGGCCGCGGTGCTGTTCCTGCCGGCGCTCGCGGGCGAGCTGTTCTGGAGCGCGGAGCTCCTGGTGGCGATCGGGTCGACCTTCGGCGTTCTCCTCGGCATGGATCTCACGTCGGCCATTCTGCTGTCTGCGGTGGTGACGACCGCGTATACCGTTCTCGGCGGCATGTGGTCGGTCGCGTACACGGACGTATTTCAACTCGCGCTCGTCGCGATCGGTCTGGCGGTCGCGCTGCCGTACGTGCTGCACGGCGCCGGCGGCCTGTCGCATGCGTGGTCGACCTACGTCGCCGCGCGACCCGCCGGCGCGAGCGTGATTCCGCCGCTGCACGCCGACGCCGGACTCTGGACGACGGCATCGCTCGCCGGCTGGTGGGACGTGTCGCTGATGCTGATCTGCGGCGGCATCCCCTGGAACTGCTACTTCCAGCGGGTGCTGTCGTGCCGGACGCCGAAGGACGCGCGCGGCATGTCGACGCTCGCCGGCGTGCTGACGATCGCGTTCACGGTGCCGCCGCTGCTCATGGGGATCGCGGCGTTCGCGTATCCGTGGCCGGCGGATATCGTCGCGCGCCTGCGGACGACGCCCGCCGACGCGATGCCGCTGCTGTTCGCCAGCGCGGTACCGCCGCTGATCGGGCTGCTCGGCCTCGCCGCGATCATCGGCGCGGTGACGTCCAGCTTCAGCTCGTCGATCCTGTCGGCGGGATCGATGTTGAGCTGGAACTGCCTCAAGCGGCTGGTCTGGCCGTCGCTGTCGGTCGGGCAGATGACGCGCGTGATCCGCTCGTCGATTCTCCTGTTCGGCGCGATGGCCACGGTGCTCGCGCTGAAAGTGCAGAGCGTGCAGGCGCTGTGGTTCTTCACCAGCGACCTGGTGTTCGTGCTGCTGTTCCCCCAGTTGCTGTTCGCGCTGTTCGACAGGAAGGCCAACCTGACCGGTTCGATGACGGCGTTCGCCGTCTCCTTCGTCCTGCGCGTCGGCGGCGGCGAGCCGCTGCTCGGCCTGCCGGCGCTGCTGGCGTATCCGGCGACCATGCCGTTCAGGGTTGTCGCGGCCGGCGCGGGGCTGATTCTGCTGCCGCTCGTGTCACGCGCCAC
>JAOBWF010000091.1 GCA_025463215.1 Acidobacteriota bacterium | reverse complement strand
AATACGTTGACGGTGAGCGCGCAGACGAGCAGCGCGCCACGAAGATGAGTCCATCGAAGCTTCAGCATGATGGGGGACAGTATAGCGAACCGGCGACGCAGCCGGGGAGCCTCGCCCTCGCCGCTGGCGGCGAGATCGATGCCGACGGCGATCTCGCGCGCGACGCGCCGTGGAATGCCGGCGCGGGGATGGCGCCGATTCAGTGACCGAATCGATCTCGACGCTGGCTCACCCAAGCCGCTCGACGATCGCGTCACCACCGTGTCGGCCGCAGCCGGTCGGTCGCCTTGTTGGCGCGCGCGTGGAACGAGACGGAAGGCGCCGGCGCCAGCGTTGTCACGCTCCCTGAAAACAGACCTAGAATTCGGCATGCCGACGCTGTACGACGAGCTCGGGGCCTGGCGGCCGCTGCCGTCGGCGCGGGCCGACGACGAAGAGGAGGCGGCCCACCGCCGCGCACCCGAATGCCCGGTTCGGGAGGGTGGAGCCCGGCTCGTACGCGATCTACGTCGCGGCGAAGTCGGTCGCGTGAGCGCGCAACCGGATCGCGACGTGAACGAGCCTGAATGCCGCCAGGGTGAAGCTCATGGCTGATGACAGGCTTCCCGTGCACAAGCGGCGGCCTCGCTACGCCGGCAAGAACCCGCGCCGGTTCGAGGAAAAATACAAGGAACTGAACCCGGATCGGTACCAGGACGAGGTGCGCAAGGTCGTCGATTCCGGCAAGACTCCGGCCGGCATGCACCGCGCGATCATGGTCGACGAGGTGATCGAGGCGCTGGCGCCGCAGCCTGGCGACGTTGCGGTCGATTGCACGCTGGGTTTCGGCGGCCACGCGCGCGCGCTGCTCGAACGCATGCAGCCGGGGGGGCGCCTGATCGGCCTCGATGTCGATCCGATCGAGCTGCCGCGGACGATCGCGCGACTGCGCGCCGCCGGCTTCGGCGACGAACGGTTCACCGCGCATCGCAGCAACTTCGCCGGCCTGCCGCAGATCCTGGCGCAGGAAGGGCTCGCCGGCGCGTCCGTCATCCTCGCCGATCTCGGCGTGTCGTCGATGCAGCTCGATAATCCCGCGCGCGGATTCACGTTCAAGGAGTCGGGACCGCTCGACATGCGGATGAACCCGGCGCGCGGCGAGCCGGCGTCGCGGCTGCTGACGCACATCACCGTCGACAAGCTGACCCGCCTGCTCGAGGAGAACGCCGACGAACCGGACGCGCGCGCGATCGCGCGCGTCCTGAAGGCGTCGGCGATCGACACGACCGGCGAGCTGTGCCGGCGCGTGCGATCGGCGCTGGCGGCCGAACACACCGGGGCGGCCGGCGCCGACGCCGACAAGGCGATCCGCCGGACGTTCCAGGCGCTGCGGATCGCGGTCAACGACGAGTTCTCCGCGCTGGACACGTTTCTCCGCAACCTGCCGTCCTGCCTGGCGCCGAACGGCCGCGTCGCCGTGCTGACGTTTCATTCCGGCGAGGATCGCCGGGTGAAGAAGGCCTTCGAGATCGGACATCGCGACGGACAGTACGCGGCAATCGCCGGCGACGTCGTGCGCGCATCGGCGGCGGAGATCCGCGCCAACCCGCGCGCCGCTTCCGCGAAACTGCGGTGGGCGAAGCGGGCATTGGGAGAAGTTGGAAGTTAGAAGTTAGAAGTAGAAGTTGGAACTGAGGACGCCAGGAAGAATGCGCGCGGCGATTGCGAAAGCGCGCCGCTGGTGATACAAAGTAGCTTCGCTTGGGTGCCCACGGTGGGCATAACAGGGAAGTCCGGTGAAAGTCCGGCGCGGTTCCGCCACTGTATGTGCGGGCACGTCGCTTCGTTGACCACTCGGTGTCACAGCCGGGGAAGGTGAAGCGACTGGCAGTCTGAACAGGCTGCCCTCACACGAGCCAGGAGACCTACCCAGCGCGAACGTTCCAGCCACCGCGTCAACGGTGTGGAGGATGTCATGCGCGCTCGTCTCGCGATCGGTCTCCTGCTCTTTTCCGCCACCATTTTCATCACGACGCCGGCTGCGGCGCAGCTCGTCGACGTCACCGGCACGGTCACCGACACGTCTGGTGCCGTGCTCCCGGGCGCGACGATCGACGCGACGATCGCGGGCCTGTCGGTCGCGACGACGATCACCGATCCGGCCGGCCGCTATCGGATTGCCCTCGCGCCGGCGGCGCTGCATCAGCTGCGCGCCCGGATGAACGGCTTCGCCGACGAGACGATCGACATCCGGCCGGCGGCCGACTCCGCACCGCGCGATTTCGTTCTGCGTATCGCCGCGGTCGCCGACGAGGTCATCGTCACCGCCACGCGCGTGCCCGAAAGCCGCGCCGCGACCACCGAATCGATCGCGGTGTTCACCGCGAAGGACATCCAGGCGCTCGGCGCCACGTCGCTGGTCGACGTGCTGCGGATGGTGCCCGGTCTCAACCTCGAAAGTACCGGGCGCGAAGGGGCGCTGGCGTCGCTGTTCGCGCGCGGCGGCGAGTCCGACTACAACCTCGTGCTCGTCGACGGCGTGCGCGTCAACCAGAGCGGCGGCACCTTCGACTTCAGCCGCGTCTCCGGGGCCGAGATCGATCGGCTCGAGGTCGTCCGCGGCGGGCAGTCGTCGCTCTACGGTTCGGACGCGATCGGCTCGGTCGTGCAGGTGTTCACGAAGCGCGCGGCCCCGGGCGATGCGCCGCGGCTGATGGGTTCGCTCGAAGGCGGCAGCTTCAATACGTGGCGCGGCGACACCAACCTGCTCGGCGGCGCGATGCGCCGTTTCGACTACCAGCTCGGTGCCGCCTATCGCGGGAGCGAGGGCGCGTTCCAGGACATCCTGCCCGAGCACGACACCTTCAAAGAGACATCGGTAGACGCCAGCGTCGGCGCGATTCTCGGCGATCGCGCGGCGCTGCGCACCGGCGTGCGCTACGCGAACGCGAAAGGCAAGGCGATCGGTCCGATCGACTACGGCTCGCGCGATACCGGCACGGCGGCCGACACCCGCGACCTGTCATGGCACCTCAACCTGTCGCATCGCCTCTCCGATCGCATCGATCAGTCGGCGGACGTGAACTACTTCAAATCGTACCGCCTGTCGGCCGATACGATCGGCGACCCGACCTATCGCGTCTACGCCATCCTCGCGGGCACGCCCGGCGCGATCTTCCCCGACAGCCCGCGGCTGGTTCGGCTGCTCGATCAACCGACGTTTGCGGCATTCCAGTCGGGCAGCCAGACCCTCGGCGCCGGACAGTTTCTGGCGACGACGCCGTTCGGGGTCAGCGACTTCACGTCGACGAGCACGAGCGAGTTCCGGCGGCCGGCGTTCCGGTATCAGGCCAACGCGGCGTGGGGCGGCACGCAGCTGCTCAGCGGCGGCTATGACTACGAGCGCGAATCGGATCCGCTCAACCCCGCGTTCTTGGTCGAGAATCACGCCTACTTCGTGCAGCAGCAGTTCCACGCCCGCGACCGCTGGCTTGCCACGGTCGGCGTCCGGCTCGATCACAACTCGCGCTACGGCGACAACGCCAGTCCGAAAGTGTCGCTCGGCGGCTTCCTCCTGCCGTATCGGAAGGGAGCGGCGTCCTCGGTCAAGGTATTCTCGAACATCGGCCGCGGCATCAAGAACCCGACGTTCGGCGAGCTGTACGGGTCGGCATTCAGCGACGGGAACCCGGGACTCAGCCCCGAACGCGCGCGGACGATCGACGCCGGCG
>JAOBWF010000054.1 GCA_025463215.1 Acidobacteriota bacterium | reverse complement strand
TTCCTCCGGCGCCGTGATGCCGGTGAGGTCGACCGCCTTGGAGGCCTTCGCGGCGTCGGCGCCGTGCGCGAGCAGCTCGCGCACCGCGTCGGCGCGATCGAGCGCGGCGGCGAACATCAGCGCGGTCTCGCCGTTGGCCGATTCCGCCGCGTTGGCGTCGACGCTCTGCTCGAGCAGGACGCGGACGGCGGCGGCGTTGCCGGACGCCGCGGCGAGCATCAGCGGCGTCGCGCCGGTGGCGGTGACCGCGCCGGCGCTGGCGCCGCCGGCGATCAGCCGCGCGATCGCCGGCGCTTCGCCGGCCTGCGCCGCCAGATGCAGCGCGGTATAGCCGCCGAGCCGGGTCGTGGCGCGCACGTTGGCGCCGGCGTAGAGCAGGGTCTCGGTCAAATCGGCGTCGCCGTGCATCGCCGCCCAGTGCAGCGCGGTCATGCCGTCCCCCTGCGCCGCATTGACGTCCTTGCCGTCCTTGACCAGCGTGCGCACCGTCGCCGGATCCTTGCGCATCGCCGCCGCCGCGACCGGGGCGGCATCTTCCGGCGCTGCCGCGAGCGCCACGGCGAGGCCGAGGACGGCGATCAGCGTCTTGATCACGACGTCACCCCGTTCAGATCGAGCGGCGCCGTGCTGTCGCCGAAGGTGTCGATCGGCATGCCGACGCTCTGCAGCCCCGCCAGCATCGCATTCGCCATCGGCGTGCCGTCCGGCGCCTTGATGTGGACGTTGCCTTTGAGGCGGCCGCCGGCGTGGCCGGCGAAGAACAGCGGGCAGCGCTTGTGGTTGTGCACGTTGGGATTGCCCATCGGCGATCCGTAAACGATCAGCGAGTTGTCGAGGACCGTGCCGTCGCCGTCGGGCATCTGCTTCAGCTTCTCGAGCAGGTACGGAATCAGGCCGACGTGATAGCGGTTGATCTTGGCGAAGTCGGTGATGCGATCTTCCCGCTCGTTGTGATGCGACGCGATGTGGAACCCGGTGGTCGCGCCGCCTTCGCTGAAGACACGATTCGACACGTCGCGGCTCAGTTTGAGCGCGAACACCCGCGTGATGTCGGCGGCGAAGGCGAGCGCCTGCAGGTCGAACATCAAGCGGACGTGATCCGCGTACGAGTCGGGGACGCCGATCGGCGCCGACGGCAGCTCGCGCGCTTCGCCGCTGCTGTTGTGCGCCTCGACTTTCTGGATCCGCCGTTCGATCTCGCGGACGTGATCGAGGTAGTCGTCCAGCCTGGCGCGATCGCCGGCGCCGACGCCGGCCTTCATGTCCGCGGCCGACGACATCACCCAGTCGAGCAGGCTCTTGTCCTTGCGCCGCCGCCGCGCCCGCGCCTCGGGGGTCGCGCCGACGCCGAACAGCTGATCGAACACCGCGCGCGGGTCGCGAATCATCGGCAGCGGCTCGGTCGGCGAGCCCCAGCTGATCGAATCGGTGTAGGCGCACGAATAGCCGTAGAAGCAGCCGCCCGACTGGTCGATGCTCTCGATGCACAGCTGCATCGACGGGATCGGCGTGTCCTGGCCGGCGCGCTTGGCGTAGATCTGATCCAGCGAGGTGCCGGCGTGGACGTCCGAGCCCTGCGTCTGATGCGGGTGCGACTGCGTCAGGAAGACCGCCGCCGAGCGGAAGTGATCGCCGCCGATTTCCGGGGCGGTGAACGCTTCGGCGTTGCGGCAGTCGGTGTTGCTGACAATCGTCAGGTAGTCGCGGTACGGTTCGAGCGGCGCCAGCGCCGTCGGCGACAGATCGAACGCCGATCCGGTGTCGGCCGGCGACCACATGTTCTTCTTGGCGCCGAACGCGGTCGCGCCCGCGACGCCGTGCACCATTTCCATCGCGATGAGGCGCATCGGCCGGGCCGCGGCGGCGGCGCGCCCGAACGCGCCGACCGCCGGGGTCATCGCATCGAGAAACGGCAGGGCGATCGAGACGCCGAGCCCCTTCAAAATCGCGCGTCGTGGAATGTGCTTGCCGGTCAGATACATGTGCGTGCTCCTACCGCGCCTGCGCGGTGGTCTGCGCCGGCTCGGCCGCGCGGCGCTGGAAGGCGGCGCTGTTGACGATGCCGAGGACGAACGACGAGAAATGCAGGTCGGCGCTGGCCGCCTGCCGGACAATCGATCGGACCGCCGGCATGTCGTAGGACTCGACGCGGCGCCCGAGCGCATAGGTCATCAGGTTTTCCGTGAACACCTGCAGAAAGACATCCTGGTGCCTGAGCAGCGCGTCGCGGAGGCTGGCGGGGCCGTCGATCTTCGTGCCGTCGTACATCACGCCGGCGGCGTCGACCGGCACGCCGTTGTCCTTGATCCGCCACTTGCCGGTGACGTCGAAGTTGTCGAGCGCGAGTCCGAGCGGATCGATCACCTTGTGGCACGACTGGCACGCCGGGTTCTTGCGGTGCTCTTCCATCCGCTCGCGCGTCGACAGCACCTTGCCGCCGGCGGTGGCATTGGTCGCCTCCAGCGCCGGGACGTTGGCCGGCGGCGGCGGCGGCGGCGAGCCGAGCAGCACTTCCATGATCCACTTGCCGCGCATCACTGGGGACGTCCGGTCGGCGACCGAGGTCAGCACCAGGACGCTGCCCTGGCCGAGGAGCCCGCGACGCGTCTCCGGCAGCGTGACGCGGCGGAACGCCGGCCCGCTGACGTTGGCGATGCCGTAGTGCCGGGCGATCCGCTCGTCGACGTAGGAGTAGTCGGCGGTGATGAGATCCAGCACGCTGCGGTCCTCGCGCACGACGCTCTGAAAGAAGAGCTCGGTCTCGTGCACGAACGCCTCGCCGAGCGTGTGGTCGTAGTAGGGATAGGCGACCGCGTCCGGCAGCATGGCGTCGACGTCGTTGAGCCGCAGCCACTGCGCGGCGAAGCGGGTCGAGAGCGACTCGGCGCGCGGGTCGGCAATCATGCGCGCGACCTGCTTCTCGAGCATGCCGGGCGCCGTCAGCCGTCCCTGCATCGCGAGCCGCGTCAACTCGGCGTCGGGCCCCGTCGCCCACAGGAAGAAGGACAGCCGCGACGCCAGTGCGATGTCGCTGACCCGCTCCGTCGCCGCCGCCGACGGCGATGGCGCGGGTGCCGCTGATCGCGCCGCAGCTCGCGTCCCTTGCGCGCGCACGAACGCCGATTCGACGCGGAAGACGAACTGCGGGCTCGCCAGGATCGCTTCGAGCGCCGAGGCGATGCCGCTCTCGAAGTCGCGCTCCTTGCGGCCGTCGGCATAGAAGCGCATCAGCGCCTCGATGTCGCGCCGGCTCGCGGCGCGGCGGAACGCCTGGCTCGCCAGCCGCGTCACGATCGTCGTCGCGCACGCGGTCTCGTCGTCCGCGGTCGTCGGCCGGCAGGTGAAGATGCGATCGCGGCTCGGGGTCGACGACACGCCGGTGACGTGCTGCGGCCCGAGGATCGCGAGATCCTTGAGGTGAGGCAGCGTGGTGATGCCGTAGGCGACGCCGATCTGGGTGTCGGCGAGCGTGTGATCGATCGGCGCGATCAGATCGTTGACCGGCCCCTCGAAGCGCTGGATGAACGCCGCGGCGATGCGCTGCGGTCCGGCGGCGACGTGGATCGGCGGCGTCTTGAGGAACAGGCTGGTCGTGACTTCGGCCATGTTCGGGTCGACGTCGAGCAGCGCCTTGCGCTCGCCGTTGATCGAGACGTCGATCTGTTCGCCGGCGGCGGGGCCGCCGAACAGGAAGCCGTCGGCGTTGCCGTGGAGCTCGAGGCGCAGGACGTAGTCGCCGTCGGCCGGGAAGGTGTGGGTGACGGCGATGCCGCCGCGGGTGCCGAGCGGGGCGCCGTCGACGCGGCGCAGCTGCGACGCCGTCTTCGGCACGCGGTAGTGCGCTTCGCTCGACGCCGCCTCGGGATCGCCGACCGCGAGGGTGGTCACCTGGCTGGCGGCGCGCAGGTAGCCTTCCATCAGTGCCGGCGACAGCGCCTGCGAATCGGCGACGTTGTCGAAGCCCGAGCTGATCGAGTCGGGCGGCAGCATCCCGTTGACGTCGACGTCGAGCGCGAGCAGATCCTTGACGGCGCGGGCGTACTCGACGCGGTTCAGTCGCTGGAACGACCGCCGTCCGGGATTGGGAGCCGCCGCCGCGGCGGCGTCGATCCGCGTCTCGAGCGCGGCGGCGAGCGCGAGCAGCGCCTGCGGCTCGGGACGCCGTGCCCCGGGCGGCGGCATCATGCCGGCGCGCAGCTTGCGGATCATCTTTTCGGCGACGTCGGCGTGCTGCGTCACCGCGGTGGCGTCGAAGTTCGCCAGCGACAGGTCGCCGGCTTTGCCGCGCTCGCTATGGCAGCCGGCGCAGTATTGTTTGACGATCGCGGTTTGTGGATCCGGCGCGATGGATTTCGTCTGTGCGGATACGTTGGCGCCCAGCAGGGCGATCCCGAGAATCACGGCGGTTTTCATCGGTAAACGAGTATACGAGGCCACGGCGGGCGGCGTCGTACATGTTTGTCTGGAGACGAACTTTCACATCGCAGATCATCGCTTCTGCTGCGCAGCTGGTCTACAATTTGCGCTCACGCACTTCCCACTCAGTGAAAGCGAGGCAGCATGAAGTTGGTTCGACGCGCCGTGCTCGGCATGCTCTGCATGCTGGCGACGACAGCGGCGTTTGCGCAGGTTCAGACGGGATCGATTGCCGGCGTGGCGACCGATACCAGTAACGCGGTGATGCCCGGGGTCACGGTTTCAGTGTCCGGCGAAAAGCTCATTGGCGGCGTGCAGACGCAGACGACCGATGCGTCGGGCGCCTACCGGTTCGATCGCTTGCCGCCGGGTTCATATAACGTCAAGTTCGAATTGCAGGGCTTCCGGTCGATCGATCGCGCCGACGTCGCGATCAGCGCGGCGTTCACCGCGACGGTCAACGCCAAGCTCGAAGTCGGCAGCGTCACCGAGACGATCACCGTCACCGGCGAGTCGCCGACGGTCGACACGCACTCGAATCTGCAGCAGACGGTGATGAACCAGGAGATTCTCGAAGGCGTGCCGTCGGGCCGCGACCCCTGGTCGATCGCCAAGATCATCCCGGGCGTGCAGGTCTCGACGTACGACGTCGGCGGCACGCAGTCGATTCAGCAGAGCAACCTGTCGTCGCACGGCTCGAGCACCAACGACGTCAGCTACAACATCGACGGCGCCTCGGTCAACTGGCCGGGCGGCGGCGGCGGCGCGACGATGCTGTACTACGACCAGGGCATGTTCGAAGAGGTCAACTACATGACCTCGGCGATCCCGGCCGAGATGATGGCCGGCGGCGTGTCGATCAACATGGTCACCAAGGACGCCGGTAACAAGTGGCGCGGCGACACCCGCTACAACTTCTCCAGCGGCTGCCTCGATCCGAAGAACCCGACGCCGGGTTGCCTCGAGAGCGACAACGTGCCGTATCCGGGATTCCTCGGCAATCCGACCCAGACAACCTATGACTTCAACGTCGCCGGCGGCGGCGCGCTGATCAAGGATCGTCTCTGGGTCAACGGCTCGATCCGCCGCTGGATCGTCGACAAGCTGGTCAACTCGAAGAACGACGACGGCACGCAGGCGATCGACGACAACGTCCTGAAGAACTACTCCGGCAAGGGCGCCTACTCGATCTCGTCGAACCAGAAGGTTTCCGTCTCGTACAATTGGAACAACAAAATTCGCGGCCACCGGCGCGATACGCCGCCGAACCTCGTGCCCGACATCGCCTCGCTGGTGCAGACCAACCCGGCGTCGTCGACGCAGGCGAAATACACCGGCATCCACAACAAGCTGGTGTACGAGTCGTCGTTCAGCATCATGTCCGGCATCACCAGCTACAACTATCAGCCGAACACGCCGGCCACTGCGGTGCGCATCGTCGACACCCCGGCGGACAGTGCGAATTTCGCGGCGCAGCGCCACGAGGACCAGCCGAACTCACGTCTGCAGTTCGACAACAGCGTGTCGATCAGCAAATCGGGGCTGGGCGGCGATCACGTGTTCAAGGGCGGCATCCAGTTCGCGCAGCTCAAGTACGAGAGCAACTACGACGTGCTGAACGGCATGTACCTGAACTACAACAACGGCGTGCCGGTCAACGTCCAGGAGTTCAACACTCCGGCCGATTCGCTGAACCGGGAAAACGTCCTCGGCCTGTTCCTGCAGGATGCGTGGACCGCGGGGCGGCACCTGACGATCAATCTCGGCATGCGCTACGATCACAACACCGGCATCCTGCCCGACCAGTCGGCGCCGGGTGGGTTGTTCAGCCCCGCGCGGACGGTCTCCTACTCGGAGCCGATCCATCAGGGGCTCGCGGTGTGGCGCACCGGCCTCGTCTACGATCCGTTCGCCGACGGCGCAACCGCGCTCAAGGCGAGCTATAGCCGCTACGGTCTCCAGGTCGGCATCGATCGGGTGACCAACGTCAACCCGCTGACGATTGGCAGCCGCACCTGTCCGTGGACCGATCCGAACAGGGACGGCATCGCGCAGGCGAGCGAGATCAACACGGCGCAGTGCACCGCGTTCCCGAGCCTGACGGTCCACTACGCGGGCGCGAACGGACCGCGGTGGCCGTACTCGGATGAAGTCACCGCCGGCATCGAGCGGCAGCTGATCAAGGACATGCGCGTCGGCGTGATGTACTACCACCGCACCAACCGCGATCAGATTGGCGTCTCGAACACGGCGGTACCGGCGAGCTTCTACACGCCGGTTCAGGTCACGATCCCCAACGGCCCGGGCGGCACGGTTGCCAGCCCGAAGCCGCAGACAGTCACCGTCTACAACCTGAGCTCGGCGTCATACGTCAACCTGTCGAACCTGACGTACGACAACCAGCCGTTCCTGGATACCGTCTACAACGGCGTCGAGTTCACGGCGAACAAGCGCATGTCGAAGCGCTGGCAGATGGTTGCCGGCCTGACCCTCGGCCACAACCGCGGCGGCGTCAACACCGCGACCAACACCGGCCAGTCGGCGGCCACGACGGCGGACCTCAACGATCCGAACGTCACGGCGTACGGCAATAGCATCATCGGCAACGACTCGGACTGGGCGTTCCGTCTCTCGGGCAGCTACCAGCTGCCATGGAGCCTGAACTTCGCCGCGACGTTCGTCGCGAACCAGGGTTACCCGTTCATCTCGACCTTCTCGGTGAACCGCACGCTGGTGCCGACGCTGGTCCGGTCGACGCAGACGGTGTTGCTGTCGTCGCGCGGTGACGAGCGGTATCCGGATCCGAAGCTGCTCGACATCCGCTTCTCGCGGGCGTTCAGCTTCGGCCCGGGACGCAAGATCGTGCCGCAGATCGACATCTTCAACCTGGGCAACTCCAACGCCGTGACCTCGTTGAACGTCGGTGTCGGCAGCTCGTATCTCGTGCCGAACGGGATCATCTCGCCGCGGATCGCCCGCATCGGGTTCGCCGTCAACTTCTAGTCTCTGACAAAAATGTGGCGTCGCGCGTGCGACGCCACATTTTTGTACCCGCCGAGACGCGGCGAACAACCTGAGGCGGCCGACGCCGCTGTGCACCGCAACCGGGTCTGTCGTGATCCCCCCGCGACGTCAGCGATCTTCACTATCACCACATTTTTGTCGTAGTCTCACAGGCTTCCAACATTTTCGTCGCACGAGCCGGCCAGCCTCGACCCCACCCTGAACCGTCCGCAAGCCGTTTTCCGAGCAAATCACCCTCTCTTGCCGCCGCTGGCGGCGGCATTGCCGCGTCCCGTACGGTGTACCTCTTGCTCTCTCGTCGCTCACGCATCACGCAGTTGTGAACGGGAGGCAGACATGAGGATACGTGTCGGTGGATGGGTGTTCGCCATGCTGGCGTTGGTCGCCGGCGGCGCCGCGGCGCAGTCGGTCGGCGCGACGACCGGCTCGCTCAACGGCCGGGTCGCCGACGCCAGCGGCGGTGTGCTGCCGGGGGTGACGGTGACCGCAACCAGCCCTGCGATGCAGGGCGCGCGCACGACCGTCAGCAACGAGGAGGGGATCTACCGCATCCCCGGCGTGCCGCCCGGCCTCTACGCCGTCCAGTACGAGCTGGGTGGATTCGGGACGGTGATCCGCGAAGGCATCAGCATCGGCGTCGGCTTCACGGCGACGGTGAACGTCGAGCTGAAGGTCGCCTCGCTGCAGGAAACGGTGACGGTCAGCGGCGCCTCCCCGGTCGTCGACGTCTCCTCGACCAAGACCGCGACCATCTTCGACGCCAAGCAGCTGGAGTCGCTGCCCAACGCGCGCGACTTCTGGTCGATCATGGCGCAGGCGCCGGCCGTGCAGCTCCAGCGCATCGACGTCGGCGGCAGCAGCGCCGGCACGCAGACCGGCTACTCCTCGTACGACACCAAGGCCGACCAGCACCGTCCGATGGTCGAGGGCATCGTCAACACCGAAGGGACCAACGCCGCCGGCTTCTACTACGACTACGGCGCGTTCGACGAAGTGTCGGTCGGCACCGGGACGTCGAGCGCCGAGATGCCGTGGCCCGGCATCATCTCGCAGTTCGTCTCGAAGTCCGGTGGCAACGTCTACCACGGCCGGCTGTACAGCGACTACGAGAGCCCCGGCATCCAGTCGACCAATATCGACGCCGCGCAGATTGCGCTCGGGCTGAAGGGCAGCGCGAGCCTTCCCGCCGCCGACCTGAACAAGATGCACCGCTACTACGATGTCAACGGCGATCTCGGCGGCTTCCTGATCAAGGACAAGCTGTGGTGGTACGGCTCGCTGCGCCAGCAGGACATCCAGTCGCTGCTGCCGAACTTTCCGGTCAAGCCGTTCGAGACCGGATTGAAGAACGTCTCCGGCAAGGCGACCTACACGCTGAACACGAACAACAAGCTGATCGGCTACGGCATGTGGGGTCAGAAATATCAGCCGAACCGTCTCGACAGCTATCTGATTGCGGCGAGCGCGGCGATTCACAACAGCGCCGATTCGACGCTCAACCAGCAGTACTGGGGACACACCTACAAGGGTGAGTGGGACAGCGTGATCAGCGACAAGATGTTCTTCGAGGTCCGCGGCGGTCAGTTCGGTTACGACTGGCCCTACACCCGCAACAGCAATGCCCCCGCCTTCCAGGATCTCAGCACCAACGTCGTCAGCGGCGGCAATCAGGACGGCTGGTGGACCAACCGGCGGCGCAACCAGGCGTTCGGCACGCTGAGTATCTTCAAGGACGGCTGGGCGGGGTCGCACAACTTCAAGATCGGCGGCGAGCTGTTCAACGAGAGCACCGAGTACAAGCGCGGCTTCGGCGGCGTCGGCAACGTGCCCGGCGACATCCTGCACGTGCTGCGCAACGGCGCGCCGTCGGAAGTGCTGCTGTTTCAGTCGCCGGTCGATTCGTTCGACGGACTGCGGACGCTCGGCCTCTACATCACCGACACGTGGCGGGCAAGCAGCAAGCTGACGCTCAGCCTCGGCGCGCGGTTCGATCGCTATCGCTCGTTCCTGCCGGCGCAGGTCGGGCCGCCGACCAGCGCGTTCAACACCGCGCCGCAGGTTGCATTCGCCGCCAACGACAACCTCCTGACCTGGAACCTGCCGGCGCCGCGGCTCGGCTTCACCTACGATCTGACCGGCAGCGGCAAGACGGTGATCAAAGGCAACTACGCGCAGTACTGGTGGAAGCCCGGGACGGCGGTGATCGGAGAAAACGTCAACAACAACCCGGTGGATTGGTACAACCGGTACGGCTGGGCCGACAAGAACGGCAACGGCGTGTTCGATAACGGCGAGCAGGGTCAGTTGTCCGCGTCACGCGGCGGCGTCGGCAGCGCCATTCTCGATCCCGCCGGACTGAAGGACACGTTCACGCGTGAAGCCG
>JAOBWF010000101.1 GCA_025463215.1 Acidobacteriota bacterium | reverse complement strand
CGCTCGATTCGATCTGGTGGTGGTGAGCCGCTACCTTCAGCGGGATCTGTTTGCGGATCTGCAGGCGAGCATCGTGCCCGGCGGGGCGGTGATCTACGAGACGTTCACCATCAACCAGCGCGCGCTCGGCCGGCCGCCGGCGTCAGCCGATCACCTGCTCGAGCCTGACGAACTGCGGCGCCGGTTCGACGGCTTCGAGGTGCTGTTCTACGAAGAGGTGACCGATCCCGACGCGCTGGCGCGGCTGGTGGCGCGCTCGCGCAGCTGATCGAAAGCGTCCGGGGGCAGGCACACGCTGCCCGGATGTGCCGAACCGTGCGAGGCGTCCGCGTGATAGTCCGATCCGCCGGAGACGCTGAGGCCGAGACGATGCGCGATCGACCGATACCGGCCGGTGGCGCCTTCGTCGTGATTGGTGTGATACGCCTCGATCGCATCGAGGCCGGCGGCGGCGAAGAGGGCGATCCACTCGTCGCGCCGCAGCAGGCCCGGATGCGCCAGTGACGCGATGCCGCCGGCGCCGTGAATCTGCGCAATCACCGTGTCGGGGGCGGCGCCTTCGCGAGGAACGAACGCCGGGCGGCCGCGCGACAGCCAGCTCGCGAACGCGTCGTTCGACGTCTTGACGTGGCCCGCGGCCACCAGGGCGCGCGCAATCGCCGGCCGGCCGATCGACCTGCCCGGCTGCTCCAGCGCCGGACGCAGGATGGCGTCGGCGTCGAGCGGCATGCCGAGCGCCTCGAGCTGCACGATCATCCGGCCGACGCGATCGATCCGGCGCTGCCGCTGCTCGGCGAGAAACACGCGCAACGCGGGGGCCTGCGGATCGAAGAAGTAGCCGAGCACGTGGACGTCGACGTCCTCGCGCACCGCGGTGATCTCGATGCCGGTCACGAAGGTGACGCCGGCGGCGGCGCACGCGGTCGCGGCCGCCTCGCATGCGTCGCAGGTGTCGTGGTCGGTGACGCTCAGGACGGTCACCCCCGCCGCGGCGGCGCGCGTGACCAGTTCAGCGGCGGAGCAGCGGCCGTCGGACGCGGTGGTGTGGGTATGGAGATCGATCATGAGCGCGTTCGCGGACGCCGCGCGGCGCGGCCGCGTGGCGACGGTTTGGTCTGGCGCTGCCGCAGCGCGCGGTACTCGCGCATCAGCAGGTCGAGGTGGACGCGCTCCTCTTCGGCGAATTCGAGGAACACCTGCTTGCCCTCGGAGTCCTCGAACCGCTCGCCGTATTTCTTGAAGAACTTGTGCGAGCCGCGCTCGCACTTGATGCCGATGAGCAGCGCTTCCTGATCGTTCACGCCCTGGCGCAGCTGCTTGCTGCCCTCGGCGAACAGGCCGCTCGCCGCGCCCTTGAAGAACAGGAACGTCGGCCGCGACTCGAGCGCGGGATCGCCGGCGAGCAGCTCGCGGTAGCGCGTCTCGAGGGTGCCGAGATGCTCACCCTCTTCGGCGGCGAGCTTCTGGAAGATCGAGCGGCCGCGCGGATCCTTGGTCAGCCCCGCGGCGCGCGTGTAGAAGTCGAGGCCGCTGCGTTCCGTCGCAATCGCCATGCGCAGCGCATCGCGCGCGAACACCATCTCGGTCGTCGCGCCGTCGACCGGCGGCGTCGGCCGGCCGGTGCGGCATTGCTCGCAGATGCCGGAGATCTGGACGGTCGCCTGCGTGGTGGTGAACTGCCGCGCAGCCGCGATCTCCTCGAGCAGCGACTCGACGTCGGAGCTGAGGAACTCGGAGGACGAATGACAGCGGGTGCAGATGAGATGAAAATGCCGCGGGTGGCGGTAGGCCGGCTCGAAGCGGGCGCGGCCGTCGCCGAAATCGACTTTGCGGGCGACGCCGGCGCCGACCAGCCATTGCAGGGTGCGGTAGACGGTCGCCCGCCCGATGCCGGCGGTCTCGCGGCGGACGAGATCGAACAGATCGTCGGCGCTGACGTGCCCTTCCTGGCGCAGGAAGACCTCGAGCACGCTGTCGCGTTTGGACGATCGCTTGCTTCCCGCAGGACGCAGCGCGGACAGGTCGGGAAGCTGACGGTCCATCAACTTCCCGGTTCGCTCTTAGTCGACCGAGAAGGAGGAGCCGCAGCCGCAGGTCGACGTCGCCTGGGGATTCTTGATCGTGAACCCGCCGCCGGTGATGGTGTCGACGAAGTCGACTTCCGCGCCGGTCAGGTACCGGATGCTGATCGGGTCGACGAACAGCTTGACGCCGTGCGACTCGAACACCTGGTCGCCGGAGCCCTGGCCGTTTTCCTCGATCATGAGACCGTACTGGAATCCGGAGCAGCCGCCGCCCTGCACGAACACGCGGAGGCCGCTGTTGTTCTTGTTCTCTTCGGCGAGCAACTCGTTGATCTTCGAGGCCGCCGTTTCTGAAACATTGATCATGGCCTCATTATACCAAGATCGCGGTTGGTATACTGCCTTGCCGCCTCATGCCATACGTTCCAATTCAGGCCGTTTCCCGGCAGATTCTGCTCGAATCGGCGCAACGGCGCTGGCAGGTCATCAGGGCGGCGCGCCCCGACCTCGAGCCGGCGCTGGCCCTGCAGCGTGAACTGCTGACCCGCTTGGTCGACCTCGCGGAGACCGTAGCGAGCGGCCGGCTGCCGCGGCTGTCGCTGCCGCCGAAATACGTCGCGGCCAAGCTGGCGCGCGGCGTCCCGGCCCTTGCCGGCGAGCCGATCCCGCTGCCCGTTCCGGTGTTGACGCCGGTCCTGTTCGAGTTGTGCGATGCCCTGGCGCACGGCGGCGCGGGCGAAGCGGCGTCGCATATCCGCGAGTCGATCGAAGGCGGCCAATTGGACGCCGTGTCGCTGCTGACCGCGTCGCTGCACCGCGATCAGGGGGCACTGCGCACCGGCGCGGTCCATCGCGGCCTTTCGCCGGATCTGATGTGGCTGGTCGCCGAGCTCGCGGTCAGCCCGTTCGCGCACGCGCTGCAGCGCATGCTGTTCGGCAGCGTCGCCGCCGGCGAGCTGCGCGACGCGCTCGACGCGTGGAATCACGGCTACTGCCCCGCCTGCGGCTCGTGGCCGGCGGTCGGCGAGGTCGCCGGCGGCCATCGCACACTGCGCTGCTCGTTCTGTTCGTGCGCATGGGAGCTGACGACCTACGCCTGCATCTATTGCGACGAGAGCGGCGACGCGTTCGTCACCGCCGCGCCCGACGAATCGCGCAAGGACCGGCGGATCGAGGTCTGCGCCACCTGCGGCGGCTATCTCAAGACGCTCGACGTCCCCGAGCTCTCGCCATTTCCCCTGCTGTCGATCACCGACATCGAAACCACCGACCTCGACGTCGCCGCGATGGAACACGGCTACGCGCGGCCGGGTTTGAAAGAGTTCACGAAAAAGAAGTAACCGCGGTGCCTTCTCAGGCGGCGACGGCCGCGGCGCGGCGCGCGTCGGTGACGTGGCTGCGGTGGATCATCTGGTGCAGCGCCAGCGCCAGGAAGCTGGTGCCGTAGGTGGCGAACTCGCGTTCGCGTCCCTTCGGCGGCGCCACCGTCGCCTTGTCCAGATCCGCCTCGGTCAGCGAATCGAGCAGCGCCAGGTTGCGCTCGCGCAGCCGCACGTATGCGGCGCGCAGCTCGGCGAACGCCGGATACGCCGCGGCGTCGGCGATCGGTTGCGAGTGCTCGCCGAAGAGCGCCCCCCACTCGCCGACCGCGTTCGGCTCGCCGGTCAGCACCGCGGGAATCGAGCCCTCCACCAGCGCGAGATGGCCGAGCACCCACAACGGATGACAACCGCCATTGGCCGTCGGAAACGTCAGCGCCGCATCCTTCATGTCGTCGATGACGCTGAGCACCGCACCATGGGAAGCGGCGAGGGCGAACTTGATCGCGTCTTTTGTCTGCATCTGATCTCCTCCGCTTGGTATTACGGCTCCGCGGGCGCGGCGGATACGTCGAAGGCGATCGCGGCCGGAATCAGCCACGGGCAATGCGTATAGTCGCTCACGGCGACGACGCGATCGTGGGCGATCTCGAGCCGGACGACCGCGCGCGGCGTCCACCCCACCGCGTCGCGAATCAGCGCGACCACCGCGGCCTCGCCGTCGACGAAGCCGGCCGCCATGCGCCACATGACGGCGCGGCCGTCGTAGCGGCTGAAATACGGCGAGTCGACCAGCCGCCCGGCGTAGCGATCGGCGACCTGCAGCCGCGCGTCGGCGCTGATCAACTCGCGCAGGCCGTCCCAGTCGCGGCGGTTGAAGCGTTCGACATACAGCCGCAGCAGCGGCGACACCTCCGGCGCCGCCGCCGGCGGCGTCTTCGGCAGCGACGCCAGCTTGGCGCGGCCGCGGCTGAGCGCCGACTTCACGCCGCCCACGGTCGAGTCGACGAGCTCGGCGATCTCGTCGAGGGTGTAGTCGAACACATCCTTGAGCAGGACGCAGGCGCGCTCCTTCGGCGGCAGCGCGGTCACGAGATGCTCGACGGCGCGGCCGAGCGCCGGCCCGGTGGCATCGATCGGATCGACGACGTCACTCGACATCGCCAGCGTCTCCGCCTCGCTCTGGACACCGCGGCGGCGCAGAAAATCGATGCAGCGATTGTGCGCGATGCGGAACAGCCACGGCGAGAGCGGCCGCGTATCGTCCCACACCGGGAGCTTGCGGTAGGCCTGCAGCAGCGCCTCCTGGACGACGTCCTCGCCGTCGAGCGCCGACCCGGTCATGCGCGCGCAGTAGCGATGCAGGCTGGGACGCAGGGTGGTGATCGTCTCGAGAAAGGCGAGATAGCGCGCGTCGAACTCGCCTGTGGGACGGCCGTCGGCAGGAATGTCCATAACGACTACTACGCAGGCCGACACGCGAAAGGTACGTCCGGAAGGACTGTTGTCCGCGTGCTCCGTGCGCTTCGCGGTTCCTTCCGGATCGTCGTTCAGACCCCGATGGTTTCGAGATGCTGCCCCGACTCCTGCTCGACGTCCTTGTGCAGCGAGTTGCCGTGCGCGTCCATCGTCACGATCGCGGGGAAGTCTTCGACCTCGAGGTGCCACATCGCTTCCGGCGTGCCGAACTCCAGCAGCGACACATCGTCGACCTTCTTGATCGTGCGGGCGTAGAACTGCGCGGCGCCGCCGATCGCGTTCAGGTAGACCGCGCCATGTTCCTGCAAAGCGGCGAGCGTCTTGGCGCCCATGCCGCCCTTGCCGATGACGGCGCGCACGCCATAGCGCTTGATGATCTCGCCCTGATACGGTTCCTCGCGGATGCTGGTGGTCGGACCGGCGGCGGTGACGCGCCAGCCGCCGTCGGCCTCCTTCACGACGACCGGCCCGCAGTGATACAGCACCGAGCCGCGCAGGTCAGCCGGCGGCTCGTGCTTCATCAGATGCGAGTGCACGGCATCGCGGCCCGTGAACATCCGGCCGGAGATCATGACGACATCGCCGACCTTGAGGGCGCGGACGTCGGCTTCCCGCAGCGGCGCGCGGAGCGCGACCTCCGTGCCGGTGCGCCTGAAGCCCGCCTGATCGAGCATCGGAATGATCGGGTGCGACGGATCGCGATACAGCCACGCGTCGATCGCGCCGCTCTGCGCGTTCAGCTCGACCCCGAGACGGCGGAACGCCCAGCAGTCGTACGCCACCGACACGAAAAAGCTCGCGGGCAGGCGGTTGAGCGCGCCGATCTTGCAGCCGATCAGCGTCACCTTGCCGCCGAATCCCATCGTGCCGATCTCGAGATCGTTGACCGCCGCCATCACCGATGCCTCGACCTCCGCCAGCCGCGAATCGGGGTTGATGTCGTCGAGCGTGCGGAACAGCTGTTCTTTCGCGTGCGTGTAGCCTGATGTGCGATCGCCGCCGACGCAGACGCCGACCGCGCCCGGCGCGCACCCCTTGCCCTGGGCCTGCCAGACCGCGTGCAGGATGCATTTCCTGACGCCGTCGAGGGTGCGATCGGCGCGCCCGAGGTGCGGCAGCTCCACCGGCAGCGCGTACTGGGCGTTGGTGTTCTCGCAGCCGCCGCCTTTCAGGATCAACTTGATCTCGATCGCGTCGCGCTCCCACTGATCGAAGTGGATGATCGGCGTGCCGGGACCGAGGTTGTCGCCGGAGTTCGTGCCGGTAATCGAGTCGACCGAGTTCGGCCGCAGCTTGCCGCGGCGCGTCGCTTCGGCGATCGCCTCGCGAATCTGCTGGCGCATCCAGATCTGGTTGGCGCCGACCGGCGTCTTGACCTCGAAGGTCGGCATCCCGGTGTCCTGACAGATGGCCCCTTCGGCGTCTGACGCCAGGTCGATGTTCTGCGCGATGATCGTCAGCGCCTGCGACGACCGCGTCGCGGCCGGCTCGGCGACGAGCGCGTGCTTCATCGCCGCGCGCACGTCAGGCGGCAGGTCGGTCGAGGTGCGGACGATGAGCTGCAGGACGCTGTCAAAGAATGAGGGCAACATATCCGCTGAGTATACTGAGGGCTACGGGCTGGTGGCGAAGGGCTGAGCGCTGAGGGCGTCCTGCGAGCTGAAAGCTGATGGCTGAGAGCTTCCGCAAAGAAACCGATCCGCTTGGCGCGCTCGACGTCCCCGCCGACGCCTACTACGGCGTGCAGACCGCGCGCGGTCGCGAACTTTCCGATCAGCGGCCTGCGCGCGCCCGACGATCTCATCGTCGCCACCATCCTGATCAAAAAAGCGGCGGCCGCCGCGAATGCCGCGCTGGGCCGTCTGCCAGCCGATGTCGCCGCCGCGATCGGGACCGCGGCGGACGAAATCCTCGCCGGTGGACTCCGCGATCAGTTCGTCGTCGACATTTACCAGGCGGGGGCGGGAACGTCGCACAACATGAACGCGAACGAGGTGCTCGCCAACCGCGCCGGCGAGATCCTCGGCCAACCGAAGGGCACGTATCGACGCGTCCATCCGAACGATCACGTCAACATGGGGCAGTCGACGAACGACGTCTACCCCACCGCGACGCGCCTGGCGCTCCTCCTTGGTGCGGCGCCGCTCGCCGCGGCGGCGGGCGCGCTCGCCGACGCGCTGGCGCACAAGGCCGGCGAGTTCGCCGGCGTGCTGAAGACCGGCCGTACGCATCTGCAGGACGCGGTGCCGATGACGCTCGGCCAGGAGTTCAGCGGATACGCCGCATGCGTGCACCGCGGCGAGCAGGATGTGATCGCCGCGTCCGCGCAATTGCGGGAGCTGAACATCGGCGCCACGGCCGTCGGCACGGGACTGAACGCCGGAGACGTCTACCGGCGCCTGGTGGTCGACAACCTGACGCGCTACACCAGCCTGTCGCTGACGCCGGCCGCAAACCTGTTTCGGGTCACGCAGAGCATGGGGGACGTGCTCGCCTACTCGAGCGCGTTGCGCCGGCTGGCGGTCGAAACCGGAAAAATCGCGAGCGACCTGCGCCTGCTGAGCATGGGCCCGCGCGCCGGCCTGTCCGAGATCGCGCTGCCGGCGGTGCAGCCCGGATCGTCGATCATGCCCGGCAAGGTCAACCCGTCGGTGCCCGAGATGGTCAACCAGGTCTGCTTCCAGGTGATGGGCTGCGACGCGACGGTGGCGATCGCATGCGAGGCGGGCCAGCTCGAGCTCAACGTGATGATGCCGGTGATCGCATGGAACGCGCTCCACGCCTCGAAGATCCTGCGCGAGGCGCTGAAGGTCTTCCGCCTGCGATGCGTCGACGGCATCACCGCCGATGGCGCGCGCGCGCGCGAGCTGCTCGATCGCAGCACCGCTGCGGCGACCGCGCTCAGCCCGTACATCGGCTACGCCGCGACCGCCGACATCGCGAAGGAAGCGGTCAAGAGCGGCAAGTCGATCCGCGCGCTCGTCCTCGAGCGCGGCCTGCTCGACGAGGCTCGCCTCGATGACATCCTGTCGGTCGAATCGATGACGCGGGCCGGGATCGTGGGAGAGACCGGGGCAGGAACGGCAGGAAAGGAATGAAGCCCCTGCTGGTCGTGCTCGCGATGATCGCCCTTCCCGCGAATCGGGCCTGGCCCGGCGCTGCAGCCGTTCCCGCCCAGCAGAGCAAGGCCAACGGCCGTCTGTTCGGTACCCAGGATCTCGGGCTGCTCGAAGCACCCGATCGCGAGCAGTGGCAGAAACCGGATCAGATCATGGACGCGATCGGCGTCGCGGAAGGATCGAAGGTCGCCGAGCTCGGCGCCGCCGGCGGCTGGTTCACGCTGCAGCTCGCCGAGCGCGTCGGCCCGAACGGCCGCGTCTACGCCGAAGACATTCAGCGCGCGATGCTCGAGGGCATCAGCCGCCGGATGCAGAGCGAGAACCTGACGAACGTGACGACGGTGCTGGGCACGCCGAGCGATCCCCATCTGCCGCCGGGCCTCGACGCGGCGCTCATCTCCGACGCCTTCCACGAGATGGACGTGCCGGAGGATCCAACGTTGGTGGTAACGCTGCTGCGCAACGTCGCGGCGTCGCTGAAGCCGCAGGGGCGGTTGGGGATCGTCGACTGGACGCCGGGCAGCGGCGGCCCCGGCCCGGAGGCGCGTCAGCGCGTCGATCCGAACCGGGTGATCGCCGCGGCGAACGCCGCCGGCCTGCAGCTGATCACGCGGGAGGATTTTCCGCCGTTCGTGTTCCTGCTGGTGTTCGGGCGGGCTAGCGCGAAGCCGACCCCGTGATCCGCCACAGCGCCGGCATCACGGCCGCGGCCGCGAGCAGCTTCACCAGATCGGGGATGATGAACGGCACGAAGCCGGTGGCGAGCGCGCCGGCGAGGCCGATCGACGGCGTCGACGCCATCGTGAGCCACAGGATGCCGCCGGTGAAGACGATCGCGAGGCCGCAGATCATCGCGGCGACCGCGGTGAAATAGCGCCGATCGAAGCCGCGCGCCGCGAGCCAGCCGGCCGCGAACGCCGCGAACGGATACGCCATCAGGTAGCCGCCGGTCGGCCCGAGCAGCCGCGCGGCCCCCTGCGGCAGCATCGGCGACGCGGCGAAGACCGGCAGCCCGGCGAAGCCGAGCGCGAGGTAGAGAATCTGGCTGGCCATTCCAAGCCGCGGGCCAAGCGCGGCGGCGCCGAGGAGCACCACCATCGGCTGAAACGTGAACGGCACCGGCGTGAACGGCAGCGGGATGCTGATCTGCGCGGCGATCGCGGTCAGGACCGTCACGAACAGAACGGCGCCGGCCTGTTCGGCGGCGCGGAAGCGGGAATCTGTCCGGGTCGTCACGGTATCGAGCAGTGTTGGATACATGAAGGCGGATCTTAGCGTATGCGTACAGCGCTGACAATTGCGGGAAGCGACTCCAGCGGCGGCGCCGGCATCCAGGCGGACCTCAAGACATTCGCCGCGTTCGGGCTCTATGGCGCGAGCGCGATCACGGCGATTACCGCCCAGAGCACCAAGGGGATCGAGGCGACCTTCGCGCTGCCGGCCGATCTCGTGACGGCGCAGCTTGAAGCGGTCGCGGGGGACCTCACACTGCACGCGACCAAGATCGGCATGCTCGCGAATGCCGCGATTGCCGAAGCGGTCGCCGCCGCGATTGCCGAGCTGGATCTGCCGCTCGTCGTCGTCGATCCGGTGCTGGTGTCGTCGAGCGGCGAGCGGCTGCTCGACGAAGACGGCGTCCGGGTCCTGTGCACCGAGCTCTTCCCGCTCGCCCGCGTCGTCACCCCGAACATCCCGGAGGCCGAGGCGCTGAGCGGACGCATCATCCATTCGCTGGACGATGCCTACGAAGCGGCGAGGCGCATTCAGGACATGGGCGCGGCGGCGGTGATCATCACCGGCGGTCACGCATTCAGCAGCCCGCCCCCCGCATCCCGCACCGCGCACCTCGGCCCCCGCACCTCGCACCCCGAACCCGGCTCGCACCCCGCCCCCCGCACCTCGCACCTGAGCGAAGTCGTAGATCTGCTGTTCGACGGCAACGCCTTCTTCGAATTGCGTGTACCGCGCGTCGACTCGCGGCATACGCACGGCACCGGCTGCACGTTCGCGTCGGCGCTTGCCGCCGGCCTCGCGCTCGGATGGGAGCTGCCGATCGCCGCCGGCCGCGCGCAGGAATACGTCGCCGGGGCGATCCGTCACGCACCCGGGCTCGGTCATGGCCATGGCCCGCTCGATCATTTCTGGGGCGGTATACTGAAACGGTGACGCCGCTTCTTGCGATCGGAGCCGAGCCGCTCGAGCTGGAGCGGATCGCCGCAGCCGTCGGCGACGGCCCCGGCGCGGGGCAGGATGGCGCGGTGGTGACGTTCCTTGGCCTGGTCCGCAACCACAACCTCGGGCGCAGCGTCCGATATCTGGAGTACGAAGCTTACGAGCCGCTCGCGCTGAAATCGTTCGAGCGGATCGCGGCGGAGATCGCGGAACGGTGGCCGAGCGCGCGGCTGGCGCTGCATCACCGCACCGGCCGGCTCGAGGTTGGCGAGGCGAGCGTCGCGATCGCGACCCGCTCGCCGCACCGCGGCGACGCCTACGGCGCATGCCGCTACGCGATCGAGCGGATCAAGCAGATCGCGCCGATCTGGAAGCACGAGTTCTTCGACGGCGGCGAAGTCTGGATCGAAGGCGCGACCGCGAACCCGGACGACGAGCAGGCGCGCGCGGCAGCGGAGCGGATCGCGTGCGCGTGACGGTGCGGTTGTTCGCGCGGCTCAGGGACATCACCGGCGCCACGGAGCTCCCGCGCGAGATCGCCGCCGGCGCGACGATTCGCGACGTGTGGCGCCAGCTCGCCGCCGAGTTCCCGGAGCTCGCCCGCTACGAACGCTCGATCTCGAGCGCGGTGAACGCCGACTACGCGCGCATGGACCACGTCATCGGCGACGGCGACGAGGTGGCGTTTCTGCCGCCGGTGTCGGGGGGATGAAGAAGGAACCGCGGAGAGCGCCGGACGCGCAGGGTTTTTGTCTGCGGTCTTGGCGGTTTCCCCAGTAAACAACGCCATGTTCGACAAGTTAGCCACCGAAGAACAGCGCTACGAAGAGCTGATGCGGCTGCTCGGCACGAGTGAAGTGCAGAGCGAGCCGCAGGAGTACCGGAAGCACGCCAAGGCGCTCGCCGAGGTCGAGCCGCTGATCGAGCGCTTCCGCGAGTACAAGACCGTGGCGCGCGATCTCGCCGAGGCCGAGGAGCTGGTCAGCGGCGGCGACGCCGACATGCGCGACCTCGCGAAAGAGGAGGTCAAGTCGCTGGCGGTCCGCCGCGACGCGCTGATCGGCGAGATGAAGATCCTCCTCATCCCCAAGGATCCGAACGACGACAAGAACGTGATGCTCGAGATCCGCGCCGGCACCGGCGGCGACGAGGCGGCGCTGTTCGCCGCCGAGCTGTTCCGCATGTACTCGATGTATGCGGAGCGCCACGGCTGGCGGCTCGAGGTGATGTCGAGCAACGACACCGGCGTCGGCGGCCTGAAGGAAGTGATCGCGATGATCGAAGGGCGCGGCGCCTACAGCAAGTTGAAGTACGAAAGCGGCGTCCACCGGGTCCAGCGCGTGCCCGCGACCGAAGCGAGCGGCCGCATCCACACATCGACCGTGACGGTTGCCGTGCTGCCCGAAGCCGAAGAAGTGGACGTTCAGATCAACGACAAGGATCTGCGCGTCGATACCTTCTGTTCCAGCGGTCCGGGCGGCCAGAGCGTCAACACCACCTATTCCGCCGTCCGCATCACCCACCTCCCGAGCGGCGTCGTCGTCTCGCAGCAGGACGAGAAATCGCAGATCAAGAACCGCGCCAAGGCGATGAAGGTGCTGCGCTCGCGCCTGCTCGACATGGAGA
>JAOBWF010000047.1 GCA_025463215.1 Acidobacteriota bacterium | reverse complement strand
TGCCGGCGCGACGTGTACGCGTTTCCGATCGAAAAGACGATCGTCGAGTGGATGCGCCAGGTGCAGGCATGACGGCGTCCGCGATCGCGACCGCGACGCTGGTGCGGCTCGGGGCGGTGACCAATCGCACGTTCGTCCTCCCGCTGCTGATTTTTTACCCGACCGGGCGCTGCAACAGCCGGTGCATCTCGTGCGACTGGTGGAAGCAGACCGGCGCCGACGATCTGACGCTGCCGGAAATTGAGGAGATCGCGCGTGCGCTGCCGGCACTCGGCACGCGCATGGTGGTGTTTTCCGGCGGCGAGCCGTTGTTGCGGCCTGAGGTCTTCGATGCGGCGCAGCTGTTCCGCGATCAGGGGATGACGCTGCACCTGCTGACCAGCGGCGTGCTGCTCGAGCGCTTCGCCGATCGCGTCGCGCAGCAGTTCCGGCGCGTCATCGTCTCGCTCGACGCGACCACGGCTTCGCTCTACGAGCAGATCCGCGGCGTCGACGCGCTCGCGGTCGTCGGCCGCGGCGTCGCGCGGCTGCGTCAGCGCGCCCCGGACATTCCGGTGTCGGGCCGGGCGACGTTGCATCGCGCCAACTTCCGTGAGCTGCCGCGCCTCATCGAATACGCGAAGGCCCTCGGCCTCGACCGCATTTCGTTCCTGCCTGCCGACATCTCGTCGCTCGGCTTCGGGCGCGCCGCCGCACCGGATGCCGCCCGTCCGGCCGACGATCGCAACCCGCTGCGCGGCCTGGCGCTCGATGCCGGGGAGATCGACGAGTTCGAGGCCATCATCGAGCGGACGATCAAGGTCTATGCCGCCGATGTCGCGTCCGGATTCGTGGCGGAATCGGCCGACAGGCTGCGGCGGCTGCCGCGGTATTACGCGGCACTGAACGGCGCCGAGCCGTTTCCCGCGGTGTCGTGCAACGCACCGTGGGTCTCGGTCGTGGTCGAGGCCAACGGCTCCGTGCGTCCATGCTTCTTTCACGGGTCGGTCGGTAACGTGCGCCAGACCCCGATCGCGACGATCGTCGCACGCAACCTGCGCACGTTCCGCGCGTCGTTCGACGTCGGCGCCGACCCGGTGTGCGTGCGCTGCGTGTGCTCGCTCAAGACCTCCTGGCGGAGCGCGCCATGGGCGTGACCCGCGCGCTGCTCGACACCCGCGAAGCGTTCGACGGCGTCGCCGCCGGATACGACCGGTCGAATCGCGACAACCCGCTGCTGTGCGCGATGCGCGACCGCGTCCAGCGGACGATCACCGCGCTCGTGCCGCCGGGATCGCGCCTGCTCGATCTGGGCTGCGGCCCGGGCACCGATGCGACGACGATGGCGATCGCGGGGTATCGGGTGACGGCGATCGACTGGTCCCCCGCGATGGTGGACGAAGCGCGCCGCCGGGTCGTGGACGCCGGCGTCGAGAGCAGCGTCGACGTCCAGCACGTCGGCATTCACGAGGTCGACCGCCTCGAGGACGCCGCAGCCCGGTTCGATGCGGCGTATGCCAACTTCGGTCCGCTGAACTGCGTCGCCGATCTGGCGGCCGCCGCCCCGCGCCTCGCCGCGACGCTGAGGCCGGGCGGCCTGCTGATCGCCTCCGTGATCGGGCGCGTCTGTCCGTGGGAAATCGCGCTCTACGCGGCGCGCGGCAACTGGTCGCGCGCGCTGATCCGCTTTCGCCGCGGCGTGGTACCGGTACCGCTGGACGGGCGGACCGTCTGGACGCGCTATATCAGCCCGGGCGAGTGCGAGCGCGCGTTCGCGCCCGCGGGCCTGCGCCGGGTGTCGCTGCGCGCGCTCGGACTGCTGACGCCGCCGCCCTACCTGCAGGCATTCGCGGATCGCCACCCCGCGCTCGTCGATCGGCTGCAGCGCGCGGAAGACCGCTGCGCCGGCTGGCCGGTGCTGCGCGGCTGGGGCGATCACTTCGTCATCGTGATGCGGAAGGCCTGAGCCATGTGGGTGCCGCGCTTCGTCTGTCCCGAGTGCCGCACCGATCTGGTCGAGACCGGCGCGGAGCAGTTCGCCTGCGCCGCGTGCAGCCGGCGGTTCGACCGGCGCGGCGGGCTGTGGCGGTTTCTCACCGACACCCGCGGCGCGCGCCTCGAGCCGTTCGTACGCCAGTACCGGATCGTGCGCCAGCGTGAAGGGCGGCGCCCCGCCGCGCCCGATTACTATCGGCGCCTGCCGTCGGTCGCGCCGGGCGATCCCCACGCGCGCGATTGGCAGGTCCGCCGCGAGACGTATCACCACCTCCTCGGTCACGTCCTCGCCGCCGGCGAGCTGCAGCTCCGGGTGCTCGATCTCGGCGCCGGCAGCGCCTGGTTGTCGCACCGCCTCGCGGCGCTCGGTCATCACGCCGTCGCCGTCGATGCGATCGACGACGAGGTCGACGGGCTTGGCGCCAGCCGGCACTACGCGACGCCGTTCACCGCGGTCCAGGCCGATTTCGACGCACTGCCGTTCGCGGCGGGGCAGTTCGATCTCGTCGTCTTCAACGGGTCGCTGCACTACGCCGCAGACATCGCGGCGACGCTCGAGCGCGCCTACGGCGTGCTCGCGCCCGGCGGCACGCTCGTGGTGATGGACTCGCCGATGTTCCGCGCCGACCGGGACGGCTCGGCGATGGTCGGGTCGGCCCGGCAGCACCTGATCGGCGAATGCGGCTGCGCCGACGTGGTTCAGCCGGGGGAAGGGTACCTGACGTTCGCGCGCCTCGACGGCGTCGCCGACAAACTCGCGCTCCGCGCCCAATTCGTGCCGTCGCGCGGTCCGCTCGGCTGGCGCGTGCGGCGGAGCATGGCGCGCATCCGGCTGCGGCGCGCACCGGCCGCGTTCGGGTTGTGGGTGGCGCAATGATCATCCTCTACAACCCGATCTCGACCACGCCGGGAAAACAGCCGCTGCCGCTGTCGCTGCTGTCGCTGGCGGCGATGCTCGAGGGGTCCGAATCGTGGGCGCTCGTCGACGGCAACGTGGTGCCGGACCCGGCGGCGGACATCATCGCGCGGCTCAGCGACGTGCCCCGCTCGCTGGTCCCGCTCCTCGCGGTCAGCGTCATGCCGGGACCGCAACTGACCCAGGCCGTCGCCGTCTGCAGGCGGGTGAAGGCGGCACTGCCGCACGTGCCGATCGTGTGGGGCGGATACTTCCCCACGCAGCATGCCGAGACCGTGCTGCGCGCCCCCTATGTCGACTTCGTGATCCGGTCGCAGGGTGAGCTCGCGATTCTGCAGCTGATCAAGGTGCTGCGATCGGGCGGCGTGCTCAATAGCGTCGGCGGCCTGTCCTGGAGGGCGGGCGCCGACCTCGTGAACAACCCAGTGCAGCCGCTGACCGACCTCGACCACCTGCCCGACCTGCCGTACCACCGCGTGCCGATGGAACGCTACATCCACAACAACTACCTCGGCGACCGCACCATCGCGCACAACTCGTCGTTCGGCTGTCCGTTCGCCTGCAGCTTCTGTGCGGTGGTGGCGATGTCGAACCGGCGATGGCTGGCGCAGTCCCCCGCGCGCATGGAGCGGGTCATGCGGCACGTCGTGACCACCTATCGGGTCGACGCCGTCCAGATGCACGACATGGACTTCTTCATCAGCGAAGCGCGCACCGCCGAGTTCGCGGAGCGGATCGCCGGCCTCGGCCTGCGGTGGTGGGCGCTCGGCCGCGCCGACATCCTGATGCAGTACAGCGACGCGACGTGGACGAAGATGGCGCGCTCGGGGCTGAAGATGGTGTTCTCCGGCGCCGAATCGGGCACCGACGCCGCCCTCGCGCGCATGAACAAGGGCGGCAAAGCGTCGGCCGGCCTGACCCTCGAGCTCGCCGCGCGCCTGCGCCGCTTCGGCGTCGTCCCCGAGTTCTCGTTCGTGCTCGGCTGCCCGCCAGATCCGGCGAAGGACGTCGAGACGACGTTCGACTTCATCAGGCGCATCAAGGCGATCAACCCGGCCACCGAGATCGTGCTCTACACCTACACGCCGGTGCCGCTCGACGGCACGCTGTATACCGAGGCGAAGCGGCTCGGGTTCGCGTTTCCGGAGACGCTCGACGAGTGGGCCTCGCCGGAGTGGGAGCAGCTCTCGATGCGCCGCGGCGACAACATCCCGTGGATGGATCCGGCGGTCGGCGGCGTCCGCCGCCGCGTCCGCGACTTCGAGCGCGTCGTCAACGCCTTCTATCCGACGGTGACCGATCTGCGCCTGACCGGTTGGCGCCGCGCCGCGCTCAAGGCCGCCAGCGGCCTGCGCTACCGGATGAAATGGTATGGCGCGCCGTACGAGCTCCGCGCCATCAACCGTCTCCTGCACTACCAGCGTCCGGAGACGACGGGGTTTTGAGCGTGACGCTGCCGGCGCACGAGGCCTACGAGCTGTGGGCGGAGACGTATCCGCCGGTCGCCCACAATCCGTTGATGCGGGTGGAGCAGGAGGTCGTCGAGCCGCTGCTCGCGCACCTGCGCGCGACGTGCGCGCTCGACGTCGGCACCGGATCGGGCCGTTACGTGCCGCTGCTGTACGCCACCGGCGCGTCCACCGTCTGCGGCCTCGACTTCTCGCTGGCGATGCTGAAGCGCGGCCACCCGCGATCGGGCCGCGTCTGCGGCGATGCGTGCCGCCTCCCGTTCCGGCGCGGGGTTTTCGATCTGATCAACGCGTCGCTGATGGTCGGCGACATCGCCGACCTGGGCTCGTGGACGCGCGAGATGGCCCGCGTGCTGACGATCCGCGGTCAACTCGTGTACTCCGACTTCCATCCGTCGTGGGCGCAGCGCGGCTGGAGCCGGACGTTCCGCAGCGCCGACGGTGCGATGCACGACCTGTCGTACAACCCGCACGCGATTGACGACCACCTGGCGGCGCTCGCCGCCGCCGGGCTGCGCGTGCGCGCGATCCGCGAGCCGCGGTTCAGCTCGCAACGAGACGACGCGGAACCGGGCGTCAAGGCGTTCCGCCGCCGATGGGGAAACCCCCAGGTGGTCGTCGTGTTTCATGTGGTGAAAGAACCGTGATCTGGGCCAACGCCGTCTCGCTGGTCAACGCCCGTGTCGCGGCGGGCGACGGGATCGCCGAGTCGATCCGCTTTTCGTCACGGGTGCTGTCGATCGGCGAGCGGCCGAAGCATGGCGACACGGTCCTCGATCTCGACGGCGGCTTCGTCGTGCCGGGGCTCGTCAATGCGCACGATCACCTCGAGCTCAATCACTACGGCCGGATCAAGGGGCGCGATCGCTACGACAACGCCTCCGGCTGGATTGCCGACATGGCGCCGCGGCTGTCGGCCGACCCGGTCCTCCGCAACGGCCGGGCGCACCCGTTGATCGAACGGGTGTTCATCGGCGCGCTGAAGAATCTGCTGTCGGGGGTGACGACGGTCGCGCACCACAACCCGTTCTACCCGGAACTGCGCCGCACGATGCCGATCCGCGTCGTCCGCCGCTACGGATGGGCCCATTCGTTTCTGCTCGAGACGCAGCCGGCCGGTGCCCGTGGCGAGCCCGGCGGCGACGTCGCGGTCCGCTGGCGCGCAACCCCCTCCGACGCGCCGTTCGTCGTCCACCTGGCCGAGGGGATCGACGAGAACGCGCGCGCAGAACTGCCGCGGCTCGAGGCGCTCGGCTGCCTGAAGTCCAACACGGTGCTCGTTCATGGCGTGGCGATCGACGAAGACGGCTGGCGCCGCGTGGCGCGCGCCGGCGCCGGCCTGGTGTGGTGTCCGGCCTCGAATGCGTTTCTGTTCGGGCGCACCGCGGCGGTGTGCGGCCTCGTCGGCGGCGACGCCGCCTGCCGCGTCACCGTGGCGCTGGGCACGGATTCGCGCGTCACCGGATCGCTGGATCTGCTCGACGAGCTGCGCGCGGCGCGCGACGCGGCTGGATTTCCGCCAGAGACGCTGATGCGCATGGTGACCACCGATGCCGCCACCTTGCTGCGGCAGCCGCGCGCCGGACGGTTGTGCGTCGGCGCGCCGGCCGACCTGGTCGTGCTGCCGCGGCTCGCCGACCAGCCGGCGGCGGCGCTGCTCGACGCGCGGCGGCGCGACGTCAGGTTGGTGGTGGTCGAAGGCCGGCCGCTGGCCGGCGATCCGGACTGCGCCCCAATCTTCCAGGCGCGCAAGGTCTCGCCGCGGCCGTTGCGCGTCGACGGCGCCCGCAAGATCGCCGACTCGGGTCTGGTGCGCCGGATCGCCGGATCGCCGATTGCGGAGCCGGGGGTCTCCGCGGCATGACGCCGCTGACGCGCATCGCCCGGCTGAGCGCCGCCTTTCTCGGATCGAATCTCGCCCGTGCGGCGATCGGGTTCGGGTTGTCGTTTGCGCTGGCGCGCGGCCTGGGCGCCGAGCGCTTCGGCCGCTGGATCCTGTGCACCGCGTGGGCGTCCACGCTCACGGTCGTCGTCGATCTCGGCTTCGGGGTCCTGCTGACGCGCGACGCCGCGCGGCAGGACGCGGAACCAGGCCGGCTGCTCGCGGGCGCGCTCGTGCTTCGCCTGGCACTCGCCGTGCCGCTGGCGGCGCTGTTGTATGCCGGCGCGACCTCGCTGTCGGCCGACGCCGAGACGGTCGCGGGCCTGCGCGTCGCCGCCGCGCTTGGCACGGCCGGCGCCGTCTACGGCTGTTTCGGCGCGCTGTTCCGGTCGCAACCGCGGTGGCTGCCGACGGTGCTCGCGATCGAATCCGCGTGGCTCGCGATCCAGATGGTCGCGGCGACGCTGATGGTGCGCGGCGGCGCGGCGCGCGACGGCCGGATTGTGTCGTTGATCACGCTCGCGATCCTGGTCCAGCTCGCGCAGATTGCGACCGCGGCTGTTGCGTGGCGGCGCGTGTTCGGCGAGCGCGGCGCGGTCCGGCTGCCGGCGCCCGATGCGATCGTGGTGCTGCTGCGCCGCGCGCTGCCGTTCGCGCTGTCCGGTCTGGTCGCCAACGTCCAGACGCGGATCGGTCCGCTGATGCTCGGCTACTTCTCGACCCAGGCGGAGCTCGGCCTGTTTGCCGCGGCGTCGCGGTTCGGCACCGTGGCGCGGCTCGCGCCCCAGGCGGTCTTTGCCGGCGCCCTGCCGGTGCTGACGCACGAGCACGGCCGCGATCGCGCCGCCGCCGATCGCGTGTTCCGCACCTTCGATCGCATGCTGCTCGCCGGGGCCACGGCGGCCGCGGTCGGCTGCGCCCTGTTCGCCGGTCCGGTGCTGCGGCTGGTGTACGGACCGTCGTTCACGCGCGCCGCGCCGGCGCTGTTCTGGGTCAGCGTCGGCCTGATCCCGCTGCTGAGCAACTCCGGCCGGAAAGTGTTCCTCTACGCGTCCGGCGGCGAAACCCGCGTCCTCCAGTGGAGCGCTGTCGCGCTCGTCGTCCAGCTCGCGCTCGGCGCCGTGTTGATTCCTGCTTTCGGCAGTGTCGGCGCGGCGGTCAGCGTCGCGATCGGAGAAGCGGCGGTATGGTGGCCACTTCGCGGTAGATCCGATCGAACGCTGCGGCCGTCCAGTCCGCATCATGCGCCAGCGTCCATGCGCGCGCGGCCGACCTGATCCGCTCACGCCTCGCCTCATCCTGCAGCAGATCGATGATCGCGCCCGACAGCGCCTGCGGATCGGCGACGGCCACGGCGACCGCGCGATCCGGCTGCCAGTCCGCGATATAGCCGACCCGCGTCCCGACCGTCGGCACACCCGCCGCGGCCGCTTCGAGCACGACGACCCCGGCCGCTTCGTGGCGCGACGAGACCACGTGCAGGTGCGCGCGCGCATAGAACGCGGCGGCGCGATCCGTCGGCTGGAAACCGTGGAAGGTCACGCGCCCGTCGACGCCGAGCGTCCGCGCCAGCGCCTGCATCCGTCCGTTCATCGTGTCCTCGCCGACCACGTCGAGGTACACGTCGATGCCGCGGGCGGCGACCAGCGCGATGGCCTCGAGCAGAACCGGATAATCTTTCACCCGGTTGATGCTGGCCACGCGCAGCAGCCGCCACGGCGGGCCGTCCGCGCGCGCGGCAAGAGGGAATGCCGCGGCATCGACGCCGAGCGGCACCACCGCGGTGCCGCCGTCGGCCGCCGGCATCAGGCCGGCCATGAACCCCGTGGCGACCGTGACCCGCGCCGCGATCCCGATCGTCCACGCGATTGCGCGGCGATCGAACCAGCGGCGCTGCAGGCCATAGCCGATGTCGTCGATCGCCGTCAGCTCTCCGCTGTCGAGCGTCACGACCAGCGGCACGCCGCGATCCCGCGCCAGCGGCGCGGTGACGATCGCCGGGATCCCCTGATAGGCATGCAGCACGTCGAACCGCCCGTGTGCGTCGATCGCCGCCGCGAGACGGCGGCGCTGGCCGGCGCGGCGGCGCCCCGGCAATCCGCCGGCGCGTCCGATATCATGGATGGTGGCGCCGAGCAGCGGATACCGGCACGGCGCCGCGAAGTAGTCGAGGACGAATACGTGCACGTCGTGCCGGCGGGCGAGACGTTCGACCAGCCACAGCAGGCTCGGCGTGACGCGATCCCGTCCCGACGGATCGAAGCCGCCGGAGACGACGAGCCCGAGGCGCATGCGCAAGCATCTCACGAGGAGGAGCAGTGAAACCGTTCGGTCGCCTGGTCGTCATTCTCGCGCTCGCCGTGGCCGCGCCGCGCCCGGCGGCGGCGCAGCAGCGGACGCTCGACATCTATTTCATCGATGTCGAGGGGGGCCAGTCGACGCTGGTCGTGACGCCGAGCGGGCAGACGCTGTTGATCGACACCGGCTTTCCCGGCGACGGCACGTTCGCCTCGCTGCCCGGCGATCCGCACAAGGCGCGCGATGCCAACCGGATCCTGGCGGCGGCGCGCGCCGCCGGCGTCAAGCGGATCGACTACCTGCTGATCACCCACTTCCACGCCGATCACGACGGCGCCGTGCCGGAGCTTGCGCAGCTGATCCCGATTGGCACGTTCATCGACCATGACGTGCCCGGTCCGGATGCGGAGGCGCGGGTCCCAGGCACCCAGGGCGCGTTCGACCGGTATGCGCGCGTGCGCGCGACGAAAAAACATCTGGTCGTGAAGCCCGGTGGCACCATCCCGCTGGCGGGGGTCAACACCGTGGTCGTCAGCGCCGCCGGCGAGACGCTGCAGGCGCCGCTGCCCGGCGCCGGTGCGGCCAATCCCGCGTGTGGCGCGACGCCGCCGCCGGCCCAGGAGCCGAGCGAGAACCCGCGCTCGACCGGCGTGCTGCTGCGCTTCGGCCGCTTCACGTTCCTGGACGTCGGCGATCTCTCCGGCCCGCCGCTCGCCGCGCTGGCCTGTCCGAACAATCTGATCGGTGCGACCGACGTCTATCTCGTCGCCCATCACGCCGGGCCCGACGGCGCCGATCCGGCGACGTTCGCGGCGTTTGCGCCGCGTGTCGCCATTCTCAACAACGGTACGAGGAAGGGCGGATCGCCGGAAGTGCTCGCGGCGCTGCACCAGGTCCGCGGCCTCGAAGATGCCTGGCAGCTGCACCGATCGCTGCCGCCAGGGCCGCGCTTCTTCACCGACGATCACGTCGCGAACCTGGACGAGTCGACGGCGCACTGGCTGAAGGTCAGCGCCAAGACCGACGGCTCCTTCATCGTGACCAACGGCCGCACCGGCGCCGCGAAAGTCTACGGCCCGCGGCCTGCCGCGGCGCTTCCGGGCGGGCGATAACTTCCGGTGCCGTGCGATACTACGGCCCGGTGAACACGGCTGCCCCGTACGACCTGTCGCTGCTGGAAAGCGAAGCCATTCATATTCTCCGCGAGGTCGCCGCCCAGTTCGAGCGGGTGGCGTTGCTGTTTTCCGGCGGAAAGGATTCGATCGTCGTCGCCTGGATTGCGCGCAAGGCATTCGCGCCCGCGCGCAGCCCCTTTCCGCTCCTGCACATCGACACCGGGCACAACTTCGCCGAGACCCTGGCGTTTCGCGACCGCTTCGTCGCCGCGATCGATGCGACCCTGATGGTGCGCTCGGTCCAGGATTCGATCGACCTGGGACACGTGCGCGAAGAGATCGGTCCCGCGACCAGCCGCAACGCGCTGCAGACGACGACGCTGCTGCATGCGATCAAGGAGCTCGCGCTCGACGCCGCAATCGGCGGCGCGAGACGCGACGAAGAAAAAGCCCGCGCCAAGGAGCGGGTGTTCTCGCACCGCGATTTCGTCGGCCAATGGGATCCGAAAAACCAGCGCCCCGAACTGTGGAATCTCTATAACGGCCGCAAGCGGCCGGGGGAGCACTTCCGCGTGTTTCCGCTGTCGAACTGGACCGAGCTCGACGTCTGGCAGTACATCGCGCACGAGCAGATTCCGGTGCCGGATCTGTATTTCGCGCATGATCGCGCCGTCGTCGAGCGCGCCGGCGTGCTGCTCGCGGTGACGCCCTATCTCCAGCTGCAGCCGGGCGAAACCGCATCGACCCGGACGGTGCGGTTCCGGACTGTCGGCGACGCCACCTGCACGGGGGCGGTCGAGTCGCGCGCCCGCTCGGTCGCCGACATCGTGGTCGAAACCGCCGCCTCGCGGCTGACCGAACGCGGCGGCCGCGCCGACGACAGGCGATCGGAAACGGCGATGGAAGACCGTAAGCGGCAAGGCTATTTCTGATGGCGGCCGTTCCGACCCGCCAGCGCGATCTGCTGCGCTTCGCGACTGCCGGCAGCGTGGATGATGGCAAGAGCACGCTGATCGGGCGGCTGCTGTACGACACCAAGTCGCTGTTCGACGACCAGCTCGAACAGCTCGCCGGCGCCAGCCGCCGCCTGGGCGACGACCGCCTCGACCTCGCCCTCGTCACCGACGGCCTCCGGGCCGAGCGCGAACAGAAAATCACCATCGATGTCGCCTACCGGTTTTTCGCGACGCCGAAGCGCAAGTTCATCGTCGCCGACACCCCGGGGCACATTCAGTACACGCGCAACATGGTGACCGGCGCGTCGACCGCGGATTTGGCGGTCATC
Source organism: Acidobacteriota bacterium (assembly GCA_025463215.1). Lineage (GTDB taxonomy): Bacteria > Acidobacteriota > Vicinamibacteria > Vicinamibacterales > CAVVIG01 > CAVQFC01. The sequence continues at coordinate 22,164 of JAOBWF010000047.1, read as the reverse complement.
CTGGTCGACGCATCCAAAGGCGTGCTGCCGCAGTCGCGGCGGCATGCGGTCATCACGTCGCTGCTGGGCATTCCGCACGTCATCGTCGCGGTCAACAAGATGGACCTGGTCGGCTATGACGAGGCGGCCTACGACGCGATCGTCCGCGAGTTCACGGCCTTCGCCGCCAAGCTCACCGTGAAGGACATCGTGTTCGTGCCGCTGTCCGCGCTCGACGGCGACAATGTCGTGACGCCGTCGCCGCGGATGGCGTGGTATCAAGGGGGATCGCTGCTGCACCGGCTCGAGACCGTCAATGCCGGCGGCCGCACCGATGCGATCGACTTCCGTTTTCCCGTGCAATACGTCATCCGGCCGAACCAGAGCTTTCGCGGCTATGCCGGCACGGTGGCGTCGGGCTCGATCAGGCCCGGCGAGCCGATCGTCGTGCTGCCGTCGGGATTGTCGGCGCGGATCAAATCGGTCGCGACATTCGACGGCCCGAAGGATGAAGCGCGGGCGGGCGAGGCGGTGGTCCTGACCACGACCGAGGAGATCGACATCTCGCGCGGCGACATGATCGTCCGCGCCGGCAACGTCCCGACCGTCGGCGTCCGGCTGGATGCCTACGTGTGCTGGATGGACGGCGAGCCGCTGCAGGTCAATCGCATGTACGCGCTGCTCCACACCACGCGGCAGGTGCAGGCGTTCGTGACCCGCATCGACTATCGCCTCGACGTCGACACGCTGCACCGCCAGCCGGCGGACACGCTCGGCCTCAACGACATCGGCCGCGTCGAGATCACGACCGGGCAGCCGATTTTCTTCGACACCTATCGCGTGAACGGCGCGACCGGCGGCTTCGTGCTGATCGATCCCGACACCAACGCGACCGTCGCCGCCGGCATGATCCGCGGCGCGGCGCGCGAGCGGCCGCGGCCGACACCGGAGGCGCCGAGTGCCGCGGTGTGGCACGACTGGCATATTCCACGCGCTGAACGCGAACGACAACAGGGCCATCGTGGGGCGGTCGTCTGGTTGACGGGGCTCTCCGGCTCGGGCAAGACGACGATCGCGCGCCACCTCGAGCGCGCGCTGTTCGCGCGCGGCTGCCGCACCATGCTGCTCGACGGCGACCAGCTGCGCCACGGATTGTGCCGCGACCTGACGTTTTCGCCGGCCGATCGCGCCGAGAACATCCGGCGCGCCGGCGAGGTGGCGCGGCTGTTCTTCGAGCAGGGCTCGATTGTGTTGTGCGCGTTCGTCTCCCCGTATCAACGCGATCGGGATCGCGTGCGCGCGCTGCTGCCGGCGGCGCAGTTCCTCGAAGTGTTCGTCGCGGCCTCGGTCGACACCTGCCGGCAGCGCGACCCCAAGGGTTTGTACGCACGCGCCTCGCGGGGCGACGTGCCGCAGTTCACCGGCGTCTCGGCGCCCTACGAACCACCGCCGGCGCCGGAGCTCACCGTCGACACCGAGCAAGTGAGCGCTGCCGACGCATCGGCCGCGATCGTCGTCCAGTTACAGGCGCGCGGCATCATCGACTGACGCCGCCGACCGGCCGGTCGCCTTCCGGGGCCGCGCGTGCGACGCCGCGCGATGTGCCGACGTAGATCGCGCCGTCCGGACCGACGGCAATCGGTCCGCCGCCGCCGGCGCCCCGATCGAACAGCGTATCGGCGCTCATCAGGCGGCCGTTCCAGGCCGGCATCAGCGCGCCGCGATAGATCGCGAACGGCGCGGCGGCGGCCGCACGATCCGCGACCCACAGCGTCGCGGTCGACGGATCCCAGTCGATCGCGATCGGCGATCCGTACCCCGCGGCATAGATCGGTGTCCGGCCAGCGGCGTCGGCAGGGGTCGTGCCGCCCGCGTCGAGCCGCAGCACCTTGCCGTTGAACGACCCCGGGTCCAGCCGGCGGCGCGACTCGCCCGCATCGTCGAACGCCGCGTACAACTTGCCGTCCGGACCGAAGCGCAGCGCCGCCGCCGGGCGTGGCGACGCGGGTACTTCGTCGAGCAGGACGAACGGATCGGCGAGGGTGTCCGACACGACGCGGAAACGCGTCAGGGTGAACGCCGGGTCGCCGGTGCGCGACGCGCCGGTCGCGATCGCGTACACGTATCCAGTCCGCGGGAACTGCGGATCGAGCGCGAGGGCCAGCAGCTGGCCGATCGCGCCCGCGCCGGTGTCGAGCGCAAGCGCCGGCTCGTGCAGAAGGCGGCCATCACGGATGATGCGGATGCGGCCGGCGCGCTCCGCGACGAAGATCCGGCCGTCGGGTGCAATCGCCAGGTCGGCCGGCGATTCGAGTCCACCGACCACAGTGGTTTTCAACGCCAGCCCACGGCGCAGGACGGGCGCGTCGGCGGCGGCAAGCGTTTGCGCCGCCACGGTGACGTGCAGCGCGGCCGAACGCGCACTCTCCAGGACTCCGCCGTCGTTCACAAACGAGGAGAGCTCGAGGGTATGCGCCCCCCTCGACATCGAGGGTAATGGCGCAGTGCAGGCGAACGCGGCGCCCGCAGTCGTCGTGTCGCAACTCACGCCGCCAAGCTCGCTGCGCCCGCCGTCGACGTAGATCGCGTAGCGAATCGCTGCGAGCTCGACCGCGTCGGCGGCTGGCTGATCCCAACCAATGCGCTCGGTGCCGTTGATCGTTTCCGTTGCGGGTGGGGTGCCGACGTCAGGGGGCGCCGGCGGGGATCGTCTGTCGCAGGCGGTGAGCGCCAGGCAGCAGAGGACGATCCACAACCGCGGCACAGGGTTTAGGATAGCGCCATGCGTGCCGGCCGCGCGATCGCGATCCTGCTCGTGGCGCTTGGCGCCGCCTCCTCCGAACTGCATGCTCAGCTGAGGTTGCGAACACAGGCGGCCGGGTTCTCAGCGCCGGTCGCCGTGGTGCAGGACCCGGCCGACCGCGGGGCGCAGCTCGTGGTGCAGCAGGACGGCCATATCCGCTTCGTCCGCGCCGGCGCGACCGCCGCGGCCGACTTTCTCGATCTGTCCGCAGCGATCGTCAGTGGGGGAGAACAGGGCCTGCTCGGCTTCGCCTTCTCACCCGACGCGTCGACGAGCGGCCGGTTCTTCGTCAACTTCACCAACCGTTCAGGCGACACGGTGGTCGCGCGCTTCCGCCGCGTGAACAACGCTGCGACGGCAGACGCCGGGTCGCGATTCGATCTGCGCTGGGGCGGCGCCGCCGGGCCGGCGTTCATCGCGCAGCCGTTCACGAACCACAACGGCGGCAACCTGGTGTTCGGCCCGGACGGCTTTCTCTACATCGGGCTCGGCGACGGCGGGTCGGGCGACGACCCCGAGCATCGCGCGCAGAATCCGGCGGAGCTGCTCGGCAAGATGCTGCGCATCGACGTCAACGTACCCGATACCCACCCGATCGGCTATCAGATCCCGGCGAGTAACCCGTTCCTCGGCGGCACGCCCGGCGGGGTGCGCCCGGAGATCTGGGCGTTCGGGCTGCGTAACCCGTGGCGATACAGCTTCGACGATCCGGCCCGCGGCGGCAGCGGCGCGCTCGTGCTCGGCGACGTCGGTCAGAACCGGTGGGAAGAGGTCGACTATGAGCCGGCCGGGCGCGGCGGCCGCAATTACGGGTGGCGCAACCGCGAAGGCGTACACGACGAGGTCACGACCCGGCCGCCGGCGTACCTGCCGCTCGTCGATCCGATTCACGAGTACGACCACACGCAGGGACAGTCGATTACCGGCGGGTTCGTGTATCGCGGTGCCGCACTGCCGGCGACGTATCGCGGCCGCTATTTTTTCGCCGACTTCGTGCAGGGGCGCGTCTGGTCGATCGGATTGACCATCGACGCCAGCGGCGACGCCCACGCGTCGAACCTGCTCGAGCACACCGCGGAGCTGAGCGCGTCGGCGCCGTTTGGCAGCGTCAGTGCGTTCGGCGTCGACCCGGACGGCGAACTGCTGCTCGTGAGCTATTCGATCGGCGCCATCTTCAAGATCATCGGCCCTCCGGCGGCGCCGCCGCCGCCGACCGGCCTGCGCATCATCCGCTGACTGCGCGGCCCGGACACAGCCTCTTCAAACCAGGCGACGCGACAGCGTTTGCAGATGCCCGCAGCGCACGGCTCGTGCCCTGCGAGGTGGCAGCCCTGAAGGGCTGCGCTCGGAGGCCGCAGCAACCGTTCTAATGCGTCATCGAATAGACGAGCGCGTTGATCCCGAACGCGTAGCCGGCGCCCGCGAACGCTTCGAAATATTCCCGGCTGTCCCCCTCGCGTTCGAAGGCGTCGCCGAAGTCGGTATTGTGCGTCATCACCACGACAATCCGGCCGTCGCGATCGGACACGGCGCGGACGTGGGGTGTCGCGCTATCGGCGCCGCGCTCCGACGTGCGTCCGCCGGTGCCGTACCAGAAGCTGATCGACGGGATCTGCGGGATCGCCTTGACGTCGTAGAGCACATGAAACAGCGGATGCTCGAGCGGCACGTCGGTCAGCGGGAAATCGCCTGACGGCAGCGCCTTGCGCAGCTCGTTCATCCAGTGGTCGAACGCGTACTCGCCCCAGAAGTCGTCCGCCCACAGGAAGCCGCCGCGCTGCAGGTATTCGCGCAGCGCCTTCGCCTCGGCATCGTCGAAGTAGGTGCCGCCCGGCTCGGTCATCATGATGAAGGGGCAGTGCGACAGCCGCTCGCTGTCGGTGAGCGCGATCGTGACGTGGTTGACCTCGCCGATCGCCGAACGGCTGACCGTGGTGCGCGTCAGCTCGGAGAGGCGGAAGGACAGATTCTCGTCGGCGCGCGGCCAGTCGACCATCCAGCCTGCGCCGTCGCCGTTGGAGGCATTGCGGAACATGATGCGACAGAACATGAACGCGCCGTCGTAGGGCGGGTTGACGATCGATCGCATGCCGCCGCCGAAGCGTCCGCCGCCGCGCCGCTGCTGGAACTGCGCGTCGGCGCTCGACACCAGCGTCAGGGCGACGAGGGTGGCAGCGGCGACGGCGCGCATCACCGCATCAGTCTACTCCGCCCGGCGATAGTACACGGCGTCGATCGGTACTGTCGATCCCGGATAGTCGCGCGACTTGAACGGATAGACCGGCCGCGGCTTCGACGTGATGAACGCAGCGACCTGCTGCGCCTCCTCATCGGTGAGGCTGCCGGGGCTCAGGTAGGGCATCGAGTAGCGGATGATCCCCGCCAGTGTGTAGACGCGCGCCGCGCCGGCGCCGTCGTTCCACGATCTGTCGCCCCACAGCGGCCCCGCTTTCTTGTCGCCGATCTGGACCCCCTGACCCTCGGGTCCGTGGCACGAGGCGCAGCGGTCGGCGTACACCGTCGCGCCGGCAGCCGCGTCGAGCGTCGCGACCGGAATCTGTCGGTCGGCGGCGATCGCATTCTTGTTCCGCCACGCCGGGTTCGCGCCGACCGGGTAGCCGCGCGACAGCCACGACAGGTACGCGGTGACCGCGAGCACTTCCTTCGATCCGGTCGACGGCAGATCGTCGACGCCGCGGCCGGTTGCGTTCTCGCTGCGCAAGAAGCAGTCGACGACCCGATCCGGCAGGCTGATGAGGCGGGCGGCGCGGTTGTTGAACTCGGGGAACATGCCGCTGATGCCGACGAGCGGCAACGCCCGCTCGCGCTGGCCTGCGTTGAGATGGCAGTTCACGCACGCGACCGACCCGCCCGTGAAGCGCGGCGCTTCGTCGGGTGTGTTCACGAAGATGCGATAGCCCCACTTGATCTGTTCGCCCAGCTTCGGGTCGGTCAGCGCCGGATCGGTCGTCGGATCCTGCGGGATCTGCCAGGCGGTCGTCATCGTCGTGGTCGCGGGAATGAGCGGGCCCGGTGTGGCCGGCCGGGCGCATCCGGCGGCGGCGAGCGCGCACGCGGCAATGACCGGGGTGAGCAGGATCCTCACGAGCCGAATTGTATACGACGCGTCAGGCCGCCATCGTCTCCCGGGGTCTGCGACAGAGACACGAGACATCGAGTGTTTCACCGCGCGTCGAGCTCTGTATCTCGGGGTCCGCGGTGGCTTGCCTTCAGGACGGGTACGCGGACGGGACCGGATCCTCGGGGTCGGGCCACATCACTCGCGACAGGTAGTGCAGGGCGATGCCGACGCCCCAGCGGTTCGGTGCCGTCCACACCAGCAGCACGCCGAGCGCCAGAAACGTCAGCAGTCCGAGTACATGGTGGGAGCGGCCGAAACCGAAGTAGATCAGGACCACGATCGCCGCGATCGGCAGCCGGTCGCCGATGATCGTGAACGCCCACGTGTCGCCCGGATTGCGCTCGTACACCAGCCCGCAGTGCGGGCACCGCTCGAGGTGATGCGACCAGCCCTCGAATAACGGTCCCTTGCCGCAGTGAGGACAGCGCTTGGACAAGCCGCGACGAATCGCCGTCAGTACGAGATCGCGGTTCACATTGTTACGGGATGCTCTTCAGCGTGATCTCAAAAACCATCGAGGCGTTCGGTGGGATCGACGGGCTGGGACTCGCGCTGCCATACGCTAGCGCCGACGGGATGAGCAGACGACGGGAGCCGCCGACTTTCATCCCCGGGACGCCCTGGTTCCAGCCGGTGATCACGTTGCCGCCGAGAAGGAACTGAAAGTTGCTGCTCGAGTCGAACGACGAGCCCTTGCCGTCCGGCTTGCCCGTGTCGTACAGCCAGCCGCCATATGCGACTGTCACTGTATTGCCGGTAACCGCGGTCGCCCCCGTGCCGACCGCCAAATCAGTCACGACCAATTGCGCGGCAACCGACGTCGGTGGAACGGTCGCGGCGGTCGTGCTCGAACCGCCGCACCCGGCAGCGGCCAGCAGGGTTATCAACAGAATCGCTCGCTTCATGGTCCGAGTTTATACTCGTTCGGTTTTCCGGATCGCGGGCCGTTCTTCCCTCCGCGGCGGCGAACTCGGCGCGAAGATCGCTACCTGCGGGCCGCCGGATCTGTTAGATTCCAGCCTCTTATCGCCGACCCGCGGCGTCGCTGCTCTCATCCGTTCACAAGGAGAGGCCATGCAGACAGCCAGTTCGTTGACCCGCACCCTCATCGTCGTCACCTGGATATCCCTCCTGCCGGCGGCAGCAATGGCCCAGAGTGCCATTGCTGGCGTCGTCAAAGACACGACCGGCGCGGTGATGCCGGGCGTTACCGTCGAGGCGGCCAGCCCTGCGTTGATTGAACGCGTCCGATCGGTGGTGACCGACGGACAGGGACAGTACAAGATCGTCGATCTGCGTCCGGGGGTCTACGCGATCACCTTCACGCTGCCCGGATTCAATACCGTCAAGCGCGAGGCGGTGGAGCTGCCGACCAATTTCACGGCGACGATCAACGGCGAGCTTCGCGTCGGCGCGCTCGAGGAAACGGTCACCGTATCCGGCCTCTCGCCGGTGGTCGACGTCCAGAACGCGGTGCAGCAGACGGTGCTCACGCGCCAGGTGCTGGACGCGGTGCCGACCGGGCGCAGCATCCCGACCCTGGGCGCGCTGCTGTCCGGCGCGCGGCTCGCGCTGCCCGACGTCGGCGGCACCTCCGGCATGCAGAACCGCGATCTGACCGTCCACGGCTCCGATGGCCGCGACACCACGTTCCAGGTCGACGGGATGACGCTGAACGGCATCGAAGGGGACGGCAGCGTCCAGAGCTATTTCAACGAAGCGATGTTCGAAGAGATCAGCTACCAGACCAGCGCGATCAGCTCCGAAGTCTCGGCTGGCGGCGTACGCGCCAACATGATTCCGAAGGACGGCGGCAACGCGTTCAAAGGCACGATGTTTTTCTCGGGCGCCAACAAGGGGCTGCAGAGCAACAACGGCGACGCCGCGCGCGCGCAGGGGCTCGCCGCGCCAGACAGCCTCAACAAAGTGTGGGATTTCAACGTGTCGGAAGGCGGCCCGATCCGCAAGGACAAGCTCTGGTTCTTCGCCGCCTACCGTGACTGGGGCGTCTATCAGTACATCGCCAACAGCTTTTTCAAGAACGGCGACCAGACCATCGACGATGCGAACATCCGGAGCGGCGTGGTGCGGCTGACGACCCAGCTCGGAGCGAAGAACAAGGTGTCGGCGTACCTCGATCGCATCCGCAAGTTCCGCGGTCACGAAAACTCCGCGCCCGCCGGCTATGCGATTGCGGGTGAGGCGACTGACATCCGCGCGCCCAAGCAGTACTACACGACTGAAGCGAAATGGACGAGCACGGTCAGCAGCAAGCTGCTCCTCGAGGCGGGCGTGGCGATCAACAACGAGAGCTACACGCTGGAGCCCGAACCGGAAGCGGTGGGTGTGATCCCGCGGCGCGACACGATTCTGCAGACCGCGTTCGGCGCCTATGACGGCGGCCTCTATTACCGCGAGCCGGTGCGGCGCACTTTCGTCGGCTCGGCGTCGTACGTCACCGGGTCGCACGCGATCAAGGCGGGCATCCAATACGGCAACGGCTACTTCTTCCGCCAGCGCCGCGAGGCGGCGGACTTGATCCAGCTGTATCGGACCGGGGTGCCGGCGCAGGTCATCATCCACAACACGCCGCAGGACTCGCTGCAGATGATGAACCAGGACCAGGGCATCTACGCGCAGGATTCCTGGACCGTCGGCCGGTTCACGATCAACCCTGGTGTCCGGATCGAGCATTTCAACGGCTCGATCGGCGAACGCGCGGTCGCGCCGGGGCGGTTCGTGCCGGCGCGGCTGTTCGACGCGCGCCCCGACGTGCCGAACTGGAACGACGTCGCGCCGCGCTTCGGGTTTGCCTGGGACGTGCAGGGCAACGGCAAGACCGCGGTGAAGTTCGGCATCGGCAAGTACGTGCGCGCCTACAGCACCGGCTTCGCCGAGACCTACGATCCGAACTTCTACAGCAGCGCGACGCTGACCTGGAACGATCTCAACAAGGACGACACGGCGCAGGGCACCCGCGGCTGCGTGTATCTCACCGCCGGATGCGAGATCGACTTCTCGACGCTGCCGGCCAACTTCGGCACCAAGCCGACGCAGAATCCGGCCGACGGGATCTCGCGCCCCTACCAGATCGAGACCAACGCGAGCGTGCAGCGCGAGGTCGTGCCCGGCACGTCGGTGACGGTGAGCTACTTCCGGCGCGATTACAAGAACCTGATCTGGTCCGACAACCTCGGGATCGATCCGTCCGACTACACCCCGGTGCCGATCGTCAGCCCGACCGGCGAGACCGTCACGATTTACAACCTCAACCCGGCCAAGGCGAGCGCGCTCAACCTGCTGGACGCCAATTCGCCGACCAACTACCGCAAGTACACCGGCGTCGACGTCAACTTCAATAGCCGGATGAAAGGTCTGACCTTGTTCGGCGGCGTGAGCGTCGGCCGTCAGGTCTCGAACACCTGTCAGGTCGAGGACCCCAACTTCCTGCGGTTCTGCGATCAGGCGTCGCTCGGCATCCCGTATTACACGCAGATCAAGGTGTCGGGCAGCTATGCGCTGCCGTGGGCGCTGCAGGTCAGCGGCACGTTCCAGAGCTATCCGGGGGACGCGCGCAACAGCACTGTGGACGGATCGACCGCGCTCAACAACGGGACGATCCTGGCGGAAGATCCGTCGCTGCGCACCGTGTGGAGCGTGGACCGGACCACCTTCAAGGCGTTGACCGGGCAGACCTTGACGCAGTCGTCGGTCAACGTGCCGTTGAATGCGCCGGGCACCAAGTTCCTCGATCGCCAGAACCAGCTCGATGTCCGGCTGACGCGCAGCTTCAAGTTCCGCGGCGTCAACCTCCAGGCGCAGGCGGACGCCTACAACGCCTTGAACACCGGCGTCGTGCTGAGCGCCGTGCAGACGTTCGGCACCGCGCTCGATCGCCCCGCCTCGATTCTGCAGGGCCGCTTGTTCCGCTTCGGGATGCAGGCGAAGTTCTAACCGCGCGTCACCGCCGCCGGCTTCGGTAGACGAGGCCGGCGGCGACGCGGTACTGCAGACCGCCGTTGGTCGCCTCGGCCTGCCGGCGAATCAGCCGCACGTCGAACTCGGCGCGGGCGGCGAGGCGATCGGTCAATGGATAATCGACGCCGGCGCCGGGCTGCACCCCGACCGATTGCCCCGTCGTGGTGGCGCCGAACGCCGATCCGCTCGTCCGCACGACCCCGGCCAGCACCTGACCGAACTCAGTGAGCCGCCCGATTCGGCTGCCGACCCGCAATCCGCCCATCACCGTGTGCACGCGCAGCCGCGCCTCGCTGTTCAACAGCGCGATCGATTTGTATTGGCCGCTGACGTCGGCCACGAGGGCGACAGCGGACGCGAGATCGCACGCGGCGCCCGCGGTCCAGCCCGCGGGCAGCGTGACCTCGTCGCGGGAGTCGCGGGCCGCGGCATAGCCGCCGGACACTTCGAACGCGCGTTGCGCGGCAGCCTGCCGCGGCACCGCGAGGAGGAGCAGCACCAACGGCAGCGCGCGACGCATCGCGGCTATCATGGCACACGGTGCGCGGCCTGCCGATCTTTGTCCTCGTCGCGGTCCTCGCCTGCGCGTCGGCCGCCGCCGCGCAGGACCTTCACTACGGCATGAACACGCGCGTCCTGACCGCGCCGATGGCCGACAAGACGGCGGAGCTCGGCGCCGGCGTCATCCGCCTGGCGTACGGCTGGGACGTCATCGAGCCCGGATGCAAGGGGTGCTTCGACTGGAGCACGACCGACGCGTGGCGCGACGAAGCGAAGCGGACGCACCGCGCGATTTTCGCGTCGCTGGCGTATGCGCCGGCCTGGGCCAACGGCGGCCAGCCGTACCGCTATCCGCCGCTCAACTATCAGGACTGGTACGACTTCGTCTTCGCCACCGTGTCCCGGTATCGCGACGACATCTTTCTCTGGGGCGTGTGGAACGAGCCGAACCTCGATCAGTACCTGCAGGGAACCGATCCGAGAGTCTACCGGTCGCTCGTGATCACCGCGCGCGCGGCCATCCGCGCCGCCAACCCGCTCGCGACGGTGCTCGGCCCAGACGTCAGCTTTCACGGCGTCACGGATGGCTGGTTCGCGGCGATCATGCACGACTTCGGCGATCTCTTCGACATCGTCACCGTGCATTGGTACGCGGACGGCCCGGATCTCGCCGTCATGATGGATCAACTCGTCCGGCCGGTGTCGCTCGGCAAGCCGGTGTGGATGAGCGAGGTCGGCATGAAGCCGTGCGCGTCGCTGTTCGGTGAGGCGGGGCAGGCGCTGTTCTATCAGCGCGTCCTCACCGCGTTCCAGGCGCGGCGCGACTGGTGGACCGGCGTGCTGTTCTACGATCTCTATGAGCCGCCGGTCGGGCGCGATTGCGGCACGGCGATCACCCGCGCCGACTGGTCGAACCGGCCGGCCTTCATGCTCTACCAGGGCTTCATCCGGCAGCATCCGCAGCGCTGATGCGTCGCGCCGCGCAGGGGCTTCAGACCTGTCCGCGGCACGATCCAGGACTGAAGCCTGTCACCGCCGGCCGCATGGTTCGTCCGTAGTCCGCCGATGATCCTTCGTCGCGAGCCTGGCCGGGATCTGCGCCACGGGCCAGGCTGAACGGTGCGCTACTTGGTCGCGTCGATCCGCTCGTCGATGCTGACCGTCCAGTCGACGTTCGCCGATTCGATCGTGACGTAGTACCAGCGCGGGCGCTCCGCGGCCACCTCCTCTATGCCGCCGCCGGTGCCGTGTGCGTCGATCGCCTCGATGATCTCGCGGCCGCTGTCGCCGCTGCGAAACACGACGCGCAATCGTCCCGCGCCCGCCGGCGATTCCCTGCCTGTCTGCCAGTGGACGCGGAAGCCGCCGCTGTCGCCGGTGAAGGTTTCGGTCTGTCTGTCGCCGCGCCCCGACCAGCTGCCGATCGGCTTCCAGACGACGATCGCCTGCGGTGGATTGGGCGGTGTCTGATGGCAGCCGCCGAGCAGGAAAAGGAGAACCAGCAGCTTCCATTTTCCGCACGATCGACGCCTCATTCGCCAGGATCTTACACCCATGTTGCCGACCGATCTCCCTACAGGGGTTTCGCGACCGAGCGCACTGGATGGGCGTGTCACGCCGCGCGGTAATGCATGACGCGCATCACGGCGAGGCGTAAGATCCGGCGAGGGAGTGGCTCGATTGCCGACCGGCATCGTACTCACCGGCTCGTACGACTATGCGGTGGTCGCCATGTCCATTGGCGCCGCTGTCGCCGGTTCGTTTGCCGCCCTCGAGCTGGCCGGCCGCTTTACGGCAGCCTCCGGCCGCGCCCGCCGTCGCTGGCTGATCGTCGCGGCGTGCGCGCAAGGGATCGGTATCTGGTCGATGCACTACACCGGCATGCTCGCGTTCCGGCTGCCGGTGCCGACGCGCTACGACTGGCCGACCGCGCTGCTGTCGTTCGCGATCGCGCTTGCCGGCGCCATCGTCGCCGTATTCGTCGTCAGCCGCCGCCAGTTCCGCTGGCGTGGCGTGATCGCCGGCAGCCTGTTCATGGCGACGGCCATCGTCGGCCAGCATTACGTCGCGATGTGGTCGATGCGGGCCCCGGCCGAGTGCCGATATTCGCCGCCGCTGGTGCTGTTGTCGGCGGTGTTCGCGTTCGGCTTTTCGTTGCTGTCGCTGCGCGTGACGTTTGCGCTGCGCGACGCGTTGCCGGACTGGGAGGCCAGGCGAGCGCCAGGCGCGGTGCTGATGGGCGCCGCGATCTGCGTGATGCATTACACCGGCATGGCGGCGGTGACGTTCACGGCGTCGAACGATCCGCCGGTCTGGACGCATGCGGTCGCGGTGTCGTCGCTCGGGGCCATTGCACTCGGCGCCGTGACGACGGCGCTGATGGGGGCGGCGGTCGTGACGTCGACGATGCACCAGCGGACGCGGGCGCGGTCCGACGCCCGCGCCTTCTCCGAGCGCCTGCGTGCGGCGCGCGAGGCCGACGCCCGCCGCATCGCCCGCGAACTGCACGACGAAGTCGGATCGCTGTTGACCGCGGTGAAATGGGAGCTCGAGCGGCTCGAGCCGTACTGCGGGACCGAGAGCGGCGAGGCGTTCAACGCGATGCAGCGGCGCCTCGACGAGACCATCGACAGCGTGCGGCGGATCGCGTCGGAACTGCGCCCGCCGCTCCTCGAGGACCTGGGGCTCGAGGTCGCGATCGAACACGAGGCGCGGCTGTTCGAGCGGCGCACCGGCATCGCCTGCCGCGCCGACGTGCTGCTCGACCCCGGTCATGAACCGCCGCTCGCCGAGGCGACGGCGCTGTTCCGGATCGTGCAGGAGGCGCTCACCAACGTCGGCCGCCATGCGGCAGCGACGCGGGTCAACATCCTGATCGAGGAGCGCGACCATGGCCTTGCGCTGGAGATTCGGGATAATGGCGGCGGCGTTCCCGAACGGGCGCTCGCCGCGCCATCGTCGCTCGGCTTGATCGGGATGCGGGAGCGCGCCGAACTGATCGGCGGCCATCTCGAGATCGCCGCCGCGCCAGGCGGCGGCACCTTGATCACTGCCGCGGTGCCGGCAAGGAGGAGCCCACGGCGAGAATCCTGATCGTCGACGACCACGCCGTCCTGAGGGACGGCGTCAAGCGGATCGTCGAAGAGTACGCCGGCGGGACCGTGTTCGGCGAGGCGATGACCGCGGATCGCGCGCTCGAGCTGGTGATGGCCGAGCCGTGGGATCTTGCGATCGTCGATGTGTCGCTCGGCGGTCGCAGCGGCCTCGACGCGGTGATGGACATGAAGCGCGCGCGGCCGGCGCTGCCGGTGTTGATGTTGAGCATGCATTCGGAGGAGCTCTACGCCCGGCGGGCATTGAAAGCGGGCGCGTCCGGGTACGTGATGAAGGACAGCCCGCGCGCCGTGCTTCTGCAGGCGATCAACAAGGTGCTCAGCGGCGGCCGGTACGTGAGCCCGTCGCTCGCCGAGTCGCTCGCCTTCGATCTGCCCGCCGGAACGGACCGGCCGCTGCACGAAAAACTCTCGGCGCGCGAGTTCGAGGTCCTGCGGCTCATCGGCTCCGGCAAGAGCGTCGGCGACATCTCGACCTTGCTCGGACTGAGCGACAAGACGGTCAGCACCTATCGGTCCCGTATTCTCGAGAAGATGTCGATGACGAGCAATGCAGAACTCATCCGCTACTGGATCGAGCAGCGTTTGTAGGGAACGCCCGACACCGCGACAGGGCGGCGCCTGATTTTCCTGCGGCCCGGCATGCGGTACGCTGCAGATCGCATGAATCAGAATGTGCTCGTCGTCAATGACAACGTGGATCAGCTCGAGTTCCTTTCCAACCTTCTGACCGGCGCCGGCGCGACCGTGCATCAGGCACTCAACGGCGGCGACGCGCTGGCGATCGCGCGCGACGTGCAACCCGACGTGATCGTCAGCGACGTGTGGATGCCGATCATGGACGGCCTCGCGTTGTGCCGCGCGGTCCGCAGCGACGCCGTGCTGTTCGACGTGCCCGTCGTGCTCGTCAGCGCCGACAACAGCCTGGCGTCCGAGGGCTTCGCCGCCGGCGCCGACGACTATGTCGATCTGCCGTACGACCCGTTCCGGCTGGCGGCGCGCGTGGTGCGGCTCGCGCAACGGCGCAGCATCGAGCAGGCGATCTCCCGATCGGAAGCGGAACTCCGGGCGCTCTTTGGCGGCCTCTCGGACGTCGTCCTCGTGGTCGACAGTGCCGGCCGGTTTGTGCGCGTCGCGCCGACGCGGCCGGGCCGGGCGTGCCAGCCGTCGGAGGAACTGGTGGGGCGTACGCTGCACGAGGTGTTTCCGGCGGCGCAGGCCGATCGCTTCCTGCTGCAGATTCACCACGCACTCGAGACCGGACAGCCTCAGGCGTTCGAATGCTCGATCCGCGCCGGCGACGAGGACGTCAGGTTCGACGGTACGCTGTCGTCCAGCGGCGACGGTACGGTGTTCTGTATCGCACGCGATGTGAGCGCGTTGGAATCGCCCGCCGGGCGATGATCGCCAGGCGCCACCCATCGCAAAACCGGATGGCGGTGAACGGACCCGAGGACCGATAATGGTCACACATGTCTCCTGCCGCGTTGCCGCCGCCGATCCTGATCGCTGACGCCGAGAACCTCGATCGACTGGTCGCCGCGCTCGCGGTGTGTGACGCGGTCGCGGTCGATACCGAATCCAACAGCCTCCACGCGTACCGCGAGCGCGTCTGCCTCATCCAGTTCTCCACGGCGGACGCGGACTACATCGTCGATCCGCTCGCGCTGCCCGACCTGAGCCGGCTGGCGCCGTTCTTCGCCAATCCGGCGCAGCAGAAGGTCTTCCACGCGGCCGAGTACGACCTCCTGTGTCTGCGCCGCGATTACCAGTTCGACTTCGTCAATATCTTCGACACGATGAGCACCGCGCGGACGCTCGGCTGGCCGCAGGTCGGCCTCGCGGCGATTCTCGACGCGCACTTCGGAGTGACGATGAACAAGAAGTATCAGCGCGCGGACTGGAAGCGGCGGCCGCTGACCGCGGAGCAGCTCGATTACGCGCGGCTGGACACGCACTATCTGGTGCCGCTGCGCGACAAGCAGATCGAGGCGCTGACCGCGGCCGGACGGCTGCCGGAGGCGCAGGAGGAGTTCGCCCGGCTCGCGCGGCTGCGTCCCGAACCGGAGCACGCGGCGCCGGTGCGCGAGGCGTTCTGGCGGGTCAAAGGCGCCCGCGAGCTGACGCCGCCACAAGCCGCCGTCCTGCAGACGCTGTTCGCCTATCGCGAACAGCAGGCCGAGCGGATCGATCGTCCGCCGTTCAAGGTGATGGGGGAGGCGACGCTGATGGACCTGGTTCGCCGGTTGCCGCGACGTACCGAAGACCTGCACGGCGTTCCCGGAATGACGCCCGATCAGATTCAGCGACACGGCCGCGGTGTGCTCGAGGCGATTCGGCAGGGGATCGACGCGCCCGCGCCGCTGGCGCCGCAGATCGAACGCGAGCCGGACGCCGTGCAGAACCGCTACGACCGGCTGCACACCTGGCGCAAGGAACGGGCGAAGGCACGCGGCGTCGAGTCCGACGTGATCCTGCCGCGCAGCGCACTCTGGGACCTCGCGCGCCGGCCGCCGCGCTCGGTCGGCGAGCTGGCGGCGATCGCCGATTTCGGACCGTGGCGGCGCGACACCTACGGCGCCGAAATCGTGGCGCTGCTGCGGACGATCGCGGTGATCATCGCGACGCTCGCCGTGCTGGGTGGCGCGGTCGCCGCGCAGGAACGCAAGCCGGTCCCGAAAGACTCGATGCGTGTGTCGATTCCCGGCTGCACCAAAGGCTACATCTTCACCGCCGGCCGGCGGACGGTGGACGAGCCGGGGAGCGTCAGCGTGCCAGAGGGCACGCACTTCCGCATGAACGGTCCGAAGAAGATGCTTGCAGAGATCAAGGCGCAGGAAGGATCGATGATCGAGCTCACCGGCCTGACCCGCAAAGGGCAATACACGCCTGGCGGTGTCGGCGTCGGCGGGGGTGTCCGCGTCGGGCCGGGTCCGCGAATGGGCGGCGGCACGCCCGGCGGCAGCCCGGTCGCCGATCAGATCAGCATCGACGTCGAAGGCTGGCGGCCGATCGAAGGCGGCTGCCCGACGCGATAGCGGGCGGCCGAATCAGCGGGCCGGGCGCGGCTGCACGCGCGGCTTGGTGACGATCTTGTTGCCGTCGAGCGCCTGCAGGATTTCGGATAGATAGGCGAGCGTTTCGCGCCGCTCTTCCCCCAGCACGTACATCTCGTAGAGCGCGGCCTTGAAGGTCGCAATCAGCGCGCGCAGCGCGTCGAGCTCCAGCGGCTGGTCGCCGGCGCCGAGCCGCTCGATCACCTGGAACAGCGTCGGCGCGACCGATCCATGCTTCTCGGCGAGGCCGACGATCGCGGCGTGAAAGTCGTCGGCGTCGAGGGCGTCGAGCTCGAACGCCTTGCGCAGCGCGAGCCGCACGCACGAACTGCCGCCGACCGCGAACGCCATGCTCGCGCAGCCGTCGGCTTCGTCGATCAATTGGCGGATCGGTTCGGGCACGCGGCGGTCCAGCGTGAGAAAGCGCGGGGCTGGTGCAACATCGCTGTCGATGAGGGGTTGGGCCATGGCGGTCGTCGCACGAGACCGCTACAAGAACGTTGCCGGGCACCGCGCCGCGTTTCACGGCCGTTCCCGGTCCGACCGCGGCCGTGGCCTTTCAGAAAAAGCCGGCGGACCACGAAAGTGTCAGCGGCGCCGGCCGCGTGCGAGGCCAACGCCGATCGTGATCAAGCCGGCCGCGTCACGCCATCCGCCGCATCGTCCTGGCCGCGAAGTACAGGCCGCCGACGATTGCGGCATAGGGTGCAGCCCAAAGCACCAGGTCGATCGGCTGATGCTTGAGATCGGCGCGGTGTTGTCCGAATCGCGTACGGTAGGCGTGGTTCTTCAATTCACTGAGCACGCCGGTTTCCGCGATGACGTTGTCGGGCCGCCCTTTGAGCACCGCTTCGACGCGGCTTTCTAGTACGTCGACGCGATCGCCCGCGAGCAGCAGCAGCCAGTGCGCGGTCTGTCCCTCGCTGTAGGTGTAGGCGAAGCGCCGAATCGCGCCCGACATGCCGCGCAGCGGCTGTGCCGTCCCGAACACCGGCGTCATGAATTTGTGCTCGGTCGACTTCTCGCGCGGATACAGCTGCGGTTGCCGCTCCGGAAAATCCCAGTGCGCGCCGGTGTCTTCGAACCGTTCTTTCGGATAGGACGGCCGATCGGCGGGATCGAGATCGACGCCCCAGCCGGGAATTCTCGCCTGCAATTCTTCGCGCGGCGGAGCGACGCGCGGCTTTTCTCGTGTATACGCCACAGTGGTCTCCTTTTCGTTCAGTGCACGTGGGTCGGAATGACGAGCGGCTTGATGCAGCCGTCCAGCTTGTTCGACATCAGGTGGTAGCCCTCGGCAATCTCGTCGAGCGGAATGCGGTGGGTGACGATCTCGCTCGGCTTCAGCACGCCGTTCTTGACGTGCTCGAACAGCCGCGGCCACTGCCGCTTCACCGGACACTGGTTGGTGCGGATCGTGAGCCCTTTGTTCATCGCGTCGCCGAACTTGACCGCGCTGAACATCGGCCCGAACGCGCCGACCACCGCGACGTTGCCCCCCTTGCGGACCGCGTCGATGCACCAGTTCAGCGCCACGGGCGAGCCCCCCTGCAGCTTGAACTTGGCGCTGGTGACGTGCTGGAAGAACGCGCCGTCGGCCTCGGCGCCGACCGCCTCGATGCAGACGTCGGCCCCCAGAAAGTCGGTCGTCTCCTTCATCCACTGCACGATGTCGTTGACCTGCGTGAAGTTGACGGTTTCGGCGTGCGCGAACCGGCGTGCGAACTCGAGCCGGTAATCGATGTGATCGACGACGATGACGCGACCGGCGCCCATGAGCCAGGCGGATTTCGCCGCGAACAGCCCGACCGGACCGGCGCCGAACACGGCAACGACGTCCCCTTCGCGGATTTCGCCGAGCTGCGCGCCGAAATACCCCGTCGGGCAGGCGTCGGTCAGCAGCACCGCATCTTCTTCATCCATCCACTCGGGAATCTTGCTCGGCCCGACGTCGGCGAAGGGCACGCGCACGAACTCGGCCTGACCGCCGTCGTAGCCGCCGCAGGTGTGCGAGTAGCCGTAGATGCCGCCCACCGCGCTCGCATTCGGGTTGACGTTGTGGCAGTTGCTGTACAGCCCGCGGGCGCAGAAGAAGCACGAGCCGCAGCAGATGTTGAAGGGCACGAGCACTCGATCGCCGACCGTGAGGTGCTCGACCGACGAGCCGACCTCGTGCACGGTGCCGACGAATTCGTGACCGAAGGTATGCCCGACGCGCAGGTCGGGCATCATGCCGTGGTAGAGGTGCAGGTCGGAGCCGCAGATGGCGGCGCAGGTCACCTGGACGATCGCATCGTTGGGGTGCTCGATTCGCGGGATGTCTTTCTCTTCGATCCGGATCCGGCCGGGTCCGCGGTACACCATCGCTCGCATTCGTTCCTCCTCTGGGTCGAAGGTCACCGGCCGGCGTGCATACCCTGTTCCCGGAGCGAGGCGTTCAGTGCCGCATGACCTTGCCGCCCTTCATTACGAACACGACGCGCCGCACTGCCGTGATGTCGGTCAGCGGATCGCCGGCGACCGCGACGAGGTCCGCGTCGAAGCCGGGCGCGACGGTGCCGATGTGATCGCCGAGCTGCAGGCTGTCGGCCGCGATCGAGGCCGCGCTCACGAGCGCATCCATCGGCCTCTCGCCGCCGTCGCGGACCCGATAGACGAACTCTTCGGCGTTGCGGCCGTGGGCGCCGGCGACCGCGTCGGTTCCGAACACGATCTTGACGCGCCTCGCCCGCGCGCGGCGCAGCACGTCGAGGGTCGGAGCGATGCCTTTCTCGATCGTGGCGAGCGCGTCGGCCGTGAACGTGTAGCCGGTGCGGTTGTCGAGATAGTTGTGCAGCACGAGCAGGTTCGGATCGAAGAAGGTGCCGCGCCGAACCATCAGGTCGAGCGTAGCATCGGTGACGAAGGTGCCGTGCTCGATCGCCGTGCAGCCCGCCTCGACCGCGGCACGCGCGCCGGCATCGCCGATCGCATGCACGACGCTGCGGAGGCCGACGGCCGTGGCTTCGCCGCAGGTCGCCTGAATCTGCTCGGTCGACATGCTTTGATTGCCGCCGGCGCCGAGCCCGGTCGTCGCGAACAGCTTGATCACGTCGGCGCCGTCCGCCTTGGTCTGCCGGACCAGCGCGCGCAGCGCGGCGGGATCGCCGCTGCGATCCTGGATCTGGCGCAGCGAGGTGAGGATCCGCGGGCCGGGCAGCAATCCGCGGTTGATGTGATCGCGGACGCTGCGGTCGACCATCGCGCCGACGCTCTGCACGGTCGTGAAGCCCCCCTGCAGCGTCGCCCACGCGTCATCGGCGGTGGCGAGCGCCGCTTCGTCGGCCGGTTCGCCACCGCTGACCGATTTGCCGTTCGCGTCGAAGTGCCAGTTCATGTGGACGTGCGTATCGATCCACCCGGGCATCAGCGTCATGCGCCCGAGGTCGTAGTCGACCGGTGACGCGGTCGCGTCAATCGCCACGATGGTGCCGCCCTCGACGACGATCCGCGTGTCGCGGGTGATGTGGCCGCGCCCGTCCAACAGGGTGCCGGCCGCGATCACGATGCGGCGGGGCGTCTGCATCGACGCGGAGACGCCGCCGACAACCAGGATGAGGAGAACGATGAGTCGCGTCACCGGGCTATCGCGCGGCAACGCAGCGGTCCGGATTTCCGGCCTTGGCCGGCGCCGCATCCGCCGCCGTGACCGCGCCGGTGGCGGTGAGTTGATCGAAGGCGACGTCCTGCAGCGCCTTGGCCTCCGCCCGCGACAGGCCGAGCTCGTAGGCCGAACACTCGTTCTGGCCGAGCGCGCGCGGATCGCGGCCGGTCACGCTGCCGAAGATGACGAGCGCCTCGAGGTAGTAGCCGTAAGTGCTGGCGTGATAGTTGTCGTAGGTCCAGAGATTCATTTTGCCGGCGTCGATGCCGTCGTACGGATTGCGGTCGGCGACGCCGGTCTGCATCGCGCGGGTCCACGCTTCGCCAACCGGGATCACCGTCTTCACCGCCGCGGCCGCCGCGGCCTTGTCGTAGGCGGCGCGCACGTCGCGCGCCATGACGTCGATCGGCTGACCGGTCCACGCGCCTCTCGTCTGATAGGTTTCGTCGGCACGCGACCATGTCGCCATGAGATACAGCTCGACGTGCGGATTGCGCGTGCGCAGAACGTCCGCCATCTGCCGGCTCGTGGCGATCAGCTTGGCCGGGTCGCGCGGCTTGGCGGCGTCGAGCGTGCTATAGCCGTGCATCACCACCTTGTCCCACGGGCGGGCGTTGATTACGGCCAGCTTTTCGGCGAGGTGAAAGTCGAGCCCCATCCCGCCGCGGGTCTCGAGTGCCACGTCGTAGTCGAGGCCGGCTTGCTGCGTGAACGACTTGAACAGCGCCGGTACGCCGCCGATGCCTTCGTGGTTGAGATCGGTGACCGTGTCGGCGCGGTAGAAGCGCACCGGCGATCCATAGCCGAAGAGGAAACTGTTGCCGATGAACAGCAGGCTCGTGCCGCCGGCGGCGCCCGCGGCTCCCGACGCCAGGATCACTGCCGCGGCGAGCGCGGCCATGACCTTCATCGCTCACCTCGCCCGGGCGTCGTCAGCGTCGAGCCCTTCTTCGCGAAGATCATCGCCAGCAGTTTCGCCGGCACCGTCTGGCTCGCATTCTTCGAGACCTCGTGGGTCGCGCCCGGTTGCTCGTAGAACATCTCGCCGGTGTTATAGGTCTTCTCGTCCCCCTGTCCCGAGACCTTGGTGATGATCGAACCTTCGAGCACGTAGGCCAGGACGAAGCCGGCGTGGTGATGCACCGCGCCGACGCGGCCCGGCGGATAGTCGACGTGGCTGACCGTCACCTCCCAGCCATCGAGCGAGACGTTCGGCAAATCGTGGACGAACACGGGCGGCCGCGGCGCGGCGGGGGCGGTCTGCGCGTCCGCCGCGCGCGTCGGACCGAGCATCTCGGCAAAGAGCGCGAACGCGGCGACGGCATCTCGACGGGTCATCAGCATGAGCAGCTCCTGGGATCAGATCTCGATGTTCGCATTCCACGCCGGCGGTTTGCGGACATCCGGATCTGACCCCGTTTAGAAGATGGCGATGGCGTTGAGCGGGAAGCCGGTGCCGCCGGCGACCGGCATCGGGTTGATCATCAGCATGAATTGCCAGCGGTTCAGGCGCGCCGCGGTGTCGCCGAGCGCCTCGAGGTCCTGGTTGTCGAGCAGGTTGACGCCGAGCGCCGTGATCATCAGGGTGTGAATCGGCAGCGCGACCCCTTCGACGAGCGACGGCGTCACGTCTTCGGCGGCATCGCTGCCGAGCAGCGCGACGCCGCGCGCCTTGATCCACGGCGCCACCGACGCGTGCAGGCCGGCCGCGCTCTGGCCGACGTTCCACGGCCCGAGGGCGGCCCTCCGCGCCCAGCGCCCGGTGCGAAGCAGGAGCGCGTCGCCGGGCGCGAGGGTCACGCCCGATCTCTTTTCCCACGCCTCGAGATCCTCGACGTAGATCGCGGTCCCCGGCTCGAGATACGCGACGTTGCGCAGCCGCGGAATGTCGACGAGGACGCCGCGCGTGACGATGCCGGCCTTGAGATTCTGGATGCCGAGCCTGGTGC
>JAOBWF010000044.1 GCA_025463215.1 Acidobacteriota bacterium | reverse complement strand
CGTGATCGACGGGTTCTCGTCCTTGCGGCAGATCTTGTCGACTTCGTCGATGTAGATGATCCCCTGCTGGCACTTCTCGATGTCGCCGCCGGCGGCCTGGAGCAGCTTGAGGATGATGTTCTCGACGGCCTCGCCGACATACCCCGCCTCGGTCAGCGTCGTCGCGTCGACGATGGTGAACGGGACGGAGAGGAGCTTGGCGAGGGTCTGCGCGAGCAGCGTCTTGCCGGTGCCGGTCGGGCCGATGAGGAGGATGTTGCTCTTCGTCAGCTCGATGTCGTTGCGGCTGCGCGGCTGCTTCTGGATCTCGATGCGCTTGTAGTGGTTGTAGACCGCGACCGCCAGCTTCTTCTTGGTGCGTTCCTGGCCGATGACGTACTCGTCGAGGAACTTCTTGATTTCCTGCGGAGTCGGGAGCGACGAGCGGGTGCCGCGGTTCTCGAAGCGGTTGTCGTCCGCGATGATGTCGTTGCAGACCTCAACGCACTCGTCGCAGATGAAGACGGTCGGACCCGCAATGAGCTTGCGGACGTCGTTCTGGTCCTTGTTGCAGAAGGAGCACCGCAGGACTTCGGTTTCGCCAGCCTTTTTCACCATGTCGTTCCTCGTGTAGTGCGGACCTTCAGGCCCGCCCATGCAGGCCTAAAGGCCTGCACTACACATGGTTACCTACGCCCGTTTGCGGATGACATCGTCAATAATACCGTATTCCTTGCCCTGGTCGGCCGACATGATGTAGTCGCGCTCGGTGTCGTCCTGGATACGCTTGACGTTCTGTCCGGTATGGTGCACCAGGATTTCGTTGAGCCGCTCACGCATGCGCAGGATCTCGCGGGCCGCAATATCAATATCGGTCGCTTGGCCGCCCAATCCAGACATCAGCGGCTGATGAATGACGATTCGGGAATTCGGCAGCGAAAACCGCTTGCCCTTGGCCCCGGCCGCCAGCAGGACCGCCGCCATAGAGGCCGCCTGGCCGATGCAGATCGTCTGGACGTCCGGTTTGATGAACTGCATCGTGTCGTAGATCGCCAGCCCTGCAGTAATCGATCCCCCCGGGCTGTTGATGTAGAGCTGGATATCCTTGTCGGGGTCCTCGGCTTCGAGGAAGAGCATCTGCGCGATCGCCAGGTTCGCTATCTGATCGTCGATCGGCGTGCCGATGAAGATGATGCTGTCCTTGAGCAGCCGCGAAAAGATGTCGTAGGCGCGCTCGCCGCGGTTGGTCTGCTCGACGACCATCGGGACCAGCTGATTCTGTGCATCGAACGGATGTCGCATATGGAGATTTTGCTGCTGGTGTGTCGGGGAATGCGAGAAGGGCGTCTTACGAGTCTCCGGTGATTGTAGCATGCGCGAGAACGAAGTCAATTGACTTCTCCCGCCGTAACCCCGCATAGATACGGGACAAGCCGCCTTCCTTCTCGAGCGCGGCGCGAACCGCCGCCGGCGTCCGGCCCGTCCGTTCGGCGTATTTGACGACCTCGCCTTCGACCTCGGCGTCCGACACCTCGAGCTTCTCGCGCCGGGTCACCTCGTCGAGCACCAGCGCGGCCGCCACCGCTTCGCGCGACACCTCGCGCTGGCTTTCGCGGAACGCGTTCCAGTCGATGCCCGCTTGCCGGGGATCGACGTTCTGATCAATGAGACGCCGGGCGAAGTCCTCGAGGCGCCGATCGACCTCACGGTTGACCATCGACTCGGGCACGTCGAACGGCAGCCGGGTCGCCAGCTGCTTCATCAGCTCGGAGCGATCCTCGCGCTCGGCGGCGTGCTTGGCCTCGTGCTCGAGATCTTCCCGGACCCGGGCGGTGAGCGCGTCGAGTGAATCGACGCCGAGATCCTTGGCGAACTCATTGTCGAGCTCGGGCAGGACGCGGCGTTTCAGTCCCTTCACCGTCACGGTGTAGGACACGTCGGCGTTCGCCAGTTCGGTGATCGCGTAGTCGGCCGGGTAGTGCAGCGTGAACTCCTTGGTCGCCCCGACTTCGAGCCCGAGCAGCTGCTCGTCGAACCCCGGCGGGTTCGCTTTGGCGCCGAGCTCGATGCTGACATCCTTGTGGACATCCGGGGGCGCCGGATCAGAACTGACCCCGTCGCGGCGCTCGAGATCGAGCGTCACGGTGTCACCATGGTCGACCCCGCGCCCTTCCACCGGCTCGTGGCGCGCGCCGCGATCGCGCAGCCGCTGCATCGCGAGCTGCACCGCCTCGTCGTTGATCGCGTTCGAGGCGCGGGTCAGCGAGATGGTCGCGAGATCGCCCGGATCGAACTCCGGCACCGTGTCGAACGACGCCGTGAACGTGAGCGGCTGTCCTTCCTGAATCGTCACTTCGCGGACGTCCGGCGTGTCCACCGCCTCCAGCCCTTTTTCGCGCAGGGCATCGTCGACCGCGCGCGGGATCAGGTCGTGGACGACGTCGTGGAGGATCTGCTCCTTGAAGCGCTGCTTGATGACGCGCGGCGGCGTCTTGCCCGGGCGGAAGCCGGGGACGCGCGCCTTGCGCGAGTAGTCGCGGGCGATGCGGTCGATCTCGGCGCTGACCACATCGGTGGGAATCTCGACGCGCACGGTCTTGCGCGTCTCGTTGACATCGGCGAATTCGGTTTTCATCGGTGTGATCGATCTACTGGGAATGATCCGGCTACTGGGAATGATCCGGCCGTTGCTCCCGCGAGCGCAAGCTGGTGCGAAAGGGGGGAGTCGAACCCCCATAGCCTTTCGGCTACCGGATCCTAAGTCCGGCGCGTCTGCCAATTCCGCCACTCTCGCGGCACGAACCCGATCAGAGTAACACGTCGCCGCGGTCGAGCCGAAGTGCGTCGGCCGCGCATCGGCCACTACATATTGCGGCGCCCGAGTGGGAATGCTACCATCCGCCGCGGAAGACGAGGGAACACCACGAGCCGAGCCGAGCTAATCGCGGTCGTCACGGTGATCGCGCTCTGGTGCACTACGCTCGCCGCACCGGCGACCAACGCCGCCGACGACACCCGGGTGCTGGGCACCTTTCAGACCGACGAGGCGCTCCAGGTCAACCTCCTTGCCGGGGCGCTCGAGCAGGGGCGGTTCGCCTTCGCCTACGGCACCTATCCGCATCTCTACTTCAATGCCGCGCTGGTCCCGCTGACGGCGCTGGCGGCGGCGCGTCCGGTGCGGGAACGCGACATCGCGCTCGCGCTGCGCGCGGTGAGCGTCGCGTTCGGCGCCGCGACGATGCTGCTCGTCTTCGCCTGGGCACGGCGGCGGTACGGATCGCCGACCGCGTGGCTCTCGCTCGTCGTGCTCGCGCTCAACCCGATGTTCTACGGCTGGGCGGCGCTGGCGCACCCCGATGTGACGCAGGCGTTCTTCCTGATGCTCGCGCTGTATCTGCTTGGCCGCTTCGTCGATCAGCCGTCCACCGGCGGATGGCTGGCGGTGTCGGTCGTCGCCGGCCTGGCGTTCGCGACGAAGTACGGCGGCTTACCGCTGCTGCCGCTCATCTGGTGCGCGGCGGCGCGTGCCGTCTACACCGGGCGCCGCGCGCCGCGGCCTCTCGGCGCACGACCGTTCCGGCTCGCGGCCGCGGCGATCGCGGTCGCGCTGATCGGCGCGTCGCCGTGGCTCGACGCCGGCTTCATTGCCGCGCAGCTCACGAGCGACGGTCAACTCGATCTGCCCTCGCCCGAGCGGACCATCTCCCTCGTCCGCCACGCGGCGCAGATCCTCGGCGGCGTCCTCGCCGTGGTGGCGTCGTGGCCGGCGCCGTGGACAGCGCTCGGCCGCGCTCCCCGGCTTCGCTGCGTCATGCAGGACGGAGTGGTCTCGATCCTGGTGTTCGGCGCGGCGTTCACCCTCGTGTCGCCGTACTCGTGGGCCCGCCTCGCGTTCGTCAAAGGCCTCGTCTATCACACCGTGCACGGCGGTCTCGTCGAGCCGGTCGCTTCGTCGAACTGGCTGTCGTTCGTCGCCGACGAAACGGGCGTGTGGGTGCTGATCGCGGCAGCGGCCACGGCCGCGTGGGTGGCGGCGCGCCTCGTCCGCGGGCGGGCCGTCTCCGGCAGCGACGCCGTGCTCGTCGCGTGGAACGTGATGTTCGTCGCCGTGCTGTTCCTGCCGGTCCACGGCGTCGCACGTCATTACGTCCTGCCGCTGATTGCGCCGATGATCCTGCTCGCGTGCAGCGGGGTGGCCCGCGCCGCTGCGGCGGTGGCGACGCGGCGGCCGTCCCCGGTGCTGCGATGGGCCGGTGCCGCGGTTGCGATCGTCGTGTTGATCGTCGCCGAATCGGCGATGGCGGTGCGGCTCACCGCCGAGCGGCGCGCCACCCTCGCGCGCATGGAGACGAGCGACGCGGTGTGGGTGGGACGCTGGCTCCAGTGTCATACGCCGCCATCGACGCGGATCGCGTACGATCACATGTCGTACGTGCCGCCATACTTCCGACACGTCATGCCGACCTGGGGCGGCACGCTGGCGTGGCTGGCCGCCGCCGATCCCGACATTGTGATCGTGAACAGCATCATCTCCGCGCGATACGGGGCCGACGATCGGGCGGGATCGGCGTACTACACCGCGCTCGTCGACGGCCGCGCCGGCTTCGATCGCGTCCTGAGCCGGGGCACGCTGGCGGTCTACACGCGCCGCGGACGGATCACCGGCGTGGAAGATGCCGCGGCGTCTCTCGACGGCTGTCTGTCTGCAGCAGCGGCGCAATGACCGCGGCGGACCCGCTCCCATCGTGGCCCAGCCGCCTCGCGCTATGGGCGTACGACTCGGTGCGCCGCAGGGGCGTGCTGTCGGTGCCGGTGGTCGATCGCGCCTACACGACGGTGTACGCGCTGTATAAGCGGCATCTGGACGATCCATTCGACAACCTGCGCCGCGTCCATCCGGAGCTCTTCGCGGGCGGACATGTGATCGACGTCGGCGCCAACATCGGCTATACCGCGGGGGTCTTCGCGCGCGCGATCGACCCCGGGTTCCGCGTCTGGGCATTCGAGCCCGCGTCGGAGAACGTCGCCCGCCTGCATGCGATGGTCGAGCAATCGGGTTTCCAGTCGGTCGTCGTCGTGAAACGGGCGGTGGTCGCCGACCGGGCCGGCAGCACCGACCTCGTCTTGAATCCGAGGCATCCGGGCGATCACCGGGTGACCGCCGCCGATGCGGACGAGCGCGGCCGTGCGGTCGAGCGCGTGCCGGTGACGACCCTGGACGAAGAGGCGGAGCGCGAGGGGATCACGCCGATCGCGTTCGTCAAGATCGACGTGCAGGGCTACGAGTTCCACGTCTGCCGCGGGATGCGCGCCGTGCTGGACGCGAATCCGCGCGCGGCGATCGCGGTGGAGTACGCGCCCGCGATGCTGCGCGCCTACGGCGTGCAGGACGCCGACTTCGCGGCGTTCTTCGCCGAACGCGGCTATCGCCCCTACCGGGTGACGCAGCGGGGCGCATTGCTCCCGTTGGCGATCAAGGCGCTCGGCACCGATCTGCCATCCTGCGGCTACATCGACATCCTGTTCACGCGGACTGCGCCGGTCGCCGGCCACGCATGACGCCGCTCCCCTATGGTCGATGGCGTCACTACGCAAACCGCGTCCTGGCCGCCGAAATTTCCTCCCTGACGCGCTACTGCGATCGCCTCATTCAGTATGCGCGTCTGCCGAACGACGATGGCCTGTTGTTCAGCCTGGTGGAGAATCCGGCCAAGGCGGTGGCGAACGCGCCGGACGCGATTCCCGCGTCGGTGGCCGCGGACGGCGACCGCACCGCGATTCTGTTGAACGGCAATCTGAATCACTCGACCGATATCCAGGCGCTGCTCGAGGGCCTGCGCGGATCGGTCGGCCGCGGATCGCGCCTGATCGCCGTCGTCTACAACCCGTACTTCGCCGGGATCTACCGGCTCGCGGCGCGACTCGGGTTTCGCGCCGCCAATCCGCCGTCGACCTTCGTCACCTACACCGATCTCGACAATCTGGCGCGGTTGTCGGGCTACCGCATCGTGCGGACGCGGTCGACGATCTATTCGCCGCTGCGCCTCGCCGGAATCGGCGACGTGATCAACCGCCTGCTGCCGGCGGTGCCGCTGCTGCGGCACCTGAACTTCGCCGCGATCGTGATGCTCGCTCCGACCGTGCGCCCCGAGGGGCAGCCGACGATCAGCGTCATCGTGCCGACGCGGAACGAGCACGGCAACATTGAAGCCGCGCTCGAGGGCCTGCAGGCGGTGCGCGGCGCGTTGCCCGGACTCGAGGTCGTCTTCGTCGAAGGCCATTCGACCGACGGCACCTGGGACGAGATTCAGCGGCTGATGCCGCGATATACCGCGTCATTCGCGATCGCCGCGTTCCAGCAGACGGGGAAGGGCAAGGGGGACGCGGTGCGGCTCGGCTTTGCGCGCGCGACGGGGGATGTCGTGACGATTCTGGATGCCGACCTCACGGTTCCTGCGGCGGCGCTGCCGCGCTTCTACGAGGCGTACCGCGACGGCGTCGGCGACTTCATCAACGGCAGCCGGCTGGTCTACGCCACCGAGTCGGGCGCGATGCGACCGCTGAACCGTCTCGGCAACGTGCTGTTCGCCAAGGCGCTCAGCACCGTGCTGTCGGCGCGGCTCGGCGACTCGCTGTGCGGCACGAAGCTGTTCGCGCGCCGCGACTCCGATCGCTTCACCGCCTGGCGCCGCGACTTCGGCGACTTCGATCCGTTCGGCGATTTCGAGATGCTGTTTCCCGCCGCCGTGCTCGGACTCGGCATCGTCGATCTCCCGATCCGGTACCTGGCGAGAACCTACGGCGACACCAACATCAGCCGTTTCCGGCACGGCTGGATGCTGTTGAAGATGACGGCGATCGGGTTCTTCCGGGTCCGCCTCGGCGCCGTGCGATGAACGCGCTCGACGACCCTGCCCGCTATCGTGAATTGCGCGGCCGCATCCGCGCGAAGTACGCGCTGGACGCGCTCTATCGCGAAGTCTACGCGCGCTACGCCGCCTGCGTCGCGAGGTGCCCGGTTGGCGGGGCGGTGCTCGAGATTGGCTCAGGCGCGGGGTTTGCGCGGGAGCTGCTGCCTGGGCTGATCGCCTCCGACATCCTGCCGTACGAAGGGCTCGATCTCCTCCTGGACGCCCGCCGGCTGCCGTTTCGAGCCGGCGCACTTCGCGCGATTCTGATGTTCAACGTGTTTCACCATGTCCCCGCCGCCGGCGCGCTCCTTACCGAATGCGAACGGGTGCTGCGCCCCGGCGGGCGCGTCCTGATCGTCGATCAACATCCGGGCATCCTCGGCGGACCGATCCTGCGGTATTTCCACCACGAGCCGTATCATCCCGGCGGCGGCTGGACATTCGAGAGCACGGGACCGTTGTCGGGGGCGAACGGCGCGCTCTGCTGGATTGTCTTCCGCCGCGATCGCGCCGAATTCACCCGGCGCTTCCCGGGCCTTGCGATCGATCGCTACGAGCCGCACACGCCGTTGCGTTACTGGCTGTCGGGCGGGTTGAAACGGTGGACGCTGCTGCCGCGCGCGCTGTACGGCGCGGCGACCGCGATCGATCGCCGGCTGGCGGCCGCCTGGCCGGACACCGGCTGCTTCGTCGACGTCGAGCTCGTTCGCCGCGACCGCGACGGCGAGCGGTGTTCATGATCCTGTCGCGCAGTCGTTGCAGGGCTGCCGCGCGACAGGAGTGCCCCGCTGCGCGATACGAATCCGCCCGCGCGCTAGCCGCGCGCCGCCGCGGGGACGTTGCTGACCAGAAACTCTTCGACCGGCCCGCGCTGCGCCGCGTTGCTGTTGATCGATCGCCGTCCCGGGACACGGATCGCGCGC
>JAOBWF010000006.1 GCA_025463215.1 Acidobacteriota bacterium | reverse complement strand
GAGCGTAGCGAGAGCGCGCTGGCGCGCGGCGGCGCCGCGCGCGTTGGGGATCGCCTTGGCGAGCTCGCGCGCTCGCGCGTCGATCGCGCGGGCCATCGCCATGCGCGTCGGCTCGTCGGCACGCGCGATTTCGGACACCATCGCCGGAAACGCGCAGCCATGCTCGGCATCGTCGCGATGCGCCGTGGAGAGATAGCGGTCGACCGACCACGGAACCGATGCGCCGCCGAGCGTGGCCTGCACCACTTCGGCGTCCATCGCCCGCTTGGAGCGGAAATGCGCGTAAAAGCCGCCGATCGTCAGGCCGGCGCCGCGCATGACGCGGCTGACGCTGGCGGCGGCGAGCCCGTTCTTGCGGACGATGCGTCCGGCCGCGGCAATGATGCGATCGTGGGTCCGGCGTTTCTTGAGCGTCTGCCGGGACATGTTCGCCATAGCGCGCCGATGCTAATACATCGCCCGCCCGGTCGCGCTGCTATTTCGCGCCTTTGACGTACTGGTTGTAGGCCTTGACCCAGTCCTTCTTGACCGCGTCCTGCGCGTCCTTCAGCTTCACCGTCTTGTCGGTGCAGACCAGCTGCCGGAGCTTGAGATCGAGCTCCTTCTTCTGCTCGGGCCCCATGTCCTTGTTCGACGGCAGCGGCCAGATGTTGTCGGGATCGTTGTTGCCGCCGAGACCGACCGGAATGAGGTGGTCGAGCTCGCCGGTGAAATCCTCGGGGCGCTTGCCGTAGCGTTCGAGCGCCTGATCGCGCTGCCACTTGGCGATCGGCTTGGCCGATGCCTCGAAGTCGGCGGCGCAGACCTGCGCTTCGTTCGCCTTGCCCTTGCCCCCCGGAGTCTGGAACGAGCTCGGAAGCTGCGCCGCCGCGAACGCCGGCACACCGACCACTACCGCCGCCGTCATGAATGAGAGCCACGCCGTCCGTACCGTCATCGAGCCTCCCGATAATAAATGATGACCATCATATTACCGTCTACGCCGGCGGCCGTTCAGCCGTTTACTGTCACGGAGTTGTCTCGGCGCGTCAGCGGTCGGCGAGTTCGATCGTGAAGCAGCGCCAGCGCGTGTCGTCGGCCGGATGCGGACCGCCGCAGCTCGCGAACCGCGCCGCGGCATCCCGCCCTCCGACCGTGTAGGTGGTGACGTAGCTGCGGTACTGGTTGATGTACTTCACCAGCGCCTCGGCGTGCGGCACCAGCGCCTGCGCTTCGAGCGCGGCGGCGGCGCGCTCGAACTCGAGGGTGCCGTCGAGATACCGGCGCGCGACGTCGGCCTGCGCGATCTGCAGTTCGCCGGCCAGCCGCTCGGCCGCAACGTGGCGCTCGACGCCTGCCGGGTCCAGCCCCGCGAGCGGAAAGAGCCGCTCGCGCTCGACGCGCAGCCGCTCCTCCGGCGAGAACGCCGCATCGGCGGCGACCATCGCGATCGCCTCCGACCGGAACGACTCCGGCGAAAACGTCAGCTGCACCGATCGCTCGGGCCAGGAGCCGGCGATGTCGCGCGCCGACGTCATCAGCGTATTGCGCGTGTGATGACCGGGATAGCCTTCATGACACGCGACCTGCAGCGCCTGATCGACGGTGAACCGGAATCCGGTGTTGATCTGAATCACGCTGCGGCCGCTGCCGGCGTAGCGCGAGAATGCGCTCCACGGCTTGTCCCGCACGTACTGCAGCGTCACCTGTTCACCCGGCGGCAGCGGCACGTGCGGCAGCGTCGCGCGGCGGCAGGCGTCAACTGCCGCCGTCATCACCGGCTGAAGCCGCTCGTCCGGAATCGTGAACCGCGCCGCGAAGGCCGCATACCGGTCCACCAGGCGGCCGCTCCCCCCAACGAGGTCCGCGATCTTCGATCGCACCGCCGCCAGGCGCGCATCGTCGATCGGATCCGGCGCCGCGCCGAAGAACGCGCGGCTCTCGTCGTCGTACCGCAGTCGCGTGCCGCTCAGCAGATCGATTCGCGCGACGATCGTCGCGAGATCGCGGACCAGCGCGGCGACGCGGATCCGTTCGACCGGATCGGGATCGTGGTGCGCGCGGAGCTGCGCCGAGAGCCGTTCGGCGCCGCCTTTGATGGTGGCCAGCGGCGGCGGGTCGCGGCGAATGTCGGCGACCGCCTCGGCGGCGCCCGCGTAGAAGTCCAGCGCGTCGGGATCCCGCTCGCCGAGCGCCACCGCCAAGCGGACGTACTGCCGCGCCTGGTCATTCAGCGACGGCTGCGCCCGGCAACCGCAGACGACGATCACCACGCATGTCGCGCAGGCCATCAGGCCTGCCCGGGACCCGCTAGCGCGGAAACGGCACATCGATGAAGTATGGCGTGCCGTGCGCCGTGTAGGCGATCCGGACCGTCGCGCCTGGATCGGCGACCGCACGGCCGCGGCCGATCCAGCTCTCGCCGCTGTCGTCGATGTGCAGCGCAACGAGCTCGGGTTGTCGGCCCGGCTGAGACACGGTCACGGTGACGCCAGACGCCGTCGCGGCCGGCAGTTCCTCGCGCGTCGCGTCGCTGAAGTAGACGCGGTAGACGCCGTCGCGTCCGGCGACGATTTCGAAATGCAGATCGCCGTTCATCAGCACGAGCCCGCCGTACCGTGGATTGTGATCGCCGTGCGGCGCCGTGCCGCCGGCTGTTGTCGCCGCGGCGGCTGGCGGCTGGACCGCGAGCGCAGGCGTGCTGTCCGCGCTGCGGCCGCACGACGCGGCCAGACAGGCGCAGGCCACGATCCCGGCGAACCGGCCGCGCATCACTCGCTCCTGAGCGCGTCGATCGGATCGAGCCGCGACGCGCGCCGCGCCGGATAGAACCCGAAGAAGACGCCGACCGCCGCGGCGATTCCGAACGCCAGCGCCACCGACAAGGGGGAGACCGCCGCCGGCCACTCGAGCACGCGCGTGACGACGGCGGCCGCGGCGAATCCGAGGACGATGCCGACCACGCCGCCGCAGCAGCTGAGCGCGACCGCCTCGACCAGAAACTGCAGCAGCACGTCGCGGCGGCGCGCCCCGACCGCGCGCCGCAGACCGATCTCGCGCGTCCGCTCGCTCACCGATACGAGCATCACGTTCATGATTCCGATGCCGCCGACGACCAGCGAGATCGTCGCGATCGCGGCCAGCAGCGCCGTCATCGTCGTCCCGGCGCGCTGCAGCGTGCCGCTCATCTCTTCGAGGTTGACCTGATCGACCTTCGGCATGTTCGCGAGCACGAACGCGGCGACCGAGGTGTAGAGCCCCTTCGTCAACGCCTCCGCCGCCTGGGTCTTGACGGTGAAGTCGTCGGGGACGCCGAAGGTGGAGCTCGGCGCCTGGTTGCCGAGCAGCCCGCCCTGGCGCAGCCGCGTCATCGCCGCGTCGCTGTCGAGATGATGGCGGGCGCGCAGCAGCGGCTTGATCTCGCCGGCAAGGCGGGTCGCATCGCCCGCCTGCGCCGCCGCCACGACCACGCTGTGCAGATGCTGGATGCCGATCACCCGCTGCAGCACCGTGCAGGGCACGTACACGGCGTCCATCTGATCGTCGTCGCCGCCGGAGACGACAGCGACCACGCGCAGCGTCGTGTCGCGGACCGACACCTCACGGCCGACCGGGTTGACGTCGGCGCCGAACAGTTTGTCGCGCGCGCCGGTGCCGAGCACGGCAACCGCTCCCGCGCCGCTCACATCGGGCGCGGAGAAAAACTTGCCGCGCGCCGCACGCCAGCCGTAGAGCTGCGGATACGCCGCGTCGGTGCCGAGCACCTGCAGGTATTCGCGCGCCGTGCCGTTGACGACCCACCCGCGCAGCTTGACCACGCTCGACGCATATTTCACGCCGGGCATCGCCGCAATCGCGGCGGTATCGTCCGGCGTCAGCGTCGACGCCGAACCGAGGCCGGTCGCGATCTTCGATTCCTCCCCGCCGCGGGTAAAGTTGCCGGCGTCCACCCGCACCAGATTGGTGCCGGCCGATCGCACATCGTCGGCGACCGTCTCCTGCGCGCCGGTGCCGAGCGCCACCATCGTGATCACGGCGGCGACGCCGATCGTCATGCCGAGCGTGGTGAGCGCGGTGCGGAGCTTGTGCCGGCCGAGCGCGCGCAGCGCAATACGCAGGGTGTGCGGCATCACTCGTAGCGCAGCGACTCGATCGGGTCGAGCCGCGATGCCTGCCGCGCGGGGTAATAGCCGAAGAAGACGCCGACCGCCGCGGCGACGGCGAACGACACCGCGATCGACGCCGGCGAGATCGCCGTCGACCACTTCAGCATCTGGCCGATCGCGCCGGAGGCGGCGGCGCCGAGCGCGATGCCGGCGAGGCCGCCGATGACGCTAAGAGCGATCGCCTCCGCGAGGAACTGCCGCAGCACATCGCCGGCGCGCGCGCCGACGGCGCGGCGGATCCCGATCTCGCGCGTCCGCTCGGTGACGGAGAGCAGCATGATGTTCATGATGCCGATGCCGCCGACCAGCAGCGACACCGCGGCGATGCTGCCGAGCAGCGCCGTCATCGTCTTCGTGGCACGGTCGAGCGTCCGCCCGAGCTGTTCGAGCGTCACCTTCTCGAGA
>JAOBWF010000345.1 GCA_025463215.1 Acidobacteriota bacterium | reverse complement strand
CCACCATGAAGGTGCTCAAGGCCGCGCCCGCCGTTCAGGGGACCGCCGAGTTGGGCTATCCCGCTGGTTCGATCGTGGGCATCGGCCTGCTGCTGCTCGCCTGCACCGCGCTGTACGTCATCCCCCGTACCTCGATCCTCGGCGCACTGCTCCTCACCGGCTACCTCGGTGGCGCCATCGCGAGTCAGGTTCGCGTGGGGAATCCACTGTTCAGCCACGTGTTTTTTCCCGTGTACTTCGCCGCCGTCATCTGGGGCGCGCTCTACCTGCGCGACCCTCGGATCCGCACGATCCTATTTTTGAATCCTGCTCGCGCGCACGCCTGAAAACTCGGGTCTGACAGTCTGACTGTCTGACCCGCTTCGCGCTTCGCGCTCGCTCGTCTGACAGCGGGCCTCAACTGCGGTCTGACTGTCTGACAGTCTGACCCGCTCGCGCTTCGCGCTCGCTCGTCTGACAGCGGGTCAACTAACTGGTCTGACAGCTATTTGCTACACAACTCTGTCCTGCGCCGTTTTGGCCACCAGCGTGTTCACACAATGCGCCAACCACCAAAGGGACCAGCCCGTGTAGGCAACAGCTGTCAGACTTCGGTTGACCCGCTGTCAGACGAGGACGGCGGCGTAGCCGCTCGTCCGGGTCAGACTGTCAGACAGTCAGACTCTCAGGTCGTCAGACCCAGAGCGCGCAGCACGCGCGCCAGGATCCCGACCTTCGGACGCCGCTCCGTCCCCTCAGGGATGCCGTCGGCAAACGCGCGGAATTCCAGCTCGACGGCGCCGATGCGGACCGCGGTTCCAGACGCCAGCTCGCGTTCGCCCGAAGCGCGTGAGCCGTTCACGAACGTGCCGTTCGCCGATCGCAGGTCGACGATGTACCACGCTTCGCCCTTGCGCAGCAGCGTCGCGTGCGCGTTCGACACGCTATCGTCGCGGAGGTGGATGTCGTTGTGCTTCGCCCTGCCGATCGTCCCGACCGGCTTGGCCAGCTCGAACGTCGCCCCGCGAAGCGATCCCTTCATCACCTCGAGTGTGCACGTAATCCGACGACCGAGCCCCGCCCCGCGCCCTGGATGCATGATGTGCGAGAGGTCGATCACCTGCGTGGTATCGTTGTCCGGCACCGGGATCGCGTCGTCGGTCATGCCTTCGACGTCGAAGCGCAGCTCCTCGTCGTGCAGTTGGATGCGGTCGCCGTGCGCAAGCAGGTGCGTGCCCGCGAGCGGTCGGTCGTTCACCATCGTGCCGTTCACGCTCTCGTCGCGGAGCAAGTAGCCGTTCGCGGCAGGGCTGATCGACGCATGCCGCCGCGACACACCCTTTCCGCCGAGCACGAGGTCGCACGACTCATCCCGTCCGAGCACCACGCGCCGGTCGGTCAGGACGAATGGCTGGCCCGTATGCATGTTGACGAGCCGCGCACCGATGCTCGACACGAGGCGGGCAGCGCGCTGCCGATCGTGACTCGGACTCTCGGCGCGGTGGACGAGCGAGCTGCCGGTGATGTCGGCTTCGTAAGTGAGCCGGCAGCCCTCGAACTCTATGGATGCGCCATTGCGCAGCTCTTTCGGACGGACGCCGAGCAGCTCGCCGTCGACGCGGAGAACGATCGCGGCCGTGATGCGCTGGATGGTGCACGGCCCCATCCCCGGCGCCGGAACGGTGATCGATGCGACGGGTGGCCGCCAATCGATCGCGGGAATATCCAGCGCATCGGGGCCACGCCCGCCAATGGTATGCGTTCCAACCTGGAGCGTGCAGCGCTCAGCGCCGACAATCAGCAACGGCATTCAACTGATCCTGTTTCGCGGGTGACGATACTCTCTTACCACCCGCGAAGCTGGCCGGAGTTTCACCCCACGGCGGTGACGCGGCTCACTTCGCGCAACGGCCGACTTCGCTACTTCACCGCAAATGTCAGCGTGGCCCACTTGGATTCGTAGTCCACGGAATCCTTCGGGGCCGGCGGCACACGCGCCATGCAGATGAACTTCACGTACCATTCGCCGGGCGTCGCAAGTGAAATGGTGGCGATGCCCTGCGCGTCCGTACGGACGGACTGCGCGGCGATGCGCGCGCCGGATGACGTCCGTCCACCGGCGAGCACGACCTGGTCCGGCATCGGCTTTCCGTCGACGAGCGCCTTCACGTGCAGCACCCGCGCACCTCTCGCGACGTCGTACGGATTCTCCATCGGCACCAGCTCCGCGGGGTAGCCGAGCACGGTCGAGTAACCTGGCGTGCGTGCGTCGCCGACCTGCACGAGGGCCTTCACGTGCTTGGCGTACCGCTCCGTTGACGACCTTGCGAGCTCGCCCTTCGCCTTGCGCGCCGCGAGGATGTCGGGCAGGCCGTCGTCCTTGAGGTAGGCGTTGAACGCCGGTCCCTTCATGCTGATGAGCCGTGGCCGCAGCGAGGCACCGAGGACGTAGGTACCGGCTGCGCCGAGCTTGACGTCCCACTTGCTCGCCTTGCCCGGTGCGGTCCACGCCGACGTCTCGCCACGCGTGCGCCCCGCGGGACCGATGACGGCGAGGTCGAGCAGGCGGTCGGCGGTCACACTCGCCTCACTCGTCGTGAACGTGCCGTTCATCGCGGTGAGGTGCACCGTGGCGCCTGGCGCGACGAAGAATGCGCTGTGCTTTAGGAAAAGTTCGTGCGCGGCGACGAGGGTT
>JAOBWF010000342.1 GCA_025463215.1 Acidobacteriota bacterium | reverse complement strand
GCGTGCCCGGCGGATCTTCCTCCCATGGTCGCAAGCCGGAGGTGACGCCGCCGATCCAGGGCGGATCGTACAGATACGCCAGCACCGCCGCGAGTGCGAGCACGCTCGCCGCCGTCTGAATCCAGCGCCGGCGCGTCATCGAAATTTCAGGAACAGCTCGGTGTACTGGGACCACGTGGTATCGACCATCGGCAGCACGCCGGCCCAGTACTGGATCATCTGCGCGACCGACAGCAGCACCGCGGCGGCGGCGCCGAGCGCCACGCCCGGCAGCGCGCGGCGATGGCGAGCGGCCGACGCGAAGCTCGCGGCGAGCAACGGCGCGGCCAGCGCGAACCCGTCGGTGTAACCGCGGTGCCCGAAGCTGGCGCCGAACTGCCATTGCGACCACGTCGCGATCAGCGCGGTCTGCAGCAGAAACACGACCGCCGCCGAGAGGACGATGGCGCGCGCCTTCCCTTGCGCGACGAACGCCCCGGCGACGCTGAGCAGCAGCAGCGGCGACCAGAAGAACAACCCCTTCTGCGTGCTGAAGAGCGTGTCGACGACATGCGGCGACGCCAGCGAAAAACCCATCCCGAGCGCGTCGTACGAGTTGACGATCCAGCGGCCGGTGATCCACTTATAGAGCGCGAGCTGCGGCGCGAGCACGACGATGCCGGCGAGGGCGGCCGCGACGAGACCGAGCCGCCGATGCCACAGCGCCATCAGGCGCGGGCGCACGTCGTGCCAGCGTGTGATGCCATACAGCGGCAGCATGACCAGGTAGATCGCGTTGGTATGGCGGATCAGCACGTCGAGCGCGGCGACAACGCCGAGGGCGACCGAGCACCAGGGGTCGGGGCGATCCCACCACCGGTCCACCAGCCAGAGCCAGACGCAGATGGTGAAGAAGGCGTAGACGTGGCTGAAGGTGCCGTCGAACACGGCGTAGTGAAACAGGTTCGTGCCCCAGGTGATGCCGATCAGCGTCGCCAGCACGACGCCGTCGCTGAATTGTCGACGGAGGATCGACCGCAGCAGCGCGAGGCCGAGCACGAAATAGACGATTGCCGCGATCGCCGCGCCGTGCTGGTAATACAGCGAGAAGCCGTCGCGCGGCAGGTTCGACCATCGCGTCAGCAGATCAGCGGCGACGAAAAACGGCGCCATCAGGATCGCGGTGCCGATCGGATGCAGGTTGAGCCACCGGTGGGTGCTCGGCCAGCGGCGGATGCCGGTGAAGTCCGGGTACGGCCCGCCGTACCAGTCGTCGGCGAGCGCGGTGAGCGTCGGGTCGTGATAGATGAACACCGACGGCAGGTAGACGTAATAGCTGTAGCCGTCGGAATGGATCGGTTCGGCGATCTGCAGCGGGCCGTAGAGCGCGGCGTACGCCACCGCGGCCAGCAGCGCGGCCGCGGCGACGACGTGGCGAACACCGCGCGCCATCAAATTTTTACGTACAGTTCCTTGGTTTTCCTGAACTCGAGCGACTTCTCGTCCATCCCCTGCTTGGCGTAGTCGCGGACCTGCTGCGTCAGCTCCATCGAACAGAACTTCGGCCCGCACATCGAGCAGAAGTGCGCCACTTTGGCGCCGTCGGCCGGCATCGTCTCGTCGTGGTACGCGCGCGCCGTCACCGGGTCGAGCGCCAGGTTGAATTGATCTTCCCAGCGGAAGTCGAACCGCGCCTTCGACAGCGCATCGTCCCACTCACGCGCGCGCGGGTGCCCCTTGGCGAGGTCGGCGGCGTGCGCGGCGATTTTGTAGGCGATCACGCCCGCCTTGACGTCGTCCCGGTTCGGCAGGCCGAGATGTTCTTTCGGCGTGACGTAGCAGAGCATCGCGGTGCCGTACCAGCCGATCATCGCGGCGCCGATCGCCGAGGTGATGTGGTCGTAGCCGGGGGCGATGTCGGTGGTCAGCGGCCCGAGCGTGTAGAACGGCGCTTCCTTGCACCACTCCAGCTGTTTCTCCATGTTCTCCTTGATGAGATGCATGGGAACGTGGCCCGGCCCTTCGTTCATCACCTGGACGTCGTACTCCCAGGCGATCTGATTGAGCTCACCCTGGGTCTTGAGCTCGGCGAACTGCGATTCGTCATTGGCGTCGGCGATCGAGCCGGGGCGCAGGCCGTCGCCGAGCGAGAACGACACGTCGTAGGCGCGCATGATCTCGCAGATCTCGCGGAAGTGCGTGTAGGTGAAGTTCTCCTCGTGATGGGCGAGGCACCACTTCGCCATGATCGAGCCGCCGCGCGACACGATCCCGGTCATCCGCTGCGCGGTCATCGGAATGTAGCGCAGCAGCACCGCGGCGTGGACGGTGAAATAGTCGACGCCCTGCTCGCACTGCTCGATCAGCGTGTCGCGGTAGACCTGCCACGTCAGATCCTCCGGACGGCCGCCGACCTTCTCGAGTGCCTGATAGATCGGCACCGTGCCGATCGGCACGGCGGAGTTGCGCACGATCCACTCGCGGGTCTCGTGGATGTTCTTGCCGGTCGACAGGTCCATCACCGTATCGGCGCCCCAGAGCGTCGCCCACTGCAGCTTGGCGACCTCCTCCTCGATCGACGAGGAGACGGCGGAAGTGCCGATGTTGGCGTTGATCTTCCCCAGGAAGTTGCGGCCGATGATCATCGGCTCGAGCTCGAGGTGATTGATGTTGGACGGGATGATGGCGCGGCCGCGGGCGACCTCGTCGCGCACGAAGTCGGCGGGCAGCCCTTCGCGCAGCGCGATGAATTCCATCTCGGGTGTGATCTCGCCCTTGCGCGCGTAGTGGAGCTGCGTCACCGGCTGGCCGGCCCGCGACGCGGCGCGACGAGCCTGCACCCACGGCTCGCGCAGCTTGGGCAGACCGCCTTTCAGGTCATGGTCCTGCGGACCGCTGGTGTCGTAGAGACGGATCGACGGTTCGCCCTTGGCGAGGGAGACCTCGCGCATCGGGACGCGAACGCCCTGCGGGCCGTCGACGAACACTTTCTGTGAATTGGGGAACGCTGTGGCGAACTCGGACATTTCCGCACTCCCTCCGCCGGTGTCAACCGGTTCAGGTTCCAAGGGTTTATCTCAATCCCGACTATCGGGGATACCCCTGGCGGTATGGTGCGACTATAACATGTGCCCCGACGTCTGAACCGGCCATGACC
Source organism: Acidobacteriota bacterium (assembly GCA_025463215.1). Taxonomy (GTDB): domain Bacteria; phylum Acidobacteriota; class Vicinamibacteria; order Vicinamibacterales; family CAVVIG01; genus CAVQFC01. The sequence continues at coordinate 19,677 of JAOBWF010000342.1, read as the reverse complement.
CGACGCACCTGGCTGTACTTCGCGCTGGCGTACGCAGCGGTCACTGCGTTGCTCACGTACCCGCTGGTCTGGCACCTCACGGACGTGGTGCCGCACGACCTTGCCGATCCGCTGTTGAGCGTGTCGATCCTGCGGTGGAATGCGCACGTGCTGCCGCTGACGCCGCGCTGGTGGGATGGTTTTTCGTTCTATCCCGCGAGCGGCACGCTCGCGCTCTCGGATCATCGCCTCGGAGAAAGCCTGCTCGCCGCGCCGCTGCAATGGGCCGGGGCGAGCGAGATCACCGCGTACAACCTCACGCTGCTCGCGACGTTTCCGCTCTGCGCCCTCTCGGCCCACTGGCTCGCGTTCACACTGACACGCCGCCACGACGCCGCGTTCCTCGGCGGCCTGATCTACGGCTTCAGTCCGTTCCGCATCGCGCACCTCGAGCATCTCGAGCTGCTCGCGGCGTTCGGGATCCCGGCGGCGCTCGCCGCGCTGCACCGGTATGCCCGCACCCGGCGGCGGCGCTGGCTCGTCGTCTACGCCGTCGCGCTCGCGATCCAGGCGCTGTCGGCGAGCTACTACGCGATGTTCTTCTCGATCGTGCTCGCGCTCTGGCTGGTGTGGTTTCTCCGATGGAACGACCGGCGCGTGGCGATCGCGATCGTCGCGGCCTCGGCGTGCGCCGTGCTGGCGCTCGCGCCGATCCTCGTCGGCTACCTGCGCTGGCATGCGCGGTACGGGCTCGGGCGGACGTTCCGCGAGATCCAGACGTACAGCGCCGACGTCAGCTCGTTCGCCACCGCGTCACCGCTGATGGCGCTGTGGGGATGGACCTGGTCGCTCAACGGCCCCGAACGTCAATTGTTTCCCGGGCTGACCGCGCTGATGCTGGTCGCGGTCGGCGCCGGCGTCGCCTGGCGCGGCGGCACGGACACCGGCGACCGGTTCGGCCGGGCACGTCTCTGGCTCGCCGGCGTGTCGATCGCGTTCGTGCTCGTCGCGATCAGCGTCCTCGTCGTCGGCCCGTGGAGCATGGCGCTCGGACCCATTCGCGCCTCGGTCCGCGACGGCTTCAAGCCGCTGACGGGTGCGATCATGGCGCTCGCCGTCGCGGTCGCCTGTCTGCCGTCGGTCCGCGGCGCCTTTCACCGCCGCTCGGTATTCGCGTTCTACCTGGTCGCGACCTTCGTCCTCTGCGTGCTGAGCCTCGGTCCGACGCCGGCCTTTCTCGGCGCACAGTTCATGTATCGTCCGCCGTACGCCTGGCTGATGAACCTGCCGATGTTCGCCGACGGCGTCCGGGCGCCGGCGCGTCTGGCGATGCCGGCAATCATGACTCTGTCGGCTGCCGCCGCCCTGGCATTCGCCCGGCTCGTGCCGGCCGGGCGACGCGCCTGGATCGCGCCGATCGTCGCCATCGCCGTGATGGCCGACAGCTGGACCCACTCGCTGCCGCTGCGGCCGGTGCCGCGCGATCGTCCGCCGCTGCCGGCCGCCGACCAGTCCGCCGTGCTCACGGTGCCGTTCGGCGACTTGGAGCAGGAAGCGATCGCGGTGTATCGCACGCTGCGCGCCGGCTTCCATTCGGTGAACGGGATGAGCGGCTTCGATCCGCTGCATTACGTGATTCTCCGGCGCACGCTCGAGGAGGGGGACGCGACCGCGATCGAGGCGCTGCAGGAACACGGGCCGCTGCTGATCGTCGTCGACAAGCCAGCGGATACGAAGCGCGGATGGATCGCGTTCGTCGAGCGGCTCGCGGGCGGCACGCGCATCGGCGAGACGGAGCGGTGGGCGGTGTTCCGGTTTCCCGGCCGGCCGCCGCTGCCGCCGTTCCTGCACACGCGGCCGCTGGCGATCGCGGCGATTCGCGACGAGCGCGGCGAGGTGAGCACGGCGTCGCTGACGGACGGCGATCCGACGACGGGTCCGCACCGGACCGAGGCCCAGTTCGCCGGTGAAATGCTGACGGTCGATCTCGGCCGCCCCGCTTCTGTCGAGGCGCTCGAGATGTCGTTCGGCCGCAACGGCGAAACCTACCCCAGGCTCTTCACCGTGGCGACGTCGCGCGATGGCGAGCGCTGGGAGACGATCTACGACGGTCCGACCGGCGGCCGCGCCTTCCGCGGAGCGCTCGCCGATCCGCGGGACGTCCGGATCGAGATCGGCCTCGGGGCGCGGATCGCGCGCTTCGTCAGGCTCCGCGTCGAACGGGCCGTGCCGAACATGCCGTGGTGGCCGACCGAGGTCGCGGTGAAAGGCGTCAGCGCGCCGACACCGGAATGACGAACTTCTCGGCGGTATGCGTGGACGAGAAGCCGACGACCTTGACGTCCACCAGTCCGGCCGCCTTGCCCGCGGCCATCGTCGCGCGTTCCGAGATCTCCGGTCGTCCTTTGGGACGGATGATCCACAGCGCGCCGTTGGGCTTCAGGGACGCCTTGATCGTGGCCAGCCGCGCGAGTTCGGCTTCGCGCGTGACGCCGAAAAAGATCGCATCGCAGTGGTTGACGATTCGGCCGATCGATATGTGCCCGACCGCTGCGGCGAGCTCGGCCAGGAACGCCTGATCCGCGACGCCGACCGAGGAGACGCGCCACTCGGCCCGGACGCCGATCTTCTGCAGCCGCGACGGCGGATGAAGGATCTTGTCGGCCCATTTCGGCGCCGCCGCCCCGAGGTCGAGCGAGGCGGTGCCGTCGGCGAAGGTGACGCTGAGCGTCCCGCCGCGCACCGTCACCTTCGACATCTGCGTGAACGGGATCGACAGTTTGAGATCGCCGCCGCGGAACCTGAGCGCGGTGGCGTCGAGGTGCGCCTTGCCCGCGGCGGTGAGTCCCTTGAAGCGCGCCGTCACCATCGCCTCGTTACCCATGCCAGCGCTCCTTCAGCCGCGCAGTCCGCCGCCGGTCGCGGCTACGCGAGCTTTCTCAGAATGAAGCATTTCAGATAGTACGTTTCGGGGACGCCGAGCAGGACCGGATGATCGCGCCCCTGCATCCGCTTCTCGACGACGGTGACGTGGGCCTGCGCGTCGACGCTCGCGTCGTAGACGATCTCGGCGAACGCCGCCTCGTTGATGTTGTACGAGCAGCTGCAGGTGACGAGCGTCCCGCCGGGCTTCAGCAGCTTGAGCGCGCGCAGGTTGATCTCCTTGTAGCCGGCGCGCGCGTTCGCGACCGCAGCCTTGTTCTTGGCGAATGCGGGCGGGTCGAGCACGATCGTGTCGAAGCGCTCGCCGAGCCGATCGAGCCCGCGCAGCTCGTCGAAGACATTGCCGACGCGGGCATCGACGGCCACGCCGTTGCGCGCCGCATTCTGCCTGACCCGCGCGACCGCATCTTCGGACACATCGAACGCGATCGTCTCGTCGCAGGTGCGTCCCATCACCAGGGCAAAGCCGCCGTTATAGCTGAAGCAGTCGAGCATCCGGCCGCGCGCGTAGGCGGCGGCGGCGGCGCGATTCTCGCGCTGGTCGAGGAACAGCCCGGTCTTCTGACCGTGGCGGAGATCGACGTCGTAGTGCACGCCCGTCTCGGTCACCGCGACGGTGTCCGGCACGTCGCCGGCGAGCACGTCGACCCGCTGCTCGAGCCCGTCGAGCAGCCGCGCCCGGGGATCGTTGCGCGCCAGGATGCCACGCGGGTGCAGCCGTTCGGTCAGCGCCGCGACCACCGTCGGCAGCAGCCGATCCATCCCCTGCGACAGCGCCTGCACCACGACGTAGTCGCCGTAGCGATCGACGATCAGCGACGGCAGCAGGTCCGCCTCGCCGTGCACCAGGCGGTACGCGGTCGCGTCGATGCCGAGCGACTCGCGGAACGCGATCGCCGCCTCGATGCGGCGGCGGACGAGCGCCTCGTCGGCGATGCTCTCACCGTAGGTCAGCATCCGCAGCGTGATCTGCGAACGGTCGCTGAACAGCGCCGAGCCGAGCGCCTGGCCGCGCGGACTCCGGACCTGGACGATATCGCCGGCCGCGGCGCGCGCATCGGCGACGTCGGCGCGATAAATCCAGGGATGGCCGCCCCTGAGGCGATCTTCGCCGCGCGCGGAAATAACCGCTGTCGGAATCATCATCAGCTTTCAGCGTACCGCTCTCGGCCGTCAGCTCTGAAAGCTGAAAGCCGAAAGCTGAGAGCGTACAGTACAATCGTCTCTGTGCGTATCGCTATCGGCGCCGATCATGCGGGCTTCATCCTGAAGGAACACGTGAAGCAGACGCTCACGCGGCTCGGCCACGCCGTCGACGATCACGGCACACACAGCGAGGCGTCGGTCGATTATCCGCCGATCTGCATCGCCGTCGGCCGCACCGTCGCCGGCGGCGGCGCCGATCGCGGCATCGTCCTCGGCGGCAGCGGCCAGGGCGAGCAGATTGCCGCCAACAAGGTCGCCGGCGTGCGCGCCGCGCTGTGCAACGATCTCTATACCGCGCGGCTGTCGCGCGAGCACAACGACGCCAACGTCCTCTCGATGGGCGGACGGATCGTCGCGTTCGGCCTGGCGGATGAAATTTTGACGGTCTGGCTGAGCACGGCGTTCGCAGGCGGACGCCACCAGAGGCGGATCGATCAGATCAGCGCCGCCGAACGATCGCAGCCCTGAGGCGCGGGGCCGCCCGCGCCAGCGCGAGGGCTTGAGCCGAGCGAACACATATGTCCACCAACACCACCACGCCGTCGATGTGGCGCACACTCGCCGAAACCGATCCCGAAATCGCCGCCGTGCTCCGCGACGAGCGCCAGCGGCAGAACCACGGCCTCGAGCTGATCGCGTCCGAAAACTTCGTCAGCGAAGCGGTCCTCGCCGCCGCCGGCTCCGTGCTGACGAACAAGTACGCGGAAGGCTACCCGGGCAAGCGCTACTACGGCGGCTGCGAGGTCGTCGACGTCGCGGAGCGGGCGGCGATCGCGCGCGCGACCGCGCTGTTCGGCGCCGATCACGCCAACGTGCAGCCGCACTCGGGCGCGCAGGCGAACATGGCGGTCTACCTCACGCTGCTCAAGCCGGGCGACACCGTCCTCGGCATGAACCTGGCGCACGGCGGCCACCTGACGCACGGCCACCCGCTCAATTTCTCCGGCAAGCTGTACAACATCGTCCCCTACGGCGTCCGCAAGGACGACGAGCGGATCGACTACGACGAGATCGATCGCCTCGCCGACGAGCATCGACCGAAGATGATCATCGTCGGCGCCAGCGCGTATCCGCGGGTCATCGACTTCGCGCGGATCAAGACGGCCGCCGATCGGATCGGCACCCCGATGTTCACGGACATGGCGCACATCGCCGGCCTCGTCGCGGCCGGGGTCCACCCGAGCCCCGTGCCGCACTCCGACTTCGTGACCACGACGACGCACAAGACGCTGCGCGGACCGAGGGGCGGCCTGGTGCTGTGCCGCGCCCAGTACGCCAAGGATCTGGACCGCACCGTGTTCCCGGGCGTCCAGGGCGGACCGCTGATGCACATCATCGCGGCCAAGGCGGTCTGCTTCAAGGAAGCCGCGGAGCCGGCCTTCGTCGCCTACCAAAAACAGATCGTCGCCAACGCCACGCGCCTCGCGGACGTGCTGGTGTCCGCGGGCTTCCGTCTGGTCAGCGGCGGCACCGACAATCACCTGATGCTGGTCGACGTGTTCTCGAAGGGGATCACCGGCAAGGTGGCGGAAGTGGCGCTCGGCAAGGCCGGGATGACGGTCAACAAGAACGCGATCCCGTTCGACCAGAATCCACCGATGGTGGCGAGCGGCATCCGCGTCGGCACGCCGGCGGTGACGACGCGCGGGATGCGTGAGGCCGAGATGGAGATCATCGGCGATCTCTTCACGCGGGCGCTGCAAATCCCAGACGACGATCGCGCACTCGGCATGGTGCGCGCGGAAGTAGAAGGTCTGTGCCGGAAGTTCCCGCTCTACCAGGAAGCCTAGGACCCGACATCGTCCGGCCGGGAGCCGCCGCGTCGTACGCGGACGGCGTCGCCGCCGTCTTCGCGCACGGCGGACCGCTCGATCTCGCGATGCCCGACTTCGAGCCGCGCTCGGGCCAGGTCGACATGGCCGCGGCGGTGGCGCGCGTGTTCGCCGACGGCGGCGTGCTCCTCGCGGAAGCCGGTACCGGCACCGGCAAGACGCTGGCCTACCTCGTCCCCGCCATCCTGAGCCGCGAGCGCGTCCTGATCTCGACCGGCACGAAGAACCTGCAGGAGCAGATCTATTTCAAGGACATCCCGGCGCTGCGCGACGCGCTCGGCATCCCGTTCACCGCCACCTACATGAAAGGACGCGCGAACTATCTGTGCGTCCACAAGCTGGATCAACTGGCCGACGGGGTCGGGCCGGCGGTCCACGATGTCTTCCTGCCGATCATCCGCGAATGGTCGACGCGCACCGACACGGGGGATCGCGCCGAACTGCAGGATCTGCCGGAGGATCTCGCGTTCTGGCACGACGTCTCGGCGACCGCCGACACCTGCCTCGGCACCGAGTGCCCGCGCTTCGAGGACTGCTTCGTCACGCGCATGCGCCAGCGCGCGGCGGCATCCGACGTCGTGATCGTGAACCATCACCTGCTCTGCGCCGACGCCGCGGTCCGGCAGAACGCCTACGGTGAAGTGATTCCGGCGTTCAGCCGCGCGATCCTCGACGAGGCGCATCAGCTCGAGGACATCGCGACGCAGTACTTCGGCTTCAACGTCAGCACCTGGCGGCTGGAAGAATTGTCACGTGACGTCGAGCGGCTGGTCGCCACCGGCGGGATCGAGGATCGCACCGCCAAGGACGAACTGGCCAAAGCGGTCGAACGGCTGCGCGACCAGGCCCAGGCCTTTTTCACGGAGCTGGCGTTCGCGCACCGCAGCAGCGGCCGCGCGAAGAACGAGGAGCGCATCCGCGCCACCGCGGAGTCGCTCGCACAGGCCGGCGCCGCCGCGGCCACTCTCAACGGCGCGCTCGACATCCTCGAATCGACGCTCGCGCTGCTGCGAACACCGAAGCGCGACGACGATGACGAGGACAAGGCGGCAAGCGGCGAGGACGCCGCGACGCTGGCGCGCCGCGCCGGCCAGGTGCGCGACGATCTCCGATTCCTGCTCCGCGGCAACGACGAGGCGTACGTCTACTTCGTCGAGTTCCGCGGCCGCGGCACCTTCCTGCGGGCCTCGCCGATCGACGTCTCGACGATCGTGCGCGACCTGCTGCTCGATCGCATGCAGACGACGGTGCTGACGTCGGCGACGCTGACGGTCGACGGCCGCTTCGACTACATCCGGGAGCGGCTCGGCATCGGCGACGCCGACGAGATCCGGCTCGCGTCCGAATTCGACTTCCGGGAGCAGGCGCTGCTCTATCTGCCGCCGAAGATGCCCGATCCGCGCTCCGACAACTTCGCGGTGGCCGCCGGCCGGGAGGTCATCGAGATCCTCAAGCGCACGCACGGCCGGGCATTCGTGCTCTTTACCAGCTACGCGATGATGCGGTCGGTGCAGGCGATGGCGGAGATGGCGCTGAACTATCCCATCTTCGCGCAGGGCACGGCGCCGCGATCGCAGCTGCTCAACCAGTTCCGCGCGACCGCGAACAGCGTGCTGTTTGCGACCTCGAGCTTCTGGCAGGGGGTCGACGTCGTGGGCGAGGCGCTCAGCTGCGTGATCGTCGACAAGATCCCGTTCGCATCGCCGGGCGATCCGATCACGGCCGCGCGGATCGAACAGATCCGCGCCCGCGGCGGCGATCCCTTCGCCGAGTACCAGGTGCCGCTCGCGATCCTCGCGCTGCAGCAGGGGCTCGGCCGGCTGATCCGCCACCGCCGCGACCGCGGCATCCTCGCCGTCCTCGATCCCAGGCTGCGCACGATGGGCTACGGCCGCCGCTTCGTCGCCTCCCTGCCGCCGGCACCGGTAGTCCACAATCTGGATGCGATCGAGGCGTTCTTCGAATAGGCGACAGCGGAGGGGACCGAGGCCACGGATTCAACACGGAGAAACCGAGCAACGGAGGACGAACGGATTTCGCGCCTGTCGCGCGTGCCGATCTTCTCCGTTCGTTCTCTGTTACTCCGTTGCTCCGTGTTGATCCCGTTCGCTCCGTCCCGCCTCCGTCCCGCCCCGTTGCGTCCGTTGTCTCAGAAGTTGAAGTTCAGGCCGATGTCGATCTTCCGCATTCCCTGCACCGCCGTCGGCAGGCCGAAGAACGGCGACGTCAACGTGCCGCTGTAGCCGATGTAGTTCGCATGGTTCGTCAGGTTCTGGGCATTGACGACGATGCCGATGCGGAATCGCGGCAATGCGTCGGCCTGCAGCGTCTGCACATTGAAGTTGCCGCCCGGGGTGCCCATGATCATGATCCCCGGCGGCATCGGCCCGAGCTTCTTCTGGCCGATCGGGATGTTGTAGATGAAGAACCCCGACAAATTATAGGAACTGTCGCCGCGCACCGAATTCCGGCCGACGCCGGCCGGGCGGTCGTTGAAGATCTGATCGCCGTTGTCGTCGAGTCCGGTCCGGATCGTGTACGGCGACGCGCTCGCGAAGTTGAGGTTCAGATTGGCGTTGAAGTTCCTGAACCAGTTCGCGCCGAAATACGCGCTGACGCGGTGGCGGATGTCGTTCGCCGCCGGCCCCCACTCGGCGGCGAGGCTGCCGGTCGACGGCACCGCGAAGGCGCCGTCGGTGTTGTTGTCGGAGGTGCCCAGCGTGTAGAACAGGCCGGCGTTGGTGCGCTTCCAGTTCCAGCGCTCTTTCGGCGGTGCCATCGACGGCGGCGCGAGGCTGAATTGCGCGAACACGCTGAGCGTGTGCTGGCGTGATGCGGCGTCGCCGAGCACTTCCACCAGGTTGCCGACGGCCGGGTCGGGCCGGATCCCGTTCACCGGCGTGTTCAGGTTGGCGCCGCGCAGCAGGCCGCTGCCGCTGATGTGGGCGTAGCTGACGCCGAGGCGCGAGAACGGGCCGAAGGCGTAGTCGGCGCCGCTGCTGATGCGGACGTTGCGCGCCATCTGCAGATCGCCGGCGAGCAGGTATTTGTTGATCGGCGGCACCACGCCGACGTTCCCCGGATCGGGATAGGCGGGATTGACGATGTTCAGCTCCTGCTGGCGAACGCCGTCGACCCGCAGCGTCTGCTCGTAGATGCCGCTGCCCAGCCAGTCGGTGAAGACGCCGGCGCTGGCGCGCAGCGTCATCTTGCCGTTCTTGAACGGCGCCCAGGTCACGCCGAAGCGCGGGCCGATCGCGTTGAAGTCGGTCAGATGCGTCTGCGCCTCATAGCGCAGCCCCGGCGTCAGCGTCAGTCCTTTGCGCACGCGGATGTCGTCCTGGACGTAGGCCGCCGCCTGCAGGTTGACGTACTCGATGTTCGGATCGCCGATCCGCCGCGTGTAGCTGCGCGGCAGGCCGGCCTCGTACGCCGCCAGACTCTCGAAGGTATACGTGCCGAGGTAATTCGCCGCATCACTCGATCGGTACGAGCCGCCGGCGAGCACGACGCCGGTGCGAACCGAGTGGATGCCGCGGACGTAGTCGAGATCCGAGGAGAGGTTGAACGTGCGCGTCCGGCGCCCGCCCGACACCTGCGCGCCGCCACTCGTGAACGCGTCGTTGACGCGGATCGTGACCGCGTCGAGCGCCGCCTTCGACGCGCTGTCGCTCCAGCCGAACTCCAGGCGCGTGTTGGTGAAGGCGCGCCGCCCGAGCGGGCCCACTTCCTGGATCCGCAACGTGTGATTGTGTTCGTCCGTGTTGTAGGCGCGGTCGGGCTGATCGTAGCCGCCGACACCCTGGTTGCGCTGGGTCACGTCGTTCTCGTTGTAGTTGAACCGCAGTGTCTGATCCTTGGTGACGGCGAGATCGAGCACGGCGTAGACGTTGTCCTGCGTGCGCGGCTGGCGCAGCGACAGCAACGCCTCCGAGTGGGTGCCGTCCGGCAGCGCGACGAACAGATTCGGCGTGTCGAAGGAGGTCGAGCCGTTGAGCGACAGGTTGAACGATGCGCGGTTCTTGACCAGCGTGCCGGCGAAGTTGGTGCCGAAATTCTGCTGGCGCTCGGGCCCTTTCACCTCGGTGAACGGGCTGCGCCCGCTGATCGCGCCGTCGCGCAGGTTATAGCGGCCGCCGCCGCGCAGCGGCCCGACGCCCGGCTGCGTGATGATGTCGATGAACAGACCGCCGGCGTTGTGGTTCTCCGCCGCGAAGGCGTCGCGGGTGACGTGAATCGATTTGATCATCGCCTTGGGCGGCAATTGGCTGCCCTCGAAGCTGTCGACCCGCATCACCGCGTTGCCGCCGGCCAGCTCCTGCAGCTGCTGGGCCATCTCGGTCGGGTCGTCGGAGAGCGCGTCGACCTGGTCGCGGGTCAGCGCCGTCCCGAACGAGCCGTTGTTGCGATCGGCGGCGCTTTCCTGCTTGTCGCGCCCCACGGTGACCGAGGACTGCAGGCCCTGGATCGCGAGCACGATCGTCTGGCGGTTGTCGCCGCCGCGGATGCGGATGTCTTTCAGAACGCCCGGCTCGAAGCCGGAAAATTCCGCGGTCACGAGGTACCGCCCCGGCGGCAGCGTGATCGTGGCAATGCCCTGGTCGGAGGTGGTGGCCGGCGCGCGGCTGACGGCCTTGGTCACTTCGTCGAGACCGGCGATCGTCACCGTCGCACCGGGAATGACCGCGCGCGTCTGATCCACGACCGTCACCAGCAGGCGGCCGTCGCGCGGCGTCTGCGCCCGCAGCACCGCGGCTGACCCGATGACGATCACGAGCCCGGAGAGCAGCGGCATGAGGCGCGTCATTTTCGTACCTCGAATTTCTTCGCATCGATCTTCGCGTTGATCTTGAAGCCGTCGAACGTCGTCTCCTCGACGGTGTCGGCGCCGAGCGCACGGCGGATCCGGAACGGCAGCTGCAGCCCGCCGGCCTCGCGATAATCGGCAAAGTACAGACGCGATTCCGGCGGCGGCGGTTGGTCCGCCGGCGCCGCGGGCGCGTCACCGCGTGCCGGCGGTGCTGCCGGCACGGAATCGCGACTTTGGGGCTCCGGAGCGGCGCGCGATCCGCGCGGCGAGGGCGCCGGCGCGATCCACGTCAACATGATCGGCAGATGCGTCGCATCGTTGATGAAGAGGCGCGCCGCAAAGGCACCTTGGCCCGGCGGCCCTTTCGCCTCGAGCACGTCGGCCTTGCCCTGCGGCGCTTCCGCCTTGGCGACGTAGGTGAACGTGAGCGGATAGGCCGGCGACGTGCCGGCGAACAGGCCCAGCAGCAGCCGCGCGAAATCCTGCTTGACCGTGTTGAGCCGCTGCCGCGCCGCCGCGGCCTGCTGATCGGCGGTCGGCGGCGGCGGTCCGCCGGCACGGCCGGGCGGCGGCGACGCGGCTGGGAACTGCAGCAACGTGTCGCCGCTGAAGCCGGTGGTCGTCGGACCGCTTTCCTGCGCCGGAATCTCATCCTTGCGCACGTACTTATCCGGCAGCTCGATCGCGATCTCGAATTCGATCGGGACGAGGTTGTCGCCGCGCACCTGGCGGGTACGGCCGGTCGCCACCATCGTCTTCACCGCGGCGAGTTTCTGCTCGCCGCCGAGGGCCTGCCGCGCCGCGGCGATCACCCGGGCGGCGGCATCGCCCGGTGGTGGCTGAGCCCGCACGAGAACCGACGCCGCGAGCCCGATGACCGCGATCGATTGCCCGAATGTGCGCATCACGTGCCTCCCGCGCCGGGTCAGCTGATCCGTGGACGTTAAACACCTTAGACGGGCCGGACGCCCGGCAAGTCTGGTCTGGTTAGACGGGTTCTGGCTGGCGGCGGATCGAGGTAAACTAGCCGGCACGCGAGAGTTGCTCTCTTTTTCCAGGAGGATTTCCATGGTCCGCCGATTCACCGGCCGGCTTCCGTGGCTGGTTGCGTGCGCCGCAGTTCTGTCCCTGGCGCTCGTCTCACCGGCCGCTGCTCAGTCCACCGGCATGATCCGGGGCGTCGTCAAGGACGCGTCCGGCAAGCCCGTCGAAGGCGCCAAAGTCAACATCGACGCCGACGCCAACAACCGTCATTTCGACACCAAGTCCGACAAGAAAGGCGAGTTCCTTCAGATCGGCCTGGCGCCCGGCCCCTACAAGGTGACCGCCGAAAAGGACAAGGTCGTCTCGCCGGCGTCGCCGGTGACCGTTCGCATCGCGGCCGGCAACCCGATCACGCTCGTGCTCGGCGGCGGCGCGGCCGGCGGCGGCATGTCGCCGGAAGCGGCGGCGAAAAGCGCCGCGCTCAAGAAGACGTTCGAGGAAGGTGTGACGGCGAGCCGCGCCGGCAATCACGATGCGGCGATTGCCAGCTTCCAGCAGGCGGCCGAACTGAATCCGAACTGCTTCGACTGCTACTACAACATCGCCTTCTCCGAATCGCAGAAGAAGGACTACGACAAGGCTGAGGCCGCCTACAAGAAGGCGATCGAGCTCAAGGCCGACTACGCCGAGGCCTACAGCGGTCTCGCCAACGTCTACAACGCGCAGCGCAAGTTCGACCTCGCGGCGACCGCGAGCGGCAAGGCGATGGAGTTGAGCGGCAGCGGCGCGGGCGCCGTGGCGGCGGGCGGCGGCAATGCCGACGCGATGTTCAACCAGGGCGTCATCCTCTGGAACGCCGGCAAGATCGCCGACGCGAAGAAGCAGTTCGAGGGCGCGGTCGCCGCGAACCCGAACCACGCCGAATCGCACTATCAGCTCGGGATGGCCCTGGTCAACGAGGGCAACCTCGCCGGCGCCGCAACCGAGTTCGAGACCTACCTGAAGCTCGCGCCCACGGGGCCGAACGCGGCGACCGCGAAGGGAATCCTCGGCTCGCTGAAGAAGTAGTGATCGACGCTGCTGCGCTCCGCACCCGGCTGGCAGACGTTCGCGCGCGCATCGCGCGAGCGGCCGGCCGGGCCGGACGCGATCCCGCCGCCATCCGCCTCATCGCGGTTTCCAAGACGTTCCCCGCCGAGTACGTCCGCGCCGCGGCCGACGCCGGTCAGACCGACTTCGGCGAGAACAAAGTCCAGGAAGCGCTGCTCAAGATGGACCAGACCGCGGATCTCCGCGTCCGCTGGCACCTGCTCGGCCACCTGCAGTCGAACAAGGCCAAAAAAGCCGCGCGCGTCGATGTCGTGCACTCGATCGACGGCGGTGTGCTGGTGCGCAAGCTCGACGAGGCGGTACACCCGACCGGCCGCCGGATGGATCTGCTCGTCCAGGTCGACCTCGCCGGGGAGGCGACGAAATTCGGGGCCCGAGAAGACGAACTGAGCCCGATCTTCGACGCCGCCCGCGCCGCCCGCTCGTGCCGGTGCGTCGGCCTGATGACGCTGCCGCCCGCGGTGGCCGATCCCGAAGGTGCGCGCCCGTACTTCCGCGCGCTGCGCGAGGTGCGCGACCGGCTGCTGGCACGCGGCGTGGATGCCTCGATGCTGCAGGAGTTGTCCATGGGCATGAGCCACGACTTCGAAGTGGCCGTCGAAGAGGGGGCGACCCTCGTGCGCGTGGGGACGGCGATCTTCGGAGGCCGGACCTATGTTTGACCCCGCCCTGTTGCCAAAACGTATAGCGCCCGATAAGGCGGACCGGGGAGAACGATCACGTATGAAAGTCAGCCCGCTTGACCTTCGCCAGCAGCGTTTTCGCAAGGCATTCCGCGGTTTCGACCCGGTCGAGGTCGCCTCGTTTCTTGTCGCCGTCGCCGACGATTATGAGCAGGCCCTGCGCGAGACCGATCGGCTCCGCCAGGATCTCGCCCGCATGGAAGCGGTCCTCAGCGAACATCGCGAGCATGAAAAGAACCTCCAGGCCACGCTGACGACGGCGCAGAAGCTGTCGGACGAGATCAAGGCCAATGCAGAACTCGAAGCGCGCCGTATCATTCGCGAGGCCGAAGGGCGCTCCGATCTGCTGCTCGACAAGACGCAGGCGCGGCTCGAAGACATTCAGCGCGAGATCGACGGGCTCAAGCTCAAGCGCAAGGACGTCGAGACCTCGATCGAAGCCAACATCTCGACCCTGCGCAACACGCTCGAATTCGTCCGCGAGCAGGAGGCGCGCGAGCGCGACGACAAGATCCTGCTCCACCGGCCGCGCCTGTCCGATCATGCCGACAACGCCGACGCGCATCCGGCCCGGAAAGTCGTCGGGTGATCGGCGTCGCGTCCGCGGCGTGATCGCTGCGCTACACTCGCGCACGTGCTGGCCGACTTCCTGATTCGGAACACCTGCGAAGTGCTGACGTGCGCCGGCCCGGCGCCGCGCCGCGGACCGCGCCAGGCTGACGCCGGTCCCATCGCGGCCGCGGCGGTGGCGTCCTACCACGGCACGATCGTGTTCGTCGGTTTCGAGAGTCTGGTTGCCGACGAAGTCGAGCTCACGCCCGACGCAATCGTCATCGACGCACAAGGCGGCGCCGTCGTCCCCGGCTTCGTCGATCCCCATACCCACGTTATCTTTGCGGGCGATCGCCGCGCCGAATTGCGCCGGCGCCTCGCCGGCGCCAGCTATGCCGAGATCGCAGCCGAAGGCGGCGGCATTCTCGGCACGGTGATCGCGACGCGGGCGGCGACCGAGACGGCGCTGGCCGCCGAGACGCGCGTGCGCCTCGATGAGATGCTGCGCTGCGGCACGACGACGTGCGAGGTGAAGAGCGGCTACGCCCTGACAACGGAGGGGGAGCTCAAGATGCTGCGGACGGTGCGCACGCTCGCGGCCACGCACCCGATCGAGCTGTCCGCCACCTTCATGGGCGCGCACGAGGTACCGCCCGAGTACCGCGAATGCCGCACAGCCTACGTCGATCTGATCGTCAACGACATGATTCCGGCGGTGGCGCGCGAGGGGGTCGCCGAGTGGTGCGACGTCTTCTGCGAGACCGGCGTCTTCACGCCGCACGAAGCGCGCGAGATCCTCGAGGCCGGGCGTGCCGCTGGGCTCAAGCCGCGGATCCACGCCGACGAGCTCGGTGCGAGCGGCGGCTCGCGGGTCGCCGCCGCGGTCGGCGCGCGCTCCGCGGATCACCTGATTTTCGTCGACGACGACGGCGCGTCCGCCCTTGCGAGGAGGGAGGTCGTCGCCACGCTGCTGCCGATTGCGTCGTTCTATCTGAAGCTGGGACGGTTCGCGCCGGCGCGAATGCTGATCGAGCGCGGCGTCGCCGTCGCGCTCGCGAGCGACGTCAATCCCGGCGCCGGCTATTCGCCGTCGATGCCGTTCGCGATGACGCTCGCCTGCTTCGCCATGAACCTGACGTTCGAAGAAGCGCTGGTCGCCGCGACGTTGAACGCCGCGTGCGCCCTCGATCGGCAGGATCGCGTCGGCAGCCTCGAGCCAGGCAAGCAGATGGACGCGGTCATCGTCAACGGACCGGCGATCAACTTGATCCGGGTCGGCGCGGATACGATACGAGCCGTGGTCAAACGCGGCACGCGCGTCGTCGACAACAGCGGGAAACAGAGAGAACGGTTGAAGGCGGAGTAACAGAGAAACGGAACCTGGCACACCATGTCTCTCATCGACAAAACCGTTCACGATCTGCTCGACGCCTTCAGCTCCAGCGATCCGACGCCGGGGGGCGGGTCGGCGGCGGCGCTCGCGTCGGCCGTGGGCGCGTCGCTGCTGCTGATGGTGGCCGCGCTGCCGAAGACGCGGAACGGGTCGGATGAGGATCGCGCGGCGCTGACGAAGGCCACCGGCGCGCTCGCCGATGTCCGCGAGCGCCTCACCGCCGCGATCGACGCCGATACCACGGCCTACGATCAGGTCGTCGCCGCGTACAAGCGGCCGAAGGGCTCAGCGGACGAGCAGTCGGCGCGCCAGGCGGCGATTCAACAGGCGCTGCGGGCGGCGACCGACGTGCCGCTCGGCGTCGTGCACCTGTCGGCGGCGGCGCTGACCGAGGCGATCGCCGTGGCCGGGCACGGTCACCGCGCGGCGGCGAGCGATGTCGGCGTCGCCGTCGCGCTCCTCCGCGCCGGTGCCCGCGGCGCGGCGCTCAACGTCGGCATCAACATCGGCAGCGTCGCGGATGCGGTCTATGCGGGCGAGGTGTCGGCGGAGCTGACGCGCGCGTCCGGCGCCGCAGCCGCGGCGGCCGACGAGGCCGACGCGTTACTTCGGTGAGTCGAGGACCGGCGACCGGCTGTTCAGCGTCTGGACGTGCATCGACAGCGGCCAGCGCCGCGTCACCCCCGGCACGATTTCGACCGTGCGCACGTACGAGAGATCGATCGTGGTCTGAAACTGATCGTGTCCCACGACCAGGTCCTTGTCCTCGATCGGCACGTCGTACTGACCGGCGAGCGCCAGCACCTTGTCGCGCAGTTCGTCGTCGCTCTGGTCGGCGCGGTACTGGGCGGCGTACTGCACCGCGTCCTTGAGCTTGTAGTGCGGGGAGTAGACGTTGAACAGGTGCCAGGTCGCGTTGGCGACGACGGCGACGAGCGCCAGCTTCAGCAGCGTGCGAATCATCAGCGCGTCTGGTGAAACATCCGATCCCAGCGCGTGCGCGTGAAGAAGTGGGCGAACACCGAGACGAGCCCTTTGACCGTGGCGCCGGCGCTCTCGTCCTGATAGTCCTCACGCTCGGCCTGGTACGACCAGTAGATCACGAGCGACTTGCCCTTGATGTTCTCGCGCGGCAGGAAGCCCCAGTAGCGGCTGTCCTGCGAGTTGTCGCGGTTGTCGCCCATGACGAAATAGTGGTTGGCCGGAACCGTGACCGGGCCGTAGCGCTCGCGGACATCGAACGAGGTCACCTCGTTCAACTCCGACGCCGCGCTCGGCGCGGTGAGGAAATGCACGTACGGCTCGTCGAGCGGCGTGCCGTTGATGTAGACCTTCTTCTCGCGCAGCTCGACCGTCTCGCCGGGCAGGCCGATCACCCGTTTGATGAAGTCGCGCTCCGGCTCCTCGGGGTACTTGAAGACGAGGACGTCGCGCCGCTTGATCGTGCCGGTCGGCAGCAGCGTCCGCTCGAGCGGCGTCTGGGTCGGACCGAACACGAACTTGTTCACCAGCAGGTGGTCGCCGATCAGCAGCGTCTCCTCCATCGATCCGGTCGGGATCTTGAAGGCCTGCACGACGAAGGTGCGGATGAACAGCGCGAGGATGACCGCGATCACGATCGACTCGAAGTACTCGCGCAGCGTCGACTTTTTGAAATCAGCCATCAGCGTTGAGCCATCAGCCATCTACTCGCTGTCCGTTCCCATCTTGAGCACGGCGAGAAACGCCTCCTGCGGGATCTGGACGCGGCCCACCTGCTTCATGCGCTTCTTGCCTTCCTTCTGCTTCTCGAGCAGTTTGCGTTTGCGCGAGATGTCGCCGCCGTAGCACTTGGCGAGCACGTTCTTGCGCAGCGCCTTGACCGATTCGCGCGCGATCACCCGGCTGCCGATCGACGCCTGGATCGCGATCTCGAACATCTGGCGCGGGATCAGCTCGCGCATCTTCGCAGCCAGCAGCCGGCCGCGCTCGTAGGCCATGTCCTTGTGGACGATGATCGAGAGTGCGTCGACCGGATCGCCGTTCACCAGGATGTCGAGCTTGACCAGCGGTGACGGCCAATAACCGGTCACATGATAATCGAGTGATGCGTAGCCGCGCGAGATGGTCTTGAGCTTGTCGTAGAAGTCGAGCACCACTTCATTGAACGGCAGATCGTAGGTGATGAGGACGCGATCCGAGGCCAGGTACTCGAGCGACTTCTGGATGCCGCGCTTGTCCTGACAGAGCTGCAGGATGCCGCCGACGTGCTCGGCCGGGGTCAGCACCATCGCGGTGATCACCGGCTCTTCGATCGTGTCGATCAGGCCCGCGTCGGGCAGCTTCGCCGGGCTGTCGATCTCCCGCACCGTGCCGTCGGTCAGGGTGACCCGGTAGAGCACGCCCGGCGCGGTCGTCACCAGGTCCATGTCGAACTCGCGCTCGAGGCGCTCCTGCACGATCTCCATGTGCAGCAGGCCGAGGAAGCCGCAGCGGAACCCGAAGCCGAGCGCGACCGACGTTTCCGGCTCGTAGAAGAACGAGGCGTCGTTGAGCCGCAGCTTCTCGAGGGCGTCGCGCAGCTCGGGATACTGGTGCCCTTCGACCGGGTAGAAGCCCGCGAACACCATCGGCTTCAGCGGCTTGAAGCCGGGAAACGGCTCGAGCGCCGGCCGCGCCGTCTCGGTGACGGTGTCGCCGATCTTGGCGTCGCTGATTTTCTTGATGTTGGCGACGAGGAATCCGACCTCGCCGACCGCGAGCGCGTCGGCCGGGATCGCCTTCGGCGTGAAGATGCCGACCTGCAGCGACTCGTAGTCCTGTCCTTCCGCCATCAGCCGGATCTTCATCCCCGGCCGCAGCACCCCGTCGATCACGCGCACGACGATGACGACGCCGCGGTAGGGGTCGTACCAGGAGTCGAAGATCAGCGCCTTGAGCGGCGCGTCCGGGTCGCCGGCCGGCGGCGGCAGCCGCGCGACGATCGCCTCGAGGATCTCCGGCACGCCGGTGCCGGCCTTGGCGCTGGCGAGCAACGCCTGATCGCCGTCGAGGCCGATGATCTCGGTGATCTGGCGCCGCGCTTCTTCCGGCTGCGCGCTCGGTAGATCGATCTTGTTGATGACCGGGATGATCTCCAGGCTGTTCTCGACCGCGAGGTAGGCGTTGGCCAGCGTCTGCGCCTCGACCCCCTGCGACGCGTCCACGATCAGGAGCGCGCCTTCACAGGCCGCGAGCGAGCGCGTCACCTCGTACGAGAAGTCGACGTGCCCGGGCGTGTCGATCAGGTTGAGCGCGTACTTCTGGCCGTCGTTCGCGGTGTAATGCAGGCACACCGGGTGCGCCTTGATCGTGATGCCGCGTTCGCGCTCGAGGTCCATGGCGTCGAGGACCTGGGCCTCCATCTCGCGCGCCTGGAGGGCGCCGGTGATCTCGAGGAAGCGATCGGCCAGGGTCGACTTGCCGTGGTCGATGTGGGCGATGACCGAAAAGTTTCGGATGTGTTGAGGGTCCACTATCGGGCGTCGAGCGGCTGGTACCGCTGCGGGTATTCGGGTCCGATGTACTCCGCGCGCGGGCGGATCAGCCGGTTGTTGGCGTACTGCTCGAGCACGTGCGCCGTCCACCCCGAGACGCGGCTGACCGCGAAGATCGGCGTGAACAGGTCGACGTCGATGCCAAGCGCGTGGTAGGTCGTCGCCGAATAGAAGTCGACGTTCGGATTCAGCTTCTTTTCGGTCTTGACCAGGGTTTCGATCCGCTGCGACATCTCGAACCACTGCGGCTCGCCGGCGCGCTGGCCGAGGTCGCGCGACATCTGCCGCAGGTGGGTCGCGCGCGGATCCTCGGTGTGATAGACGCGGTGGCCGAAGCCGGGGATCTTCTCCTTGCGCGCCAGCTTGGCGCGCACCGCCTCTTCCGCCTTCTCCGGCCCGGCGTCCTTGCCGATCTCGAGCAGCAGGCGCATGACGTCGGCGTTGGCGCCGCCGTGCAGCGGTCCCTTGAGCGCGCCGATTGCGCCGACGATCGTCGAGTGGATGTCGGTGAGGGTGGCGGCGGCGACGCGCGCGGCGAACGTCGAGGCGTTGAGCTCGTGATCGGCGTGCAGCGTGAGCGCGACGTCGAACGCGTGCGTCGCCAGGCCGCTCGGGCGCTCGCCGGTGAGCATGTAGAGGAAGTTCGCCGCGTGGCCGAGGACCGGATCCG
>JAOBWF010000340.1 GCA_025463215.1 Acidobacteriota bacterium | reverse complement strand
CGGACATCAAAGTCTTTGACCGCCAAGCTCTTCCGTCGATCGCGGCGAGAGCCCTGAGCCGTAGCGCCCATCGCGTCACATGACGCCCCGCCGGGGTTGTAGGTTCACGTCGTGGAGGATGAGGGTCGGGACCACACCATCGACGAGCTGCTCGAGGGACTAGAGGGTCCTGCGCGGGCCGAGCGGGCGGAGCTGGTGGAGTGGCTGCTCGAGCAGGGCGTCACCGCCGACGAGATCCGGTCTACGACTCCGCCGCTGTTGCTCGCAACCCGCCGCCTCATCGGCGACGACGGGACGTATGTGTCGACGCGCGAGATCAGTGAGACCCACGGCATCGACCTGATCTTGCTGCAGCGACTGCAGCGCGCGATCGGTCTGGTGACAGTGGAGGACCCGGACGCGGCCGTCCACATGCGCGCGGACGGCGAAGCCGCCGCCTACGCCCAGCGGTTCGTGGAAGTGGGACTGGATCCCGATCAGGTGGTGCTCGTCGTGCGGGTGCTGGCGGAGGGCTTGTCCCATACGGCCGAAGTGATGCGTTACTCAGCGCTTTCGGCGATCATGCGTCCGGGTGCGACGGAGGTAGAAATCGCCAAGGGCTCAAAGGCTCTGGTGGGCCAAATCGCACCGCTGCTCGGCCCGATGATCCAAGACATGCTGTTCATGCACCTGCGGCACATGATGGAAACCGAAGCGATCAACGCCGCCGAGCGGGCCGCCGGCCAACCGCTTCCGGGGGCACGTCAGGTCACCATCGCATTCGCCGATCTCGTCGGCTTCACCCGGATAGGGGAAGTCGTCTCCGCGGAAGAACTGGGGCAGCTTGCCAACCGGCTGGCCGACCTCGCCCGCGAGATGACCGTCCCGCCGGTCCGGTTGATCAAGACGATCGGCGACGCGGTGATGTTCGTCTGTCCCGAACCGGCGCCACTGCTCGACGCGGTGCTCAAGCTCGTCGACGTCGTCGACACCGACAACGAGTTCCCGCGCCTGCGGGCCGGGCTGGCGTCGGGAATGGCCGTCAGCCGCGCCGGGGACTGGTTCGGCAGCCCCGTCAACGTGGCCAGCCGGGTCACCGGGGTGGCGCGCCCCGGCAAGGTGCTGGTCGCGGATTCGGTCTGGGAAGCCGTCGGCGACAGCGGGCAATTCGAGGGCTCGTTCGCCGGTTCCCGCCGACTCAAGGGCATCACGAGCGAGGTCAAGCTTTTCCGGGTCCGTCGGGGTGGCGGCCAATGACCCGGTTGGTTGAACGCGGACGTTAGGCAGGCCCGGGCGACGCTGGGGACGTACGACTCCGTCATGCGCGTGTCGCACGCGGCCGGTTTTCCTACCCGACTTCCGGCGCTTCGAATTGGTCGCTCCCGGGCCTGCTTCGGTACCAAAATTACCTCCTTGAACAGCGCATATCAACGGGTTTCCCCCGACGGGTTAGGGGCGGCGCGGCGACGTCCGCCCCCTGGGCGGGTTCGCCCGGGGCGAAACGCTGTTCCATTGCTTCTGTAATGGTGTAATCATGTAATTATGAAATCGCATCACGCTCATGGACGGCGGTACGGACGTCCGGGTGGCTGGCAGCAAGCCCAGCAACCGGACGCGAGTGGCGCCGCGGAATGGTTCGCCGGACGATTGCCCGAAGCCTGGTTCGAGGGTGACCCCACGGTCATCGTCGACCGTGAAGAAATCACCGTCGTCGGAAGACTGGCGGAGCCCGACGGCTCCGGGAAGGACGAGAGCGGGGAGCGCGCGGCAGGGCGCGTCTCGCGGTTCCGCGAGGAGACTCGGGCGGAGCGGATGCGTATCGCCGACGAAGCGCAGGACCGCTACGGCCGCAAGGTTTCCTGGGGTGTCGAGGTCGGCTCCGAATCAGGCACCGAACGAATTCTGTTCACCCACATCGCAGTACCGGTGATGACACGCCTCAAGCAACCGGAACGCCAGGTGCTTGACACGTTGGTCGACGCCGGTGTCGCCCGGTCGCGCGCCGATGCGCTCGCCTGGTCGGTCAGGTTGGTCGGTGAGCACACGGAAGACTGGCTGGCCAAGCTCCGCGAGGCCATGTCGGCGGTCGACGACCTGCGAGCACAGGGTCCGGACCTTCCGTCATAAACCGATGCCGTTGTGCCGCCGGATGTTTGGCGGCAGCGGCTACGCCTTATTGATCTTTTCGACGACCTTGTCGACAATCTGGGATGCTTGGTCGTTCAACTTGTAGTCGCATGCGACGACGTCGATGACAACGTTGTTGGCCGCGCTCATTGCGTGCTGACAGGCCCAGCCCTTCGCGCCCTCTTGGGTGCGGCTAAGGGCGATCTTCGGTGGATCGCTGACGATCTGGGCCAACGTCCACCCGAAGGTATCGCCGTCGCTCGTGATGGTTATCGCCTGTCCGGCGCAGGGCTTCCACTTGTCCGGCACACTCTGCACGAACGCCTCGGCTTTGGCGGCCGTGGGGAAGCCCACCACATTCTCATCGACCAGATGGTGGAAGTTGCCCTGAGTGTCCTTGGGATCGGTGTACACGAACCCATTCACCGCCTGATAGCCACTGCCTGAGTACGCCCCTTGCTGCTCTGCGTAAAGCGCTCCCTCACATTGGGGAAGCGACAGCGTGGGAGCCGAAGTGTCCATGGTGTTGACGGGTTTTCCGGCCTGCATGGTGG
>JAOBWF010000333.1 GCA_025463215.1 Acidobacteriota bacterium | reverse complement strand
ACCGAGTTCATCTCGGTCGCCGAAACCGCGGTGGTCGACGATGCGATCGAGGCGCTGAAGCGGTTCGAGGGCAGCCGCGAAGCGCTCGCGACCATCTATCTCACCGGGCCGGCGCTCAAGCTGGTCGGCATCGTGCCGCTCGTCAAGATCGCGATCTCCTCGCCGGCGATCCAGCTGTCGGAGCTGAGCGAGCCGTACATCGCCTGCGCGCCGGACACGCCGCAGGACGAAGTGGCCGCGCTGTTCGACAAATACAACCTGATCACCCTGGCCGTCGTCGACGAGCACGGCCGCATCGCCGGCATCATCACGGCCGACGACGTGATCACGATGCTGCGGCACCGCGACTGAGGCCGATGAAGTTTCTCAAGGACTGGCGCGCGCGGATCGTCATGCTGCTCGCGGTCATCGGACCGGGCTTCATCACCGCCAACGTCGACAACGACGCGGGCGGCATCTTCACCTACTCGCAGGCCGGCGCGCAGTTCGGCTATTCGCTGCTCTGGACGATGATCCCGATCACGATCGCGCTGGTGGTCGTGCAGGAAATGGCGTCGCGCATGGGCGCGGTCACCGGCAAGGGGCTCAGCGATCTGATCCGCGAGGAGTTCGGCTTTCGCGTCACGTTCTGGCTGATGCTCGCGCTGATCGTGACCAACTTCGGCAACGTCGTCGCCGAGTTCGCCGGCGTCGCCAGCAGCCTGGAGCTGTTCGGCTGGTCGAAGTACATCGTCGTCCCGGTCGCCGCGGCCATCGTCTGGGCGCTGGTCGTGCGCGGCACCTACGACAGCATCGAGAAGATTTTCCTCGCCGCGTCCGGGTTCTACGTCTGCTACATCGTCGCCGGGCTGCTGGCGCATCCCGACTGGAAGGCGGCGGCGCTGGCGACCTTCAGCCGGCCGTCGGCGGTCGGCATCCGGAACTACGGCTATCTGTTCATGGTGATCGCCCTGGTCGGCACGACGATCGCGCCGTGGATGCAGTTCTACCTGCAGGCGTCGATCGTCGAAAAGGGGATCACCGCGCGGCAATATGCGGCGTCGCGCTGGGACGTGATTCTCGGCTGCCTGTTCACCGACATCGTCGCCTGGTTCATCATCGTCGCGTGCGCGGCGACGCTGTATGCGGCCGGCCATCACGACATCGCGAGCGCGGCGGATGCGGCACAGGCGCTGCGGCCGCTGGTCGGGGAATACGCCTACCTGCTGTTCGCCGCCGGCCTGTTCAACGCCTCGCTGTTCGCGGCGTCGATCCTGCCGATCTCGACCGCGTATGCGGTGTGCGAGGGTCTCGGATTCGAGTCCGGCCTGGACAAGAAGTTTCACGAAGCGCCGGTGTTCTACTGGCTCTACACGCTGCTGATCGTGTTCGGCGCCGGCGTGCTGCTCATCCCGCGCCTGCCGCTGGTCTACGTCGCGGTGCTGTCACAGGTGGCCAACGGCATCGTGCTGCCGCTGGTGCTGATCTTCATGCTGATGCTCACCAACGATCGCGAGCTGATGGGCGAACACGTCAACTCGCGCGCGTTCAACGTGGTGGCGTGGACGACCGTGGTGGTGATGATCGTACTGACGATCCTGATGGTGCTGACGCAGCGATAAGAAGCAACCGCGGAGATCGCAACGACCGCAGAGAAAGATTGTCTCGCCGTCCAGTCCCGAATCCCTAATCTCTACTGGTTCAGATCCACCCAGACGCTCTTGACCTGTGTGTAGTGTTCCAGCGCGTGCATGCTCATCTCGCGGCCGAAGCCGCTCTGCTTGTAGCCGCCGAAGGGGGCGGCCGTGTCGTAGACGTTATAGGTGTTGATCCACACCGTCCCGGCCTGGAGCTTGCGCGCGACGTAATGCGCCTTCTTGATGTCCCTGGTCCAGACCGCGGCGGCGAGGCCGTAGCTCGAGTCGTTGGCGCGCGCGATCGCCTCGTCGACGTCGCCGAACTCGATCGCCGCGAGCACCGGCCCGAAAATCTCCTCGCGCGCGATCGTCATCGCCGGCGTGACGCCGTCGAACACCGTCGGCTGGAGGAAGTAGCCCTTGCCGGTGCCGATGTCGGCGCGGCTGCCGCCGGCGACCAGCGTCGCCCCTTCGCTCTTGGCGATTTCGATGTAGCGCAAATCGTTCTCGAGCTGTTTCTTCGACGAGATCGCGCCGAGTCGCGTCTTCGGATCGAGCGGGTCGCCTGGCGCCATCTTCCTGGCGCGCGCCGCGACCTTGTCGATGAATTCGTTCTTGATCGCCTTGTCGACCAGCAGCCGGGATCCGGCGGCGCAGACTTCCCCCTTGCCGTAGAAGATGCCGGTCGTGGCGCCGCGCAGCGCGGCGTCGAGGTCGGCGTCCGCGAACACGATGTTCGGCGACTTGCCGCCGAGCTCGAGGGTGATCCGCTTGAGGGTATCGGCGGCCCCCTTCATGATCCCTTTGCCGGTCGACGTATCACCGGTGAACGCGATCTTGTCGATGCCGGGATGCTCGACGAGCATCTGGCCGACCTTCGAACCGGGCCCGGTGATGACGTTGATCACCCCGGCGGGAATGCCGACCTCGTGGCCGATCTCGGCGAGCGCCAGGGCGGTGAGCGGCGTCTGGCTCGCCGGCTTGATGATGATCGTATTGCCGCACGCCAGCGCCGGCGCGACCTTCCACGCCGTCAGCAGCAGCGGAAAATTCCACGGCACGATGGCCGCGACCACCCCGAGCGGTTCGCGCAGCGTGTAGGTCAGATAGTTGCCCTTCACCGGCACCGTCTCGCCATGGATCTTGTCGGCCCAGCCGGCGAAGTACTGAAAGCACTCGGCCGCGGCGGGGACCTCGATGTGGCGCGATTCGAAGATCGGCTTGCCGTTATGGATCGTCTCGAGCCGCGCGATTTCGTCGGCGCGCTCCATCAGCCGCTCGCCCAGCTTCCAAATCAGCTGGCCGCGATCACGCGCCGACAGCTTGCCCCACGGGCCGTCGAACGCCGCCCGCGCCGCCGCCACGGCCGCGTCGACGTCGGCCTGCTCGGCTGACGCGACCTCCGCGATCACGTCTTCAGTGGCCGGGTTGACGACCGGAATCGTCTGGCCGCCGGCGGCGTCGCGCCATTCGCCGTTGATGAAGAGCTGCTTCCGCATCACTGCTGCTGTCGCCATGAATTCCCCCACCGCCTGTTCACCACATCCGACCGGCCGCCTAGCTCGCGGTCTCTCCCGGCGTGAGCTCCAGCACCTGGATGCCTTTTGGTTCGACCAGCTCGCGCAGTTTCGCCGGCGTGCCGGTCAGCGCCGGGAAGGTGCCGTAGTGCATCGGCACGACCTGCGTGACGCCGAGCAGCTCGCACGCCTTGGCCGCCTGGTCCGGACCCATGGTGTAGAGATCGCCAATCGGCAGGAACGCGATCGACGGCTGGTACATCTCGCCGATCAGCCGCATGTCGCCGAAGATCGAGGTATCGCCGGCGAAATAAATCGTGAGGCCGTCTTCGAACCTGACGACATAGCCGGTCGCGACGCCGAGATAGATGATCTTGCCGTCCTCCTCGACCGAGCTGCTGTGCACGGCCGGGACCATCGTGATCGACAGGCCGAGCGCGTGCAGCGTGCCGCCGGGGTTCATGCCGGTGACGTTCTGCAGCCCCTTGGATCCGAGCCACTGCGCCGTCTCGAACGGCGCCACCGTCTGCGCCCCGCTCGAGCGGCCGATCGCGACGGCATCGCCGGTGTGATCGCTATGGCCATGCGTGATCAGAATCAGGTCGAGCGGCCCGAGCTTCTTCGCCGATTCGGGCGACGCGGGATTGCCGGTCACCCACGGATCGAACAGGATCGTCTTGCCGCCCGGCGACCGCAGCAGAAATGTCGCATGCCCGAGCCAGGTGATGGAAAGCGCCATACAACTCCTCAACTCCTCAGTGTCACTGCTCTGTCCTGACGTACTCGAAATCAATCGGTTGCTGGTTGATGCCGCGCCGCGGCGGCGCGATGTAGTTGGCGAACTTGCCCGGCTCGAACACCGGCTTGTCCATGATGCTGAGCAGATACTCGGTGTCCTTCTCGGACGGCAGCCAATCGTATTTGCGCGCGTCCCACTGCTCCGCGCTCAGCGGCACGCCGTTCGGATCGAAATGGAAGCCGGCGTACATGCCGATGCCGCGGTGGAACTTGCGATCCGGCAGCCGCAGCCGATCCGACATGCCGTGCGCCTCGAGGATGCGGTTCCAGCGGACCACGCCCGCCGCGCAGTCGCCGACGTACCAGTCGCGCAGTACCTCGTTCATGGCGTTGCGCATCAGCACTTCCTTGGTCACCGTCTTGCCCGCTTCGAAGAACTCCATGTTGTAGTAGGCGTTCTTCACGACGTGCTCGTCGAAGGTGTCTTCCTTGGCCCGCCCTTTGAGGCCGTTGGCGAAATAGGACGCGGCGTTGCTCGACACCTCGCTGCCGTGCAGGTCGAGGCTGAGGCTGAACCACTGGTTCAAGTGCTTCTGGATCGTCGCAATGTCGATGCCGCCGACCTTCCGCACGTCCTCCGAGAAGCCCGCCTGTTTCATCAGCTGGCAGGTGCGCTCGAGGATGCGCGCAATACCGGTTTCGCCGACGAACATGTGATGCGCTTCTTCCGTCAGCATGAACTTTGTCGTGCGGGCCAGCGGATCGAGCGAGCTCTCCGACAGCGACATCAGCTGCGACTTGCCGTCCCGGTCGGTGAACATCGTGAACATGAAGAAGTCGAGCCAGTTGTCGATCGGCTCGTTGAACGCTTCGAGAATGCGCGGCTTGTCGCGGTTGCCGCTCTGCCGTTCGAGCAGCTCCTCCGCTTCGTCGCGGCCGTCGCGGCCGAAGTACGAGTGCAGCAGGTAGACCATCGCCCACAGGTGACGGCCCTCCTCGACGTTGACCTGGAACAGGTTGCGCAGGTCGTACATGCTCGGGCAGGTGAGCCCGAGCAGCCGCTGCTGCTCCACGCTCGCCGGCTCCGTGTCGCCCTGCGTGACGATCAGCCGCCGCAGTACGTTGCGGTGCTCGCCGGGGATCGTCTGCCACACGG
>JAOBWF010000321.1 GCA_025463215.1 Acidobacteriota bacterium | reverse complement strand
GATCGCGGCGAGGCGGGCTTTCGCGAGAGGATACGTCGCTTTCGTATCAGTCAGGGTATTCAGTACCGCCGCCGCCTGCGCCGTCCGATTCGTGCCCGTATAGTAATCGGCCAGCGCGAACTGCGAGGCCGCATCATGTCGAGCCGCGGCGATCGCTTTCAGCGGCGCTTCCGCCTCGAGTGGCCGACCTTGCTGCATGAAGAGTTCGGCCAGGTTGCTGTTCACTTGAATACCGGCCGGATCGATCGCGAGCGCCTCCCGCAGAATCACTTCCGCCTCGGCGTCGCGACCCTGGGAGCGATAGAAGTGCGCGAGCGCGACCCGCGTGTCGCCGCGATTCGGTGTGGCCCGGACCGCCTTCTTGAAAGAAGCCTCGGCCAGTTGGCGATCACCCCGTGCGAGCTGCAGGACGCCGAGGTTCGAGTACAGCGACGCCTGGCCAGGGTCCACCTGGATGGCGGCATTCAATCGATCGAGCGCTCCGTCCGTGTCGTTCAGGCCGGCGAGCGCGTTCCCGAGCAGTGTCAGGGCGCCGGGATCGCGCGGAGCACGCCGCAGCACGTTTTCAGCGCGCGTCTTGGCCTCCGCGAATTGATTTCCCAGCAGGAGCAGCGCGCCGGCTTTCAGTTGGGCGTCGGAGCTGTCCGGCAGCGTGTCGGCCGCCCGGACGTACTCGCGATAGGCGTTCTGCGCGTCCCCGATTTGCGCGTAGATATCTCCCAGCTTCAGCCGCGCCTCGCCCTGCTTGGGATCGGCCTGCAAGGCGGCCCGATACTCGACGATGGCGTTCGCGTAATCCTTCTTCGATTGGTACGCCGCGGCGCTCTGAAGGTGATCGGTCGCGCCTTTTGTGCGGCACGAAATCGACAGCAGGACGGCCGCGCCGACGAGCCATTGATGCCAACGTATCTGGTGGAGCATATCGGGAGCACAGCAAAAGCCCTTCCCGGTCCGGCGGGGACAAGACGGGGCGAAGCCACGAGAAGGGGCCGAACTGCGCGTCGATGGCGAACTAAAGTCCGAAGCCGCGAGGAATTGTCAGGAGGCCGACCATCAAAATGCCGCGTTTATTCACGATTTCCACGTACCGGGTGGGCCTTGCTCTTGCAGCTGAGGTCTGTACTCTCTCAGTGGAGGCGCCAGTGAAACGTTTGAAGGGTGTGCTGAACTCTCTCGCGATTGCAACGGTATTTGTCGGCCTGTCTGGCGCCGCGAGTCCCGCATCCGCCGCATCGGTCATTTACACGGCGAGCACGACCGGGCTCACCGATTTGGTCCACCAGAACGCGTACGCGTGGCAGTTGAACGGCGTCAACGTCGGCAACAACACGATTACCAGCGCGGTGCTGACGTTTTACAACTTCGCCAATTGGACCACCGCGGCGTTGGACCCGAACAACATCCTGTGGGTCGATCTGCTCGACGCCGCGCGAAACGTCGGCACCGGAGTGGCTGGGACTCAGGCGATCTCGTCGATGATCGATGACACGAATACCGGCACGCTGCACATCGCTGATGTGCTCGACGGATTCCGATACTCCGGCGGCACCAACGTGTCGGTCGTGGGCGCTGGCGGCCTCGTCACCACCGCCTCGCAGGTGACGTACCTTGGAAGCAGCCGGAACACCGCCGATGCGGCGATCACCGGCTATACCGTCGCCACCGGGGCCTTGGGGACTAACACCAATCCGCTTGCGGCCTCAGGCGCGTTCGGCACCGTCGCGCAGACCTGGACCCTGACCATCACAAATTCGACGGTGTTGACGGCGCTGGGCAATTACATCACCAACGGCAAAGATATCGCCATCGGCCTCGATGCCGATTGTCACTTCAGCGACACCGGCATTCAGTTCGACATCTACGGGACGCCGAATGTCACCCAGGCGGCCGTGCCGGAGCCCGCCTCGTTGCTCCTCCTTGGCTCGGGCCTGGTCGCCGCTTACCGGCGGCGCCGCAAGTCGCAGAGCGCCGTGTAACGTCGTTTTCCCCGGGGGCACGATCCTCGTGCGCCCGGGGTCTCGATCGCCCACGAAAAAATCCCTCACCCTCAGCGACAATGACAGTGCGGACAAAAGGCTTCCGATAGGGAGACTTACGGTCGGTGTTTCCCCGCAATTTTTCCGCTCCCGGTCTGGCATGTAATTGCACTGCGTTGTGCTGAGAGCCTCCACATGTCAAACAAGAGTCAGCTCCAAGTACGCGGAAGCGAAGCGACTGAGCACGGCCGGGTCGCGCGGCCGTTTGGTCCGGTCGTCGTCACCGCCGAAGGCCGCAAGGACGCCGACCCGCTCGACAGCTTCAAGCCTGAATCATCGCCGTGGCCGTCGATAGGGCGGAACAAGAGCTCGATCATCGTTGTCGCCATGGCGATCCTTGTCGCTGCCGCCGCGGGCGCCACCGCGCTGTATCTGCGAGACGGCCGAGCGGCGGCGACGTCGAGCATCCCTTCACGGTCCGGTCACGTCGTCCTGCACTCGCGACCGGCCGGGGCGATTGTGTCCGTCGACGGCCTCAGGCGAGGGGTCACGCCGGTCGAACTCGATCTTCCCTCAGGCTCCCATGACGTGCTGTTCGTCGAGGGGACCGCCGAGCGCCGTGTGACGTTGTCCGTCGAAGCGGGTATGCGGATATCGGAGGATGTCGACCTGCCGAATGCGCAAGCGCGCGCCGCCGGACAGCTCGAAATCACGTCCGATCCGCCGGGCGCGGCGGTGACGATTGATGGGAATTCGGCGGGGGTGACGCCGCTCACGGTTCAGAACATCAGCCCCGCCCGGCACATGATCGCCGTCAGTCAAGGAGAGACGGTCGTGAACCGAGCCGTGGAGGTCAGTGCGGGGGCGAGCGCGAGCGTCTTCGTGGCGCTCGGTGCGCGCGGTCGCGACGCCACCGGCTGGCTCGCCCTCGACGCGCCGGTGGAGCTCCGCATTCTCGAAAACGGTCAGGTGATTGGTCTGTCAGGCGGCGCGCCCGTGATGCTGCCAAAGGGGCGCCACCAGGTGGAGCTCGTCAACGACAGCGTCGAGATGCATCTGACGCGGACGTTGATGATCGACGCCGGCAAGTCGACGCGCGTCACCGTTCCGCTGCCGAATGGCACTCTGTACGTCAACGCCGCGCCGTGGGCCGACATTTTGGTCGACGGCAGGAGCATCGGTACCACGCCGCTCGGTGCCGTCCCGCTCCCAGTCGGTAACCATGAGTTGATCGCCAAGCACCCGCAGCTGGGCGAGAAGCGCCGCGCGATCGTCGTCGGCGCGCAGACTCCGGTGCGGGTCAGCATGGATCTGAACCGATGAAGAGGACCACGATGTTCGTGTTGTCGCTGTCGTTGCTCGCGGCCCTCGCCGCGCGTGCCGACGACGACCCGCTCGGGCCGGCGGTGGCCCTCTACATGTCAGCGGCCTACGAGGACGCACTGGCCGCGTTGAATCATCTGCCGCCGGAGGCCGATGCGGATCAGGCGGACAAATACCGGGCGTTGTGTCTGGTCGGTTTGAACCGATCCCAGGAGGCGGTCGAGACGATCGAGCGGCTCGTCACCCGCCGGCCGCTGCTGAAAGTGGATGAAAGCGACTCACCAAAGCTGGTGCTGATGTATCGCGCGGCCAAGGCACATGTGATTCCCGACGCGGCGAAGACGCTCTACGCAGCGGCGAAGGAACACTTCGAAGGTGGCGACTCGGCGACCGCGGCGGCCGAGTTCCAACAGGTCGTCGCTCTGGTATCCGAGGCGACGCCTGGCGATCGGTCATTGGCCGATCTGAAGATGCTCGCCGAAGGGTTTGGTACTCTCGCGACCCAGCAGGTCCAGACGCGCAGCGCCGCGGGAACCGCCAAGATCGCGAACGGCGTCGCCGCCGCGGCGGTCGCCGTCCCTGAGGTCACAACGGCGCGCGCGGTCGCGCGAATTTTCGACACGACCGACGGCGACGTGGCTCCGCCAGTCGTCATCACGCAGACCATGCCGCGATGGGAGCCCCGGCAGAAGACCGATCGGAAAAAGTACTCCGGCTCGCTCGAGGTCGTCGTCGATGAAAACGGCAGGGTGAGTGCCGCGTCGCTCAGCAGTCCGATTTACCCGGCATACGATCAGGTGCTGTTGCAGGCGACAAAGAGCTGGCGTTACAGGCCGGCGCGAAAAGACGGCCAGCCGGTGAAGTACCGGAGAGCCGTCGCTGTGGTGCTCGCGCCGAGTTCACCGTAGCGCAGTGGACGGCGCCACTGCGGGAACCGCGTGCGAGCAATTAACCGGCGCGCACGCGATTTCCAAGGGCAGGCGCACCACGCGGATCTCCCAGCGCGCCTCGATCGTCCGGCCGCCCTCGGTCCGCCACCTGATTTGCAGCGACCACGCAGTGGCCGGCCGATCGCCGGACAGCATCCGCTTGACGATGTTGCGGCTGATCGCTTTCGTGAGCGCATTCGTGGGGGCGATCGGCACGACCTGCCGCGGCCGCAGGGTCTCTATTTCGTCGAACCGGTACGACGTGTCCGGGTCGAGCACCAGATCCGAGACGCGCACGTCGTAGATGGGGAGGGCCGTTTCGTTTTCCAGCTCAGGGCCGCATTCGGTCCGCACCGGCACGCCGGCCGTCCACGCTCCGCGGGACACGTACTTCAACCTGACGGCCGGCACGGCCGGGGAAGTTCAATTGCCGTGCCGCAGCGCCTACGGGGCGGCGGAGGCGGCCGCCTGTTGCCCCGTACGCTCACGGAATGCGTGGAACGGCAAGTGGCAGTCGTGCTGGTAGAGGAACGCGAGGAAACGTTTGTAATCGGTCGGCTTCATGCCGAACAGCTCGACCAGCTTGCGATAGCTGCCGTGGGTCCGCTCCAGGCCGGTTTTGATCAATTGGCGCAGTTCGGTCTTTGTCAGTTCGCGATCGATGAAGTCGGGATAGACCACGTTCCAGAAGCTTTCGCCGCTGCCGAGCATCCGCTCCCACGATACTTCCACGCGTGACTTGGCTGGAGGCGGCGCGGCCAGTACGCTCGTCCGCGGAGTAAAGGTAAAGGAATCGCGGATTTCCGACGGCAGATCGGAGGCGCGTATCTCGCGCCCTTCGTGGCGGACGACGACACGCTCGACGACGTTCTTGAGTTCGCGGACGTTTCCTGGCCAGCGGTATAACAGGAGCATCTCCTCGGCGTCCGGGGCAAGCCGCGGCGCCTCGACGCGCTGCGCTCGCGCCATCTCGGCGAGGTAGTGATGCACCAGGATCGCGACATCGGCACCACGCTCACGAAGCGGCGGAATCGTGAGACGAACCACGTTGAGGCGGTAGTACAGGTCCTCGCGGAAATCGCCGCTTGCGATCCGTTCGGTCAAATTGCGGTTCGTTGCGGCGACGATGCGGACGTTGACGCGTCCGTCGATGCGATCCGACCCGACGCGTTGAATCTCTCCGCTCTCGACGAACCGCAGCAGCAGCGCCTGCATCCGGAGCGACATCTCGCCGAGCTCGTCGAGGAACAACGTGCCATTGTCCGCCATCGAGGCGAGCCCCGGCTTGTCTCGGTAAGCACCCGTGAAGGAGCCCCGAGTGTGACCGAACAGCTCGGACTCCAGGAGCGAGTCGGGAAGGCCGGCGCAATTGATTGCCACAAAATTGCGGCCACGGCGGCGGCCGCTCTCGTGGATCATACGGGCGACGATTTCCTTGCCGACGCCTGTCTCGCCGACAATCAGCACCTTCGCATCAGACCGGGCGGCGGCCTTGACGTCGTCCCGCAGACACGCAATCGCGCTGCTCTCGCCCAACATCAAGGTTGTGACGGGAACGGCGCAGGGCCGGCTCGGCTGGAGGACTGAAAGCGCTTGAGTGTTCACGTTGCCTATCCGTTTCAAAAAGCGGCTGGGTTGGTTGCAAACCGGTCGATCGGGAAGAGAATACTAACGCCAAACGGCGACCAAACTCAACCTTTAATCACCAAACGACGACAAAAAGTCCTCTTAACGGCCGCCGATTATGTCATTTCGACTGCCGCGCGGTAAATTCTACGCGCAAGCAGGTCGCGCCGCTGACCCCGGCCATGGCCGCCAGATTGCTCAATCGCCAGTGGCCCAACCGCTTGGTGACTCCCCGATTCGCGCTGCCCTCCGTGTCTACAGACGCCTACCCGCGTGCTGACCGCCAGGAACCGACCACCGCGCAGCTGCGCGGCGTCGTGAATAGCCCGATGTGGCGTTGGCTCTTCGAGGCCTATCGGCTGCTCGGCATCCACGTGGAAATCGTCGATCAGCAGGTCGATCTCGTGACGCCGTCCTCATCGGCCAGCGCCGCCTTGCGGAGCGCCGTCGCCGCGAACAGGGGGGATGCGCAATTTCTGACCCGTGAGGGGCCGGTTGCCGCACTCCGGGGCATGCGAGGGTCGTGTACGCCGATCGTGGTGGATCGCACGGTGGTCGGGGCGGTTCTCGTCGCCGCCGACGAGAGCAGCGCGGTCGAGGATCCGCAACTCGCCCGGGTCGGCGCCGCGCTGACGAAAGCGGTCGCGGGCCAACTTTCGAATGCTACGCCCGATCGCGGTGATGGCCTTCACAGAATTTCCGCCCTGTACCAGCTGCTTCACGCCGGCGTCGCCATCGGTTCGGAGACGGCGGTGCTCCACACCTTCGCCGAGGCGCTGAGCATCTGGGAAGACATCGAGGTGTTCGTCTACCGCGCCGGTCTGGACGGCCGTTATCGCCTCGAAGTCACCCTGCCCGGTTCGGATGTCTCGGCGGTGCCGCAGATCCTGGACGACCTCGTCGATCCGGATCGTCCTGCCGTGTCGCGCCTGTCGGCGGACAAAACCGCGCGGGTCCACGTGCGCGTCGGCCGCGACGAGCGGCCGGCGCATCTGGTGACCACGGGCGGTTCGTGGCTGATCGCGATGCGATCAACACGCAACGCCGCGGACACCAACTTATCCGAGTTGTACTTTGCCGCCCTGGCGCATGCGCTGCACGCCGCGGTCACCGTCGAGGCGTCGCGGCTGACGTGGACGGTGATGCAGCAATTCGTCGGCGACGGGTCATCAAGCCAGGCGGCGGCGCGCGCCGTCGCCGAGGTGTCGTCGGTGCTGCAGGCGGACGGACAGTTCGTGGTGATCGACCGGGACGGCGGCACCTTCATGGCGGCGGGCACACCGGCCACTTCAACGCCAGAGCGGTCGGCGATCGTCGACGGTGCAACACTCCGCGCCTCGATCGACGCGCCGGCGCCATTCACCGCCACGCTCGAAATGCGAGCCGCGCCCGGGCGTGTGTTCACGGCGCGCGACGTCATGTTGTTCGAGTCGGTTCGCGACACGTTCGACATGTGGCTGCCCACCGTGCTGCGGCAGGCGCCGGCTGGCCGCGAGCGACGCGGCCGTGTCGATTCGTTCGATGACGTGATCGATCGGTACGCGCGCGACGCGTACGCCGCCGGCGACGCGGCATCGTTCATCCTGATTGGCGGCCGCGACGCGTCGATCGCGCCGCAGGTGATGCAACGGTGGATCAAGCGGCTGCGTCCCGAGCTGCGGCCCACCGATCTCGCCGGCCGCCTGCGCACCGGCGAAATCGGCATCCTGTTGCTGCAGACCCCCAGTGACGGCGCACAGGTCGCGGCGCAGCGTCTGGCGCGGCTCTTCGACGCCACCACCACCGCGGACGAACCGGCGGTTCGCGTCGGGGTCGCCAGCCAGTTCGACACCGTGATCACCGCCGCGGCGCTCATCGCCCATGCGCGGCGGCAGACGGTCGGCGACGCGACGTTCAGCGGCTGATCAAAGTCAGAGTACGGTGGGATATTCTCGTCGGTCCGCCGAATAAGGCTGACATTAGTCTCCTTTTCGACGCGCCTCCGAAGGGCTCGAACGGACACAACCGTCAGCCTGCCTACACTTTACCCCCGGAACACCGATTCCCAGCGTACGTGGCGGTGCGCTTGCACCGTCAAGGGTCAATCACGTCTGCATCGGGACGCACCGACTTCTGAATCAACCGGAATGGCCAACTACTAATGAGCACCATGACTATGCGCGCACGGGCCCGTGTCGACCTGATTGGTCGCAGCGCCGAGATCGTGGCTCTCCAGGAAGAAATCGAGCGCGTGGCTCGGTCCGACGCGAAAGTGCTGATTACCGGCGAAAGCGGCGTCGGCAAGGAGATTGTGGCGCGGAGCATCCACACGCTCAGCCCCCGCGCCGCGATGCCGTTCGCGCCGGTGAATTGCGCAGGGCTGCCGGAGACGCTGCTGGAGTCCGAGCTGTTCGGACACGTGAAAGGCAGCTTCACCGGCGCGTATCGCGATAAGCCGGGCAAGCTGGAGACGGCGCATACCGGCACGATCTTCCTGGATGAAGTAGGGGAGATGACCTTGCGGATGCAAGGGCTCCTGCTTCGATTCCTGGAAACGGGCGAACTGCAGAAGGTCGGCGCCGACGGCGGCAGCCGCCACGTCGACGTCCGCGTCGTCGCCGCCACCAACCGCAATCTCCATGAATTGATCGCGCAGGGGCAGTTCCGCGACGACCTCTATTACCGGCTGAATGTGATCCATATCATCGTGCCGCCGCTGCGCGATCGGCGCGAGGACATTCCCGAGTTGATCGCGCACTTCTTGGGGCGCTACATCGCGGCCAACCGCTCCTCGATCACGGCGGTGTCGCCGAGCGCGATGAAAGCGCTCTCGGCACATTCATGGCCGGGTAACGTGCGCGAGCTCGAGAACGTGATCGAGCGGCTCGTGGTCAACGCCAAAGGGACACAGATCGAATTCGACGACCTGTCGCCCGATGTGAAAGCGCAGGACACCATCAGCTTCAAGCCGCGCCGCGAGCGGCGCCGCACGGTCGCCGACGACCTGTACAAGCGGCTCACCGACGATCGAGAGTCGTTCTGGACGGCGGTCTATCCGCTGTTCATGGAACGCGAGATCACCCGCGGCAACGTGCGCGACGTCGTGAAGAAGGGGCTCGAGGAAGCGCGGGGCAACTACAAAATCGTGGCCCGTCTCTTCAACATGGAGTCACGGGACTACAAACGGTTTCTGAATTTCTTGCGAAAACATGACTGTCAAA
This sequence comes from Acidobacteriota bacterium, assembly GCA_025463215.1. Classification (GTDB taxonomy): domain Bacteria; phylum Acidobacteriota; class Vicinamibacteria; order Vicinamibacterales; family CAVVIG01; genus CAVQFC01. The sequence goes on along the minus strand of JAOBWF010000321.1, from coordinate 14,960 downwards.
TTCCGTTCAAAGAGTATCGCTAGGTCGCTCGCGTTCGCGTCGGCCGTCGCAGCCCTCGCGCCAGCATCAGCCGTGGCGCAGGCGTCCCAGGCGCCGAATGCCAAGCCGGCGGCGGCGGTCGCCGCGGCCGCACCCGCGGCGGTGCCGGCACCGGTCCTGGCGGCGATTCCCGACTATCTGATCGGCGCCGAAGACGTGCTGTCGATCGTGTTCTGGCGCGACAAGGAAATGTCGACGGAAGTTGCCGTCCGTCCAGACGGCAAGATCACGCTGCCGCTGCTGAACGAAGTGCGGGCGGCCGGTCTGACGCCCGGCCAACTGAAGGACATGCTCGTCGAGGAGTCGAAAAAGTACGTCGAAGATCCAAACGTGACGGTCGTGGTGAAGCAGATCAATAGCCGGAAGGTGTTCATCACCGGCGAAGTCGGCAAGCCCGGTCCATATCCGCTGATGGCGCCGACCACGGTGATGCAGCTGATCGTGGTGGCCGGTGGACTGCGGGACTACGCCCATTCCGAGAAGATCTCGATCATGCGGACCGAGAACGGCAAGCCGACCAGCTACCGCTTCAACTACAAGGACTTCGTCAAGAACAAGAACCTGAAGCAGAACATCGACCTGAAGCCGGGCGATACGATCATCGTTCCCTGAGTCGTGACATCAGCCACCCGAGCATTCAGGTGAACCGCACTGTCGGAATTCGAGTCGTGTGCGCGGCCGCGGCGATCGTGTGCGCGGCGGCCGGCGCCGCGGCGCAGCAGGTCGACAACGGGCCGTACGGCGATCTGTTCGGCCGCACCCCGAGGCCGCAAACGCAGTCGCTCGATGTTCGCGGCGGGGTGTTCGGCGGCTACGACGACAACCTGCTGGCGCAGTCGCCCAACAGCGGCGGAACCGACGTCTTCGATCCGCGCTTCAAGGTCCCGGGCGTCACCAGCGGATTCCAATCGAGCGCGACCTACGGCTACGTGCACGCCGGGCGCGGCAAGTCCGGCACCGTGTTCCAATTCGGCAGCACTGCGTCGCTGCAGGAGTACACCGGCGCGGATTCCAGGCCGTTGTGGGTGCCCAACTACGGCGGGAGCGCGAGGTTCGGCTCCAATCTGACGCACAAGATCTCGATCGCGGCGAACATCTCCGCCTCGTACGGCCCGTACTATCAGTACATCGCGGTGCTGGCGAATGGGGCCGGGAACCTGGGGGCGATATCGGCGAACGGCGGATCCGCCGACAGCGCCGATGCCGGGAACGGCTCGGCGCCGGCGACTCCCGCTTCGTTGGCCACTCAGGGGCCGGTCAACGTCAGTCCGATCGGCTCCGATATCGGTTTCGCCACCGAGGCCACCTACGTCGGCTACGCGTCCACCGGCGTCTCGATCACCGATCGGTTCACCAAGCGGTCGCGCATCTCCGCCGAGGTGAGGCTCGACGAGACCGAGGTGTTCGGCCAGGCCCGCATCGAGAACCGGCTGGCTCGCGCTGAGATCGTGCACAACCTGACCCGGAAGTTTGCGGTTCGCGTCGGATACGGCCTGCAAGACACACGCTATATCGCGGGGTCGGTACCGGGCACCGAGGCGCAGAACCACCTGTTCGACCTGGGCCTCGATTACGGAGATGGCGGCTCGATCTCGTTCGCGCGCTACTACACGCTGACATTTACGACCGGTTTGTCGGCCCTGCGGCACGGCGGCGACATGTTCTTCAGAGTCGACGGCGGCGTCACCCTGGCCCGCCGCATGGGCCGGACCTGGATGGCTTCCATCGGCGCGATGCGCGGCACCAGCTACATCGTCGGGTTCAGCGATCCGATCTTTTCCGATTCCGCGAATGCCACGGTCGGCGGGCAGCTTGGCCGGCGGCTCAATTTCACGACCGGCCTGACGTATCTGCGCGGCCAGAACGCATTCGCCCTCCCGGGACCGTCGTTGGTCACCAAGAATGCATCGGCCAGGCTCACCGCCGGCCTCACCCAGCATATCGGGCTCTACGGTCAGTATTCCTTCTACCAGTACGACGTGCCCGAGGGATTCTTCTCGACCGTCGCGTTTCCACCGCACCAGAACCGTCGCAGCGCGAGTATCGGTTTGACGTTCTGGGCGCCGCTCATCAATCAGCGCACAGCGAGACAGCCGTGATACCCGGAAAAACATACAGCCCCGAAGATATCGTCCGCATCGCCTGGCGCCGGAAGTGGTGGGCCATGCTTCCGGCGATCGCGGTGTCGGTGAGCGTCGCCGCGTGGACGCGGACGCTGCCGAACCTCTATCACTCCGAGACGCTCATCCTCGTCGTGCCGCAGCGCGTCCCCGAGAGCTATGTGCGCTCGACCGTCACCACCCGCATCGAGGATCGGCTGCAGTCGATCACCCAGCAGATCCTGAGCCGCACCCGCCTCGAGCGCATCGTCCAGGACTTCAACCTCTATGCCGACCAGCGGCGCACGGCGATCATGGAAGACATCGTCGAGCGCATGCGCCGCGAGATCGAGGTGCAGGTGGTGAAGGGGGACGCCTTCCGCGTCGGCTTCACCTCCAATGATGCGCGCACCGCGATGCGGGTCACCGAGCGGCTCGCGTCGCTGTTCATCGAGGAGAATCTGCGCGACCGGGAGGTGCTGGCCGAGGGGACGAACCAGTTTCTCGAAGCGCAGCTCGAGGATGCCCGCCGCCGCCTGATCGAGAACGAGAAGCGGCTCGAGGACTACCGCACCCAGCATTCCGGCGAGCTGCCGACCCAGCTCGAAGCCAACATTCAGGGTCAGCACAACATCGAGATGCAGCTGCAGGCGCTGGTCGAGTCGGTCAACCGCGATCGCGACCGTCGCCTCGCGATCGAGCACGTAATCACCGACGCCAACGTCCCGTCCGATCCGGTCAGCGCTCCGCGTACCGTCACCGTCAATGCCGATGGTGTTCCCACCGGGGCGACCGCGGCCGACCAGCTGGCGGCCGCGCAAGACGCCCTGCGGGCGATGCAGGTGCGCGTCAAGCCGGAGCATCCCGACGTGATCCGGATGACCCGGCTGGTCGCCGAGCTGCAGAAAAAGGCCGACGCCGAGGCGCTGGCGCAGCCGGTCTCGGTCGCCGCGCCGGCTGCCCCGACCAAGATGGAGCTCGCCCGCCGCAGCCGCCTGGCCGAAGCGACCGCGGAAATGGAGAAGATGGATCGCCAGCTCGCGCAAAAGCTCGAAGACGAGAAGCGGCTGAGGGCGATGCTCGCGCAGTATCAAACGCGCATCGAGGCGGCGCCCAAGCGGCAGTCCGAGCTGATCGAGCTGACGCGCGATTACGAGACCTTTCAGGCCAGCTACAAGAGTCTGCTCGCGAAGAAAGAGGACTCCAACGTCTCCGCCAACCTCGAGCGACGCCAGATCGGTGAACAGTTCAAGATTCTCGATCCGGCGCGCATGGCCGAGCGGCCGACCAGCCCCAACCGACCGCGGATCAATATGCTCGGCGCGGCGGCCGGCCTCGGCCTGGGCCTCGCCCTCGCCACCCTGATCGAGTATCTGGACAAACGCCTCAAGTCTGAAGCGGACGTCAAGTCGGCGCTCAACCTGATGGTGCTCGCCACTGTGCCCATTCTCGAAGGCGACGGCACGCCGCGACGCTGGAAGCTGGCGTTGATCTCATTGACCGCCTTGCTCGTCGCCGGCGGCGGCGCGGCGATGGCCGCCTGGAAGCTCTGGAAGTAAGGGATGTACGAACACTTTTACGGGTTGCGCGAACGGCCGTTCGATCTTTCCTCGAACACGAAGTTCCTCTTCCTGTCGCCGCAGCACCACGAAGCGTTGACGCACCTGCGCTATGGCCTGTCAGGCAGGCCCGGCATTACCGTCCTGATCGGCGAAGCGGGAATGGGCAAGTCGACGCTGGTGCACGCCGCGTTGGGATCGCTGCCCGCGTCGGCGTCGAAGATTGTCTTGCTGTCGAATCCGACGTTGACGCGCAGCGAATTCTACGAATATCTCGCGCGTGAATTCCAACTGAGTCCGGCGGCGGCCACGTCGAAGACCACGTTCCTGCTCGAACTGGAGCGGGCGATTGACGACTGCGGTCGCGAGGGCGGCGTCGTCGGGCTCGTCGTCGACGAGGCGCAGAGCGTACCGTTCGAGCTGCTCGAGGAGCTGCGGCTGTTGACCAACGCGGAAGGGGACAGCGGCCGCTCGCTCACGCTCGTGCTGGTCGGTCAGTCGGAACTGTCGACGCGCATCGAGGAGGTGTCGCTGCGACAGCTGAAGCAGCGCATCGCGCTCAGGACCGAGCTGCGTGCGTTCACCTTGAAGGAGACCGCCGGTTACATCGCCGCGCGCATCACCATCGCCGGAGGGCGCGCCGACACGGTGTTCACGCGGGATGCGGTGATCGCGATCCACGAGGGGGCGAGAGGGCTGCCGCGCACGATCAGCGTCATCTGCGACAACGCGCTGGTCACCGGTTTTGCCGCCGGGGTCAAGCCGGTGGGACGCGATATCGTCGCCGGCGTGTGCGCCGACTTCCACCTGCGGCCGGCGGCCCCCGCCCCGGAGGCGGATATTCAGCCGGAGGTCGCTCCCGCGCCGCCGGCGCCGGCCGTGGCCGACCCGTCGACTGAGCCGACCGCTGCTCCGGCCGACAGCTCACCGTTGTTCAGCGACTACGCCCCAGCCAAACGTTTCTCCTTCTTCAGAGGGGCCCGCCGATGACGCGACTGCGCGACGCGCTCGAAAAAGCGAGCAGCCGCACCGGGGCTGCCAAGGGCGAGGCGGCCGACGCGCCGCATTTCACCGACCCGGTCCAGCTCGTCTCCGACTGTTGGAACCTGGACGGCGTCGAGGAGCCGATCGTCGCCGACAACAATTTCCGCCTTCCCGATCCGTTCGAGCCGGGCCACGTCCAGGCGGTCGCCGCCGCGCCCGATCGCGTTGAAGCAGTGCCGCCGCCGGCTGAGCGCAATCGCGCCGCCGATGTCTGGGCCACCTATCGGTTCGGCAAGGAGGCATCGACCAAGGTCGTCGTCGGTCCGGATCCGAACCCGGCCCTGGTCGAGCAGTATCGGCGCCTGGGCGCCGCGCTGCACCATCATCAGCTCCAGGGCGGCGCCCACACGCTCATGGTGACGAGTGCCGTTGCGTCGGAGGGAAAGACGCTGACGGCGACCAATCTGGCGCTGACCCTGAGCCACTCATACAAACGACGCGTGCTGCTGATCGACGCCGACCTTCGGCGTCCCAGCGTTCACGACGTGCTCGGCCTGCCCAACACAGTGGGGCTGACAGACGCGTTGCGGCACAGCGATCGCAGCAGGCTGCGCTTCCACAAGCTGTCGCCGATGCTCTCGGTCGTCACCGCCGGCCGGCCCGACTCGGACCCGATGGCCGGCCTGGTGTCGGAGACGATGAGCCAGATCCTGACCGAGGCCGCGGCGCAGTTCGACTGGGTGATCGTCGATACACCGCCGGTCGCGCTGCTGCCGGATGCAAACCTCCTGGCGGCGATGATCGACACCGCGCTGCTCGTGGTCAGCGCGAACGCGACACCGTATCCACTGGTGGCGCGTGCGGTCCAGGCGATTGGCGAACAGCGGATTCTCGGCGTTGTGCTCAACCGGATGGCGCACTCCGAAATGATTGGCGCCTACAACTACTACGGCTACGGCGGCCACTACTACAGCGGCGGCGCGCCGAAGCCGTCGCTGAAGTGGTTCACGCCGTTCCTGAATCGACACAAGAAGCCGCGCGGCGCCAGCAATGTACGCGAATAGCTGGCGTCCGATCGTCCTGATTGCGGGCGAGAGCTGCCTGCTGCTGGCCTCCGTGGTCGCGAGCAGCTACGTCCGCCTCGGACCCGACGCCTGGAGCACGTTTGTCGCGACCGATGGGGTCTTCAAAATTGTCCTGGTCGTCGGCGTCTGCCAGCTGTGCCTGTACTACGCCGACCTCTACGAGCTGCGAGGCCTCACCGGATTCCGGGAGCTCCTCGTCCGGCTGCTGCAGGCGCTGGGTGCGACGTCGCTGATCCTCGCCGGTATTTATTACTGGTCGCCGGATTGGATCATCGGCCGGGGTGTTTTCCTCATCTCCGCGCTGTTCATGATTTCGCTTGTCGTCTCCTGGCGGGCTGCGTTCGCCTGGCTGACCCACCGGGTCGCGCCGAAGGAACGGCTGCTGCTCGTGGGGACGAGCACCGCGGCCATCGAACTCGCCCGGGAGCTGTTCGAGCGCCGGCAGGAGCTCGGCGTCGACATCGTGGGCTTCATCGATCCGGACCCGGCGCGTCTCGGCGCTCCAGTGTTGAACCCGGGCGTCGTGGGTGCGATCGACGACATCCCGCTCCTGATCTCGCGGTTGAACGTCGACCGCGTCGTCGTCAGCCTTGCCGACGCGCGCGGCAAGCTGCCGATGGACAAGCTGCTGGACATTCGCCTCGACAGCGGCGTGACCTTCGATCACCTGGCGTCGGTCTACGAGGAATACACGGGAAAGATCGCGCTCGAGAATCTTCGGCCCAGCTGGCTGATCTTCTCGGAAGGATTCCGCAAGAACCGGCTGCTGCTCGCGACCAAGCGCGCCACCGACCTGCTGGTGTCGGCGCTCGGCGCGATCATCGCGGCGCCGATCATGCTGCTGGTGGCGCTGGCCGTGCGCTGCACCTCGCAGGGGCCGATCTTCTACCATCAGCGCCGCGTCGGCCTGCATGGCCGCGTCTTCACCGTCCACAAGTTCAGGACGATGAAGGTCGACGCCGAGCGCCACACCGGGCCGATGTGGAGCACCGCGAATGACGATCGCATCACGCCCATCGGACGCCTGCTCCGCCGCACGCGGCTCGACGAGCTGCCGCAGCTGTGGAACGTCCTGATCGGCGAAATGAGCTTCGTCGGTCCCCGGCCCGAGCGTCCGGAGTTCGTCCGCGAGCTCACCGCGAAGATCCCGTTCTACGGCCAGCGGCACGTGTTGAAGCCGGGGCTGACCGGCTGGGCGCAGGTCCGCTACACCTACGGCGCGAGCGTCGAGGACGCGATCGAAAAGCTCCAGTACGACCTGTACTACATCAAGAACCTGTCCGTCGCGCTCGACCTCGTCATCATGCTGGAAACCATCAAGACCGTGATTCTCCGCAGAGGTTCGCGATGATCGGCGGGCAGCGGGCGCCCGGCACCATCGTCAATGCGATGACCGTGGACGTCGAGGACTATTTTCACGTGTCGGCGTTCGACAGCGTGGTCTCGCGCGCCGGCTGGGATGCGTTCGACAGCCGCGTGTCGCGGAACACCGAACGTCTGCTCGAAGTCTTCGACCGCGCCGGCGTGCGCAGCACCTTCTTCGTGCTGGGATGGGTCGCCGACCGGTTTCCGTCGCTGGTGCGCCGGATCGCCGAACAGGGACATGAGGTGGCGTCGCACGGCTACCACCACCAGCTGCTGTACATGCTGACGCCCCGTCAGTTCAGGGAGGACATCCGCTCGGCGAAGGCGGCGATCGAAAACGCGTCGGGACAGCCAGTGCTCGGGTTCCGGGCCCCGAGCTATTCGATCATCGAATCGAGCATGTGGGCGATTGACGTCCTGATCGAGGAAGGGCACACCTACGATTCGAGCATTTTTCCGATTCATCACGACCGCTACGGGATCCCGTGTTCGCCGCGGCACCCTTACACGCTGCGCCGGCCGTCGGGGTCGCTGCTCGAAGTGCCGGGTTCGACGGTGCGGCTCGGCGGCGTCAACTGGCCCATCGCCGGGGGCGGCTATTTCCGTCAGCTGCCGTACGCGTGGACGAAATGGGGCATCGACCGCGTCAATCGGATCGAGCGCGAGCCCGTCGTCTTCTATACCCATCCCTGGGAAATCGATCCCGACCAACCGCGGATCCGCGTCGGCGCGACGACCCGGTTGCGCCACTATCGCGGGCTCGAGCGGACCAGCGGACGTCTGACGCGTCTACTCGAGGACTTCCGTTTTGCGCCGATCGCCTCGGTCATGGATCTCGCGCCATCGAACGCGGCATGAGCATGTCTGCTGCCCCGGCGCTTTCCCGGGCCACCGCGCCCGCCCCCTCCGACCATGACAATGCGGCCGTCGTCACGGTCGAAACGGACCCGCGGGGGTGGACCGAGTACGTGTCGAACCGGGCCGGCGCCACCGGCTATCACGACTGGCCGTGGCGCACCGTCTTCAAGGCGGCGTTCGGCTACGACTCGATCTATTTCGCCGCCCGACGTCACGGCGCCGTCGTCGGCGTGCTGCCGACGGTCCTGCTGGACAGCTGGCTGTTCGGACGCGCGCTCGTTTCGCTGCCGTTCGTCAATTACGGTGGTGTGCTGGCCGACGATGTGGCGGCCGAGCGGGCGCTGCTCGAGGCCGCCGTGGCGGCGGCCACGACCCGTCGCTGTAAACATGTGGAGCTTCGCCACGTCGCGCGGCATTTCGACCACCTGCCGTGCAAGCAGCACAAGGTGACGATGATGCTGGCGCTGCGGCAGGCGCCCGCGCTCTGGGACGGCCTCGACCGCAAAGTGCGCAACCAGGTGCGGAAGGGGCAGAAGTCGGGTCTGACCTATCGCGCCGGCGGTCTCGAGCTGCTGGACGAGTTCTATGCCGTGTTTGCGCGCAACATGCGCGATCTCGGCACGCCGGTCTACAGTCCGGAGTTTTTCGCGGAGATCCTGCGGGCCTTCCCTCAACGCGCCCGTCTGCACGTGGTCTCGCTCGGCGAAACGCCCGCGGCGGCGGGGCTGACGTTTCAGACCCGCTCCACCCTCGAAATTCCGTGGGCATCGTCGGTGCGCGACTTCAATCCGCTCTGCGCGAACCCCTTGCTCTACTGGAGCGTTCTCGAAGGCGCGGCGGCCGAAGGCTGCACGACGTTCGACTTCGGCCGCTCGACGCCGAACGAAGGGACCTACAGGTTCAAGGCGCAATGGGGAGCCGAGGCGGTCCCCCTGTCCTGGGAATACAGCCTGCCGCCCGGCGCGGAATTGCCGAATGCCAGCCCGACGAATCCGAAGTTCGCGCTTGCCGTGTCGATATGGAAGAAGCTGCCGCTGAGCGTGGCCAATCGCATCGGGCCCACGATTGTGCGGGCGATTCCGTAGACTCCGTTTGCCGGCCGTTCTCCGCGGTACTGCAGCGGTGGGAGTTATTGCCCGATAATCACAGGGATGATCCAGCTCGACGCCGTGACCAAGTCCTTCGATGGGAAACGGCCCGTGATCGCGCTCGACTCGGTGAGCCTGACGATTCCCCGCGGCGAAATGGTGTCGATCATCGGCACCTCCGGATCCGGAAAGTCGACGCTGCTCAACCTCGTGGGCGGCCTCGACCGTGCCAGCTCGGGCGCCCTCTACCTTGATGGCCAGCTGTTGTCCGGACTGTCCGACGAAGAGCTGACGAGGGTCCGGCGCGACAAGATCGGCTTCATCTTCCAGTTCTTCAATCTGCTGCCCACCTTGAGCTGCCTCGAGAATGTCGGCCTGCCGCTGCACCTGCGCGGCTGGCCGCGCAAGAAGGTGATCGAGCGATCCCGCGAGCTGCTGACGCTGGTCAAGTTGGAAGGCCGGTTGACCCATCTGCCCGAGGAGCTGTCGGGCGGCGAACGCCAGCGGGTGGCGATCGCCCGCGCGTTGTCCGTCTATCCGCCAATCCTCCTGGCCGACGAGCCGACCGGCAACCTCGACTCGCGCACCGGTGCCGAGATCCTGGAGCTCATCGGCGATCTCCACTCGCGCTTCGGCGCCACCGTCGTCATCGTCACCCACGACATGCACGTGGCCGACAGTTGCGAGCGGACGATCACGCTGCGCGACGGTCACATCGTCGAGGACCACAAACGATGACGCAGAGCCGTGGAAGATGCCGGTGAGGCCAGCCCTTGGACGCGCCGCGATCGTTGCCCTGCTCGCGCTGTGGACGCCGATCGCGGGCGCGCAGACGATCTCCGAACGAGGTTTTTTCGACGGCCGCGGCATCTGGTTTCCACAGACCGCGCCCGATGACCAGACACAGGCGATCGGCGACGTGCTGTTTCGCGAAGAGGTCTTTCTCAAGCCGGCCGGCTGGATTCAGTTCGCGGCGGGGCTCGACCTTCGCGCCAATTCTCACGACCAGGTGGAAGACCGGTGGCGGCTCGATTTGAGCGATCGCGGCACGCTGCGCCCACGCGCCGCGGTCCGGCGGCTGACCGCCACCATCACGGCGCCGAAGTTCAGCCTCGACGTCGGCAAGCAGTTCATCCGCTGGGGAAGAGCGGACATTCTCAACCCGACCGACCGGTTCGCGCCGCGTGATTTCATGAACGTGATCGATCCGGACTTCCTGCCGGTGCTCGGCGTTCGTCCGGCCATTCACCTCGGCAACGAGACCTTCGAGGTCGTATGGGTGCCGCGCCTGACGCCGAGCCGCCTGCCTCTGTTCGATCAGCGATGGACGGTGCTGCCGGGAATCGGCGACCTGGGCGTCCAGGACGGCGGCTCGCTCATTCCCAAGCGGTCGCAGCAGGGCGCGCGATGGAACCATACGGGCGAGCGATTCGAGATGTCGCTCTCGTATTTCGACGGCTTCAACCATCTGCCGGACGTCGTGGTCAACCCCGTCCCTCTCGCGAATGCTGTGGAACTGACGCGCGTCTATCCCGACCTCCGCTCCTACGGCGGTGACCTGGCGATCCCCTCGCGTTGGCTGTTGCTCAAGGGAGAGGCCGCCTACTTCACATCGCCGTCCGGCACCCACGACGAGTATGTGCTGTACGTCGTGGAAGTCGAACGGCAGGCCGGCGAATGGTTGCTCGACGTCGGCTACGCGGGTGACGTGAGTACGAAGTCGACCGGCTCGTTGGCGTTCGCGCCGGACCGCGGGATCGCGCGATCGGTCATCGGGCGGGTATCGTACACCGTCGATCCGAGGCGGAGCATCGCCATCGAAGGCGCCGCCCACCAGGACGGCAAGGGCTTCTATGTCAAGGGAGAGTTTTCCGATGCCCTGGCCCAGCACTGGCGGCTGACGCTGACCGGCGTCGGCCTTGCCGGCGACCCCGACGACTTCCTGGGTCAGTTCTCGCGCAACTCCTACGTCGCGGCCGGACTGCGGCTCAATTTCTAGCCGGACCGATCGCCACGAGGACGAGCGCCAGATACTCGTACATCGCTGACTCACTGCCTCGCAGCGCCGCCGTGCTCGGCCACCAGCGCATCCATCCGGTGCGCCCCTCGTCGTACTTCAGATCCGGCGTCACCGACGGAATCGCGTCGATGTGCTGCGCGGCAAACAACTTCATCACCCGCGGCATGTGCGCCGCAGTGGTGACGACCACCGCGCGGGCGCGCGGGTCGCGCTCTTGCAGAAGCCGTCCGACGTTGCTCGCCTGTTCCTCCGTGGTATGCGACGTCGCGTCGACAACGATCCGGTCGCCCGGCAGACCGAGCCTGATCAGCGCGTCGCGGATCAGCTCGCTCTCGGGTGCGGCCCCGGTTGCGATCGCCGGAGCGCCGCCGGACGCGATCACGTAATCGGGGTGGAGGAGCTGGTAGAGGCGCGCGCCCTCGAAGACGCAGAACGTCGATCGCCGCGTCAGCTGGTCGCTGGTGAAGCGTCCATCGGTGTAGCTCACCGAACCGTTGCCGACTATGACGATGGCGGCGGCGCCGCGGGCCTCGTCTGCGGTTCGAAGCGTCCGGTAGCGGCCCTGCAGGCCGGCGATGAGCGCCTGGGCGACGGCGGGCAGGCTGACGAACCAGTACAACGCCGCGAGGGCGAGCAGCGCCGCGTCCCCCGCTGCGCGCGCGGTGCGATTGCCGTGAAGGAGCAGCAGGCTGACAGCGAGGCCGAGGGCGAGGAACGTCATCGACCCCGGAATCAGCAGGCGCTTGACGATGCGAATGAGACGTTTCACTAAATCGCGATGGCCGCAGGTCCCGTCGCATCCGCGAGAATGCCGACCAGCGGGCGCAGCTGCGTCTCCCACGCCAGGCCGCGCAGATCGGCGGCCGCCGCCACCGCTCGTCGCTGCGCTCCTGTCATCGCCAGGTACGAGACGGTCTCGTGCGCGAACGCCTCTGCCGAATCGGCCACGCGGCAGGCCGGCCGGACCGACGCCGGCAGCCCCTCGAACACCGGCGGCGTGACCACCGCCGGCAGTCCCGCGGCGATGGCTTCGAGCACCTTGTTCTGCACGCCGCGCGCGGTGAGCAGCGGCGCCACCGCCGCGGCCGAGTCCCACAGATGGCGCCGCACGTCCGGCACGGTTCCGGTCACGTCGATGCCGTCGTCCGCCGACGCCAGCGCGCGGATCGCCGCCGTCGGCTCCGAACCGACGACGACGAAGCGCGCGTCGGGGCGGCGCCGTCTGATCGCGGGCCAGACTTCGCGGGCAAACCACAGCACCGCTTCGACGTTCGGCGCATAGTTCATGACGCCGCAGAACACGACGCGCGGGCGTTCGTCGGGCGGCGACGCGGGCGCCAGCGGCTCCAAATCGACGCCGTTGGGCACGACGCGGATGTCGGCGCCCGGGGCAATCTCGTCGAATGCGGCCCGCTCGCGCTCGTTGACGACGAGGGTGGCCTGCGCGTGCCGGGCGAGGCGGCGTTCGAACTGCCGCAAATACCGCGCCTCCCGCCGATAGATCCAGCGCCTCGGCGCGGCGGCCGAACGCGAGAGCGCTGCCCATTTCTCGGAATCGACGTCCACCAGGTCGACGACCAGCGGCAGCCCTGCCAGGGGCGGCTCCAGCGCGAACCGGGCCATACCCGAACAGTAGGCCAGCACTACGTCCGGCGGCCGATCGCTGACGATTTGCGTCAGCGCGGCGCGCAGCCCGGGCGCGTCGAGCAGCAGGTGCGTCAGCGGGCGTTTCCCCGCGAGCCGCACCGCGGCGCCGGCGTAGTTCCTCGCGGCCGGCACCCGCAGCGCTGTCACGCGAACGCCGAGGCCGCGCATGCCTTCAGCCTGGGCGAGCTCGTCGTCGTCGTGCGCCAGCGAGACGAGCTCGAGCTGCACGCGCGGCGCGAGCGCGCGCACGATGTGGAAGGCGCGGACGCGATCGCCGCGGTTGGGCGCGTAGGGCAGCCTGTGTGTCAGGAACAGCACTCTCATGCGGACACCAGCGCCGGCTGTTCGTCGAGTCGGCGGACGATCCGCGCCGGAACGCCAGCGGCGACAACGCGATCGGGCAGCGGACGCGTGACCACCGCGCCGGCCCCCACGATTGTGTTGCGGCCGACGTCGGCCAGCACCACCGCGTTGCTGCCGATCCAGGCGCCGGCGCCGATCCGGACGACCCGCAGCGCGCCGGGCTGGTCGTGGACCGGCGTCGCCAGATCGGTGCCATGCGTGTGGGCACCGCTCGGGATGTGCACGCCGGCGGCGACCAGCACCCCTCGCTCCAGGTGGACGTGGCCGAGATGACAGCGCGGTCCGATGTAGACCTTGTCCTCGATGCGCGACCCCGCCTGGGAAAACACCGTCCCGAATTCGATCACCGCCGACGCTGCGCAGCCGCCGTGCAGCACGCGGGCGAGAAACGCCCGCCGCACGTACTGGCCGATCAGGCCGGGGACCAACGACAGCAGCTGGGTCGAGCCGATGAGCGCGCGGTTCTCGCCCATGATCGCCGCGCGGATCCAATACGAGGCCAAGTGCGGCATCACCGCGAGCGTCGCGATCGCGCGCGCGGCCGCTTTCGCCAGCTCTTTCATGTGCGGGCGGTCAGCGCCGGGGCCGCGGTTGGACGATCGCGATTCTCCATCAACTCCAGGTAGATCGACTCGACCGATTGCATCCGGGTGTCGAACGACAGATCGGTTTCGACCCGCCGCCTCGCCGACGTGGCGCGCGACGCCGCGGCGGCGCGATCGTCGAGCGCGGCGCGCATGGCGCGGACCAGGGATGCGCGGTCGCCGATCGGCACGACCAGTCCGTCGATCTGGTCCCGCAGGATCTCGGCGGTGCCGCCGGCGGCGGTCGCCACGATCGGCGTTTCGAGCGCCATGGCCTCGAGCACCGCGTTCGGCGTGCCTTCGTAGTCGGATGACTGGACGAACAGATCGAAGGCGTGGTGCAGGGAGACGACGTCGGTGCGGTGCCCGAGCAGCCGGCAGACGTTGCCGAGGCCGAGGCGCGCCACGTCGGCGGCGAGCGCGTCTTTCGCGCTGCCGTCGCCGACCACGAACAGCACGACCCGGCGGTTGGCCGCGCGCAGCTCGGCGAACGCCTCGAGCAGGAGGTCGAACCGCTTCTGCGGCTCCAGCCGTCCGACCGCGCCGATCGCGAGGTCGCCGTCGGCCAGGCCGAGCGCCTGCCGGACCTGGCGCTGGCGGGAGTGGTCGCGCCCGAACGCGGTGTGATCGATGCCGTTGAGGACCGTCACCACGCGCTCGGGCGCGGCGCCGTGGCGTGTCAGCTCGCGACGCACGTCGCTCGATACGCCGATGACTCTGGGAAAGCGCGAGAGCAGGAGCTTGTCGAGCGGATAGTAGAGGAACCGCTCGCGGCCGCTGTGCCCCGTCCATCCGTGCGCGGTCGACATCGGCACGACCGGTTCGACCCGGGCAACCAGCCACGCGAGGAGGTTGGCCTTGTAGTCGTGCGCGTGAATGATGTCGATGCCTCGCTCGCGCACCACGCGGCGCAGGCGCCGGAAGACCGACCAATCGAACGAATGGGCCTCGACAATCTCGATGTAGTCGAGCGGCAGCGCCGACGCCTGACGATCGACGTTGAAGATCGGGTCCCGCCGGTCGCGGAGATAGCAGACGGTGATGGCGAAGCGCTGCGGGTCGGTCCGCGCCGATCCGAGCAGGATCGTCTTTTCGGGCCCGCCCCCGGTGCCCCGCACGCTGCGGAGCTCGAGCACCCGGACGGCGCGGGTCATGAGGCCGCTTCCGCCGCGCGCGGCCGCGCCGCGCGGTGCGTCGGGCGGGTGACCAGCGCAAGCGCCCGGCCGCCGTCGAACACGCAGGCGACGACGAAGGTCTGCAGCATGCCGA
>JAOBWF010000286.1 GCA_025463215.1 Acidobacteriota bacterium | reverse complement strand
CTTGGCCGCCGCGCTTGGAACGCCAGGCGTCTTGTGCGCCGCTTCGTGGGAATGCGTCTTGGCAGCCGCGAAGTTCGGCGCCATGCATGTAAGGGCGACAAGGAGAGCCGAAACGGTGCGCTTCGGTCCCCACACCGCCTTGTGCTTGGTGATGGACTGCTTGTTCTGCGGATTCATGTGCTCAATAGCAGAGCAATCAGCTCGCCATATGGCTGGGTTCCGTGGTACAGCCTGTAAGTCTTTAATGATCAGCGGCTTGCAAAGCATCGCGCTTTCTCAACCAAATCTCCTGTCGCATAGTGTCTGTTCAATAAAAGCGCATACAAAACTGTGATCTTGTCTGTAAATGGCTGCAAACGACTATTTTACAGCTGTTTACCGACGTGTTCCATTTATGCGCATCGATGGACATCGATCGAACACGTTGTCATATGAAGTCTTGTGATAGCGCTCGCTGATCGCGTTACCACTGCGAGCCCCCGGTCGGCGATAATCACCCCTCTGCCTGTTCACTAGGGGGTCCGATGACTGTCCGCACCGCATGGGTGGCCGCTCTACTTGCGGCGCCGCTCTGCTCCATCGTCCTCCTCGGCCGGCAGGACGCCCCGACCTACCAGGAACGTGATTTCCTGAGCCGGGTCCGGCGCCTGACCGTCGACGGCAAGCGCGCCGGCGAAGGCTATTGGTCGCCCGACGGCTCCCGGCTGGTGTTCCAGAGCGAGCGCGAGCCGGGCAACCCCTTCTACCAAATCTACGTACTCGACCTCGCGAGCGGCGAGACCACGCGGATATCGAACGGACTCGGCAAGACCACCTGCGCCTTCTTCCGCCCCGGCACCGACGAGATCGAATTCGCCTCCACCCACGCGGATCCGAAGTCGAAGCAGTACCAGGACGAGGAGCT
This sequence comes from Acidobacteriota bacterium, assembly GCA_025463215.1. Lineage (GTDB taxonomy): Bacteria > Acidobacteriota > Vicinamibacteria > Vicinamibacterales > CAVVIG01 > CAVQFC01. Next base: position 13,684 of record JAOBWF010000286.1, on the reverse strand, counting down.
CGCCTTTCGCGCCTCCGGGAAGGAACGGCGTTACGCGTGGGACTACGACCCCGAGATGGACATCTATCGCTACAACCAGAAGAGCGGCGCGATGACCCGACTGACGACGGCGAAAGGCTACGACGCCGAAGGCAGCTATTCGCCCGACGGTCAGTCGATCGTCTTCTCCTCGATGCGCAGCGGCTACGACCACGCGCTCAGCGACAAGGAGAAGGCAGCGCTGGCGGAAAACCCGAGCAACTTCGCCGATATCTACATCATGAAAGCGGACGGCACCGGCCAGAAGCGGCTCACCGACGTGTTCGGTTACGACGGCGGCCCGTTCTTCACCCAGGACGGCAAGAAGATCGTCTGGCGTCGGTTCGACGAACAGGGACTGATCGCCGACGTCTGGACGATGAACCCGGACGGCAGCGGACAGACCCAGCTGACGACATTCGGATCGATGAGCTGGGCGCCCTACATGCACCCGTCTGGTGAATACATCTTGTTCGCGTCGAACAAGCTCGGATTCGAGAACTTCGAGCTGTTCATGGTCGACGCCGCGGGGACCAAGGAGCCGGTGCGCGTCACCTACACGCCCGGCTTCGACAGCCTGCCGGTGCCGTCGCCCGACGGCAAGACGCTGGCCTGGACCTCGACCCGCGCCGGCGGCTCCGGCGGCCAGATCTTCCTGGCCCAGTGGAACCACGCCAAAGCGATGGAGGCGATCAAGAACGCGCCACCGAGAAAGCCGGCGAAATCATGATCTTGAACCAGAAGAAACCGCAAACGACGCAAAGAACGCTGAGAATGTTTTTCTTGGCGATCTGCGCGATCTCCGCGGTTCCACCCTTCGTCGCTGCGCAGACATCAAAGACGCGCGCGCACGTCGAGACGCTGGCGTCGCCGCGGCTCGAGGGACGGCTCGCCGGATCGAATGGTGAGAAGCTCGCCAGCGACTACGTCGTCTCCGAGTTGAAGCAGATCGGCGCCCGGCCGCTGCCCGGACAGACCGGCTACGTGCTGCCGTTCGAGTTCACCGCCGGAACGAAAGACGGCGGATCGTCGATGAGCCTGCGCTACGACACTCGCAACGGCGTCGACAGCGGTGTGGTGTTCGGCGTCGCGACCGGCAACGCGACCGGCCCCGTGCGGGCCCTGTCCTTCTCCGACAACGGCGACGTCGACGCGCCGCTCGTGTTCGCCGGCTACGGCATCGTCGTCCCCGACAGCCAGGGATTCGCCTACGACAGCTACGCGACCCTCGACGTCAAGGACAAGATCGTCGTGGTACTGCGTTACTTCCCGGAGGATGCGGAGCCGAAGACGAAAGCGATCCTGGCGCGCTATGCCGACCTGCGCTACAAGGCGATGGCGGCGCGGCAGCACGGCGCCAAGGCGATGATCGTCGTCACCGGTCCGGCGTCGCCGAACGCGGGCGAGCTCGCGCCGATGACGTTCGACACGGCGATTGCCGGCTCCGGGATCGTCGCGGTCACCGTCACCGGCGACGTCGCGGCCAAGATCTTCCCCGCCGACAAGCCGCTCGCGGCGGCGCAAAAGGCGCTCGACGATGCCAACCCGCATGCCGCGGGATTCGCGCTGCCTGGCGTCACCGCCAGCGTGCACGCGGCGGTGGAGCGCGAGCGCCGCACCGGGCACAACGTGGTCGCGTACTTGCCCGCCGCCGGCGCGGTGCCGGCGGTCGGCAAGCCATGGGTCGCGCTCGGCGCGCATTTCGATCATCTCGGCCACGGCGAAGCCGGCAACACGCTCGCCGGCAAAGAAGACGCGGGCAAGATTCATGTCGGCGCCGACGACAATGCGTCCGGTTCGGCGGCGGTCCTCGCGATTGCGGCGACGCTCGCGAAGCAGCCGCACGCGCGCAACATCCTGGTCGGGTTCTGGTCGGGTGAGGAGCTCGGGCTGATCGGCTCCAGCGCCTTTTCGGCCAGACCCGCGGTGCCGCTCGATGCGATCGCGGCGTATCTGAACTTCGACATGGTGGGCCGGATGCAGGACAACAAACTGACGGTGCAGGCCACCGGATCGAGTCCGGCCTGGGGCAAGATCATCGAGCAGGCGAACGTCCGCGCCGGGTTCGATCTGGCCGTGCAGGATGATCCGTATCAGCCCACCGATGTCGCGACCTTCAATGCCGCCGGCATCCCGTCGCTGAGCTTCTTCACCGGCACGCACGCCGACTATCACAAGCCGTCCGATACCGCCGACAAGATCGACTACGAGGATCTCGATCGGATCGTCGATTTCGCCGCCGCGATCGCGCGCCGCCTGGCCGATAGCCCCGAGGCGCCGGCGTTCACCAAAGTCGATCAGTCGCTGCAGCAAGGCGCGGGACGCGCCGGCGTGCGGCTGTTCACGGGGACAATTCCGGACTACTCCAGCGAGGTCAAAGGATTGTTGCTCGGCGGCGTGGTCGGCGGCGGCCCTGCCGAACAGGCCGGGCTGCGCAAAGGCGACGTCATTGTCGAGATCGCGGGGCAGACGATCGCCAACATTTACGACTACACCTACGCCCTCGACGTCTTGAAAATCGGTCAGCCCGCGAAAGTGATCTATGTTCGGGACGGCAAGAAGCTCGAGACGATGCTCACCCCGGCCGCTCGCAAATAGCACACCTCAACCGCCGCGTTCGGCGCGAAGCTTGAAGACGAAACGGACAGGAGGCTTTTCATGTCCCGTGCGTTCCGTTTCTTGACTACTTTCGCTACGGCCATCGTCAGCGCCGCTCTGCTGACCCTCGCCGCCGCCTCGGCCCAGACGATGGGCACGCCCGAGCGTTTCACCGCGACGGCGATGAACATCAACAACGGCCAGGCCGGCACCATCGACATCACCGTCAACCGGTGGTCGACCGACGCGCAGCGCGATGCGCTGATGTCGACCGTGGCCAGCAAAGGACCGGAAAAACTGCTCGACGCGATGCAGGACATGCCCGTGGTCGGGCATTTCGGCGCACCCGGCAATCTCAGCTGGGACCTCCACTTCGCGCGGCGCATGCCGCTGCCGGACGGGGGGGAACGCGTCGTGCTCGTCACCGATCGGCGCATCGGCTTCTGGGAAGCGGCGAACCAGCCGCGATCGTATGACTACCCGTTCACCGTCATCGAGCTGCGCCTGAACCGCGACGGCGAAGGCGAGGGAAAGATGTCGGTCGCGACCAAAGTCATCTACGACAAGAAGGAGAACATGATCACGCTGGAGAACTTCGAAACGTCGCCGGTCCAGCTGACCAACGTCAGGCGCGAGAAGGCGGGCCACTAAGCTCGCGCACCACGTCTTTGGCCGGCTTGTCGTCACGCAGCGCGAGGAAGGCTGCGTGACGCAGGCTGCCGTCGCGCGTCCACTCCGCGAACGACACTTCGACCACCTGCTGCGGTTTGAGCCAGCGCAGCGCCCTCATCTCGTCCGCGGTGATGCCCTCACCCCAGTGGCCGGTCTTCGTCGAGGGCAGGTTGACGAACGGGCACCGCGCCGAAGTCAGGCCGCCGATCCGTTCGAACACCTGCGCGCGAAGGTTGGGCGTGAAACCGTTCCGCACCTTGCCGGCGCACAGCAGCCGCATGCCGTCGTAGTAGCCGACCAGCAGGGAATCGAAATTGGTCGCGTTCGGCTTGAACCCGCCGACGACGAATTCCTGGTGCTTCGCGAAGCGCACTTTGATCCACGCATCGCTGCGGCGGCCGGGCGCGTAGATCGATTGCCGCTGCTTCGCGACCACGCCTTCGAGGCCGAGCGCGCGGACCGCGCCGGCGATCTGCTCCGGCGTGCCCGGCAGCGGATCGGACAGCAGCACACCCGATCCGTCGACAATCGTCCGCAGCTCGGCGCGCCGCTCGTCGAGCGGCCTGCCGGTGAGATCGCGGCCGTTGAGGTGGAGCAGATCGAAGGCGTAGTAGACGATCGACAACCCTTCGGTGGCGGCGTGGTGCAGCGCCTGGAACGACGGCCGGCCCGCCGCATCGATCGCCACGATCTCGCCGTCGAGCACCGCGGACGCCGCGTCCACCGACGCGGCGACACGCGCGACGCCGGGGTATTGACGCGTGATGTTCTTGAGATTCCGCGAGGCCAGCGAAATGTCGCGACCGCTCTTCACCGCCTGCGCGCGATAGCCGTCCCACTTCACTTCGTACGACCACTCCGCCCCGGTCGGGAGCGTGGCGGCGGACGTCGCCATCATCGGCGCGAGCGCGCTCGGCTGCTCGGTCACCGCCGATCGTGGAGACAACGGACGGTTCTCTACCGCCGGCTCGTCGCCGCCAGCAGGGCGTCGATCTGCTCGCGCAGCTGCAGCAGGCGGGCGCGGTCGACTGATCCGGCGCCGCGGCTGTCGTCACCGAGCCTTCCGCTGGTGCCGACCGCCGCCGGCGTCGTGTCGGCCAGCATGCGGTCGACCGACTGCTGGAGATCGATGACGCGCGTCCGGATGTCCTCGTCGCTGGACGCCCGCCGCGGCGCATCGGCCGTGACCGCCGCCGCGTTCGGCTTGGCCGCGGGCGCCGCGGTTCCCCTCAACGCGCGCAGAAACGAGGCGGCTTCCGGCGGTGCAGACGTTGCCGGCATCGCCAGGATGGTGTTCGGCGTGGCGCTCTTGCTGTAGGTCAAGGCGTTGGCGTCCTCGTCCGGCCTCAGTACGCCGCCCGAGAGATCGATGCCGGCGAACAATCCCTTCGAGCGCGAGTAGGACAGGATCTCCGCCGTGACCACGGCATCCGTGCTGACGCCGCCGCGGCGCCCCATCGGACCGGCCGCCACCGACGCGTCGGCGCCGAGATTGACCTTGTTCTTCAGGAGCTTCTGGACCCCCGAGTCGTTCATGACGAGCAGCACGAGGTCCGCCTGTTCCACCCCCGCCTGGAATCCCCAGCTCCCCTTCGCAATCTGCATGAAGACCGGCGCGCTCCACTGGTCGCCGGTGCGGCAGCTCATCACCCCTTTGCCGTACTCGCCGCCGAAGATGAACGCGGCTTTCTTGAGGTCGGGGATGACCATCACGCAACGCGCGCGTGTCCAGTATTCCTGTGGAATCTCCTGCCGGATTTCGGTGACGGCCGTGGCCGCCGCCGTCAACCGGCTCGCTTCGTCCGCGAACGCGGCACCGGTCGTCATCGCCAACGCGGTCGCTACTAAGATCGCCTTCATACCCACCTCTAACAAAGATGATTGCAACGCGACTGCCAACACCAATGGCTGGGCTGCGCCAGACGGCATTATGATCTGAGACGATGCCGCCCCGCAAAAAAGCCGTTCGCCGCAGGAAGGCCGCTCCCGCCTCGGTCGGGCTGTCGACCGCCGAAACGCGGGAAACGGGAGGCGCCGAGATCGATCGCCTCGCCGCGCAGGTCGAGGACGACGGTGGCGCCGTAGTCGGCCGCTACAGCGACCCCTTCGGCGGCACGCCGCTGCTGCTCGCCGCGCTGCCGGTCGACCGCGTCGAGCCGACGCCATATCAGCGCGACGCCTCTGACGCGCACGTGAAACGGCTGATGGGCGTGATCGAAACGATCGGCCGCTTTCTCGATCCGATCGTCGTCGTCCGCGAGGACGGCGAATACTTCACGCCGAACGGCAACCACCGCCTGCAGGCGCTCAAGCGGCTGGGCGTGAAGACGGTGATGGCGCTGGTCGTCCCGGATGCTGCGGTCGCGTTCAAGATCCTCGCGCTCAACACCGAGAAGGCGCACAACCTGCGCGAGAAATCGCTCGAGACGATCCGGATGGCGCGCGCGCTCGCGAAGCGCAGCGACGCGAGCGAAGCGAGCTTCGCCTTCGAGTTCGAGCAGCCGGCGTTCCTGACGCTCGGCAGCGGTTACGAGGAGCGCCCGCGCCTGAGCGGCGGCGCCTATCAGTCGATCCTGCGGCGGGTCGACGTCTTCCTCGACGAGCCGATCGCGAAGGCGATCAAGGAACGCGACCGTCGCGGCCGCAAGATTCTGAAACTCGACGATGCCGTCAGCGCGGCGGTCGAGAAGCTGAAGGCGAAGGGGCTGACCAGCCCGTACCTCAAGCCGTTCGTGGTCTCGCGCGTGAACTACACGCGCTTTTCGAAGGCCGCGTCGTTCGACTTCGACGAGGCGCTGGACAAAATCATCGCGAGCGCCGCGAAGTTCAACGTCGATCGGGTGAAGCAGGAAGACGTCGCCAAGTCGGGCGGTGGCGCCCCGGACGAAGAGTAAGCTAGCCGCCATTCGGCGAGCTGGCATCGCGCGCGTCATCGAGGTGACGCGCCGTCACACGTCGCTCCGCCTACACCGATCGCGTCGCGATATAAAAATTCACCGCGCCCATGATCAGAAAACAGGGTGCCACGTAGAGCCATTCCGGTCCTTCACCGGCGAACGCGGCAACATAGGCAAAGACACCGGCGCCGAAATATCCGGCGGCGGTCACCATGATGAAGCGGTTGGCGCGCGCGACCCGGTCGTCGCCAGCGGCCGGCGCTGTCAGCGGCCGCTTGATCACCGACCGCCACACCCGCGACGCGAAGAAGGTGACGAAGGCCGCCGCGGTGAACGGCACGCCGTCCTGCCAGCCGAACAGCAGGATGGTCGCCGCCCCGAATGCGAACAACGCGAGCCAGAAGCTACGCAACGCGCATCCGCCGTCCGCCCGCTGCCAGCCGCAATCCGTTACTGTCCGCCCGCGGCGACGCGCGGCGGCATGCCTTCCAGAAAATGGGCATGGTAGACGTTGGGCGCCCGCAGCGGCCGGGCGTCGCCGGTATTGGTGGCGTAGAACAGGGACCCGACGTCAGGCGACACCGACGTCTGCTCGACCGCGCCGCGAAGAGCGACCGCGACGGCCGACGCGACACGCATGACTACGATACGTTTCACCATGTCCCTCCCCAGACCTGAAGCCTGCACGAGATAGTCGCGCAGCGTCCGGAGATCCTGAAGGGTCATGGCATCACCACCGCGTGGAGCAGGCGATCGAGCCGAGGGAATTCGCGATCGAGGTAGGCGTTGCCGCCGTCGAACAACGGCTGCTGCCGGCCGGCGCGGATGCCGCTGCCCGACGTCTCGCCGTACTCGCTGTTCAATGCATCGGCGACGTCCATGCCGTCGACGACGCGGCCGAACGGCACGAACCCCTGAGCGTCCTGCGGATTTGAGAGATCCTTGAGGGCGATGTACACCTGCGTCGTCCGCGCGTTCGGCTCGGCGAAGGCGAACGCCACCATGCCGCGGACGTTCGACTGCTTCGGCGGGTCGTCGGGGATCGTCCGCGCCCGCCAGCGCGCGGCGACCGCCGGCGTACCGTTGATCCCGAACTGCGCCCACTGTCCTTTGACGACGCGGAAGAAGCGGTTGTCGTCGAAGTAGCCGGCAGTCACCAGCTCGTAAAACCGATCGGCGCCGTACGGTGCCCAGTCGCGATGGACCTCGATGACGATCGGTCCCTTGCTCGTCTCGAGCCGCACGCGGAACTGCGCCGGCGCGGCGCCCTGGAGAGCCAGGGCACCGAGGATCAAGGCCGCGAACAGCGTGCGCACGCCGGATTCTACTGAATCCGGGCCGGGATGTCCTTGGCGTAGGCCGGCGGCGCTGCATCGGGCGGTGACGGTTCAGACTCGGTCGGCGTCGGGCGTCGGCTCGCCGGCGTGTGTTCCGTGGCGGTGGAAGGCGTCCGTGGGGAGCGCGGGATACACTTGCACATAGATGCTGTCATCGTCCCGGCGGGTCTGGGGCGGGCACGCGAGCCGCCCGCTCGTGATTGCCGTGCTGTTCGTGCATGCCGCGGCGCTGGTGTGGCTATGCGGGGATCCGGTGCGGCTGCGGCTGATCGGCTACGACTTCCACGAGGTAGACAGCGAGGCGTCGGTCAACGCGGCACCCGACGTGCTGCGCGGCATGGGCTACACCGAGGACGACCCGTCCGAGCTCCAGGCCTATCGCGCAATCGCCGAGCGGGTCGTCGCCGGCGGGCGCACGGAAGGTGAAAAGCTGCGCCGGCTGGGGAACTACATCTACTCGCTGCGGCGCCCCGACGCGCGGGACTTTGCCAGTGCGCGCTTGGAGCCGCTCTCGCTGATCTGGAGCGGCCTGCAGCGCGGCGATCACGGCACATGCGGCGAGATGTCGCCCGTGCTGGCTGCCTTCTGGCGCAGTCTCGGCGGCGACGTCCGCGCGGTGCGGTGGGCGACGTCGTACGGCGCGATCGGCCATGACGCCGTCGAGCTCTACTCCCGCGTCTACGGCAAATGGATCTACTACGACATGAACCTGAACGGATATGGCGAGGACGACGAAGGCACACCGCAGTCGATTGCGGCGCTGCGGTCGCACCTGCTCACTGAGGAAGACGTTCACCTGGTATCGGATGCGCGGCTGCGCGACTGGGATACCGGTCAGTTCACGGCGGCGCTGCGCGCGTTCCCTGTGGAGTGGTACGCGCTCAACAACCGCTCGCTGGATTTCGAAGCCGATCGCCGGTTCGGGTCGTTCAATCGCATCGGCTGGCTGCTCGGACGCCTGCCGTCTCCCCTCGATCGCGTGATGGACAACATCGTCGGGCAGCGCGATCGACGGATGGTCGTCGAAGGCAAAATCGAGATCGCGGATCTCTTCACGTTCGAAGGGGCGCGGCTGTTCCTCGCGTGGCTTTTTGTTGTCGTCCTCGTCTGCACGGTCACCCTCGTACACCCCGCGCTGCGGCGCGCGATCGCCACACTGCGGGCCAGCGCGCACAGCCGGCAGCCGCCGCCGGATGCCGGCGTCCGCTTCCGGGACACGGACGTTCCACGAGCGGTCACCGTACCCGAGCCCTGACTGCGGATCGCTCCGCAGAGCGCACTACGGTCGCGAAGCAACACGTTCTTGCGGCGGCGGTTGCGGTGCTGCCGGGATTCTGCGATCCGGTGGCACGCGCGATGCTCCAGCTTCACACACACCCATGTCTGATGTTCGAGCCGCGCTGCGCGCCCTGCGCAAAAGCCCCGCGTTCACGCTCGTCGCCGTCGTCACCATTGCGGTCGGCATCGGCGCCAACACGACGCTGTTTTCCGTTTACGATCGGCTCGTCCTGAACCCGGTCACGCTGCCGGCCGCTTCGTCGCTGGTCGCGATCTGGACCAACAACCCGCAGCTCAATTTCAACGCGCCGGCACTGTCGTGGCCGCGCTACGAGCAGCTGCGCGATCAGGCGCGTTCGTTTTCATCGATCGGGGTCTCGGCATTCGACAACTTCACGCTCACCGGAAACGGCGAACCCGATCAGCTGAATAGCCAGCGCATCAGCGCGTCGTTCCTGCCGACGCTCGGCATCCTGCCCGCGCAGGGCCGCAACTTCACGCCCGACGAGGACAGGCCGAATGGACCGGCGGTCTGCATCATCAGCCACGAGCTGTGGCAGACGCGCTTCGGCGGCCGCGATCGCCTCGTCGGATCCACCATCACCCTCAACGGCCAGCCGTGGGAGGTGATCGGGATCATGCCGCCGCGGCTGACGCCGCCGTTCGCGCAGGTGCAGGTGTTCGCGCCGCGCGTGTTCGAGGTCGGCGGCTTGACCCGGGAGCAGATTCAGGCGGGGGCGGGCTACGCGCAGCCGATCGCGCGGCTGAAGCCTGGAGTCACCTTGACCCAGGCGGCCACCGAGCTCGCCGCGCTCAGCCGCGGCTACCGCGACGCGCTGGCGTCGAAGCTCGACGCCAACAACACGAGCGAGCCGCGGCTGTACGTGCCGGCGCTGGTCGGCAACCTCGAGCCGGCGTTCTACACGCTGATTGGCGCGGTCAGCTTCGTGCTGCTGATCGCGTGCGCGAACGTCGCCTCGCTATTCCTCGGACGGCTGACGGCGCGGCACAAGGAAATCGCCGTGCGGCAGTCGCTCGGCGCGACGCGCGCGCAGGTCGTGCGCCAGTTCCTGATCGAGAGCCTCGCCTTCTCGATTGTCGCCGGTGGGCTCGGCGTCCTCGTCGCCCTGTGGTCGCTGTCGGCGATCCAGTCGACGATCGCGTCGCAGCTGCCGCCCGACACCACCGTGACGCTCAACTGGCGCGCACTGGGCTTCACCGCCGGCGTCACGCTCGTGAGCGCGCTGCTCGTCGGCCTGGCGCCGGCGCTGCAGGCCTCGAAGGCGCGGCGGGTCGACGTCCTGAAAGACAGCGCGCGCGGCTCGTCGGGCGAGCGCGGCGGCCGGTTCCGCGCCACGCTGATCGTCGCCGAAGTGGCGCTGTCGGTCGTGCTGCTCGTCGGCTCGAGCCTGCTGCTCTTGAGTTTCCTGAAGCTGCAGCGCACGCCGCCCGGGTTCGATCCCGAGGGTGCGGCGGCGGCGTTCGTCGGCGTCCCGCTCACCCGCTACGCCACCAACGCGCAGCAGGCCGAGTTTTTCAACCAGGTGATCGATCGGCTGCGCGCGACGCCCGGAGTCACCGGCGCGGCGGCGGCCATCGGCTTGCCGTTGACCGGCAATGCGCGGGCGCCGTACAGCGTCGGCGGCCGGCCGATCCTGCCGCTGCCGCAGCGCCCACTGGCCGGCTTCGGGATCGTCAGCGAGGACTACTTCCGCGTCATGAAGATCGCCTTCGCCGAGGGACGGCCTTTCCGTCCTGCGGATCGCGACGGCGCGGCGAACGTCTGCATCGTCAACGCGTCGTTCGCACGGCGTGTGTTCCCCGGCGAGTCCGCGCTCGGCAAGACCCTGATGCGCGGCCGCGACGCGGACATCAGGCACGAGATCGTCGGAGTCATCCGCGACGTCAAGACCAACGGCCTGAACGCGCCGGTGCCTGACGAGATCTATTACCCGCTGCGGCAGCTCGGACGGCCGGGCATGAACATCGTCGCGCGCACCAGCGGCGATGCGGCGGCGCTGCAGGCGGTGATCCGCGGCGCGGTCGCGGAGGTGGATCGGGATCAGCCGATCTCGTTCTTCGCGACGCTGGCCACCAATGTCGCGACCAGTCTCGGCACGCAGCGGATCGTCGCCTCGCTGACGACGATCTTTGCCGGCCTCGCGTTCGTGATGTCGGTCGTCGGGCTGTACTCGGTGCTGGCTTACGCGGTCTCGCAGCGGACGGCGGAGATCGGCATCCGGATGGCGCTCGGCGCCCAGTCGGCGCAGGTGGTGCGGCTGATCATGCGCGGCGGCCTCCAGCTGGTGACGATTGGCCTCGCGCTCGGCGTCGCGGCGGCGGCCGGCGCCGCGCAGGTGATCCAGACGCTGCTGTTCGACGTCCGCCCGCTCGAGCCGCTGGTGTACGCGGTGGTCACCGTCACGTTCGCGCTGGTCGCGGCGCTCGCCTGCCTGCTGCCGTCGCTGCGCGCGTCGAGAATCGATCCGCTGGTCGCGTTGCGGGCTGAATGAGCGGGAACCGCCGAGACCGTTGAGCACGCAGCGCCAAACACTCCTTTGCGGTTTTCACTGCGGTCTCGGCGGTTTCTTCCGTCCGTGACTACCGCCCGGTGAGCGGCGTGATCGCGCCGCCGATGGCGCGGTTGAACGCCGGGAGGTCGCGGTCGATCAGGTTCTTGTAGTCCGTCTTCGCGGTGTTCAGATCCTTCTCGATCGATTCCATCACGTTGACCGACGTGTCGGTCGGCGGGAAGTCGGCGCCGCCCGAGACGTCGCCGGCGCCCGGCCCGACCTCGCCGTTGAGCCAGATCAGGTTCATGTAGACGCGATAGGCCTGCTGAAAGTATTTGTCGTCGCTGGTCATCTGCGCCGGCTCGAGGATCTTCGCCTCGACATCGAACAGCTTCTTGTCCATCTCGGCGACCTGCTTCAGCAGCGCCTCCCTCGACGCGTCGGCCTTGTACGCCTTGGTGACGTCCTCGAGCTGCTTGCGCATCACCTCGATGGCGTTGACCATGTCGGCGGCGGCCGAGATGTCGTCGCGCAGGCGGAGCTGCAGCTTCACCGACAGATCGAGATCCGCCACCGAAGCGGCGATTCGCGGATCCTTCAGAATCTCAATCGGCTGCGTGAACGACTGGCCGTCGACCGTCAGCTTGACCGTGTATCTGCCGGGCACCACGATCGGCCCGACCTGCGCGGCGTCGACGCCCCAGTGCGTCACCGGCCGGGTATCCTGGCCGCGAAAGCGCGGCTCCTCCCAGATGTGCGGGTTCTCCGCAGGGGTCGTCCGCATCGCGATCAGCCGCGGCGATTCGTAGCGCAGATCCCAGGCGGCGCGGTTCAAGCCGGCGCGGCCGGTCGAGCGGACCGCGCGCACGACCTTGCCGTCGGCGTCGAGCACCTCGAGCTGGACGGGACCGCGCGGATCGGCTTTCAGCGAGTAGTTGATCAGCGCGCGGCTGCGCTGCGACCAGCGATACGCCGGCCGCGGCGTGAAGAGATGCGCGGCCGCGTCGGTCGTGGCCGGCGTCGTCTGCTCGAGCGGCGTGATGTCGTCGAGCACGTAGAGCCCGCGCCCGTAGGTGGAGATCGCGACGTCGTGAAACGACTTCTGCACCACGATCCAGCTCACCGGCGCATGCGGCAGCCCCGCCGCCAGTTCGGTCCAATGGCCGCCATCGTCGGTGGAATAGAAGAAGCCGTGGCCGGTGCCGGCGAAGATCATCCCCGCCTTGTTCGGGTTCTCCGCCACCGCTTTCACGTACGACAACGGATGGGTGTTCGGCAGATCACCGTTGACCCGCTTCCAGGTCGCGCCGTAGTCGGTGGTCTTGAAGATGTACGGCTCGCGGCTGTCCATCAGGTGCGCGTCGACCGCGACGTACGCGGTCCCGGCGTTGAAATGCGACGGCTCGATTTTCGAGACGACGCCCCACGCCGGCATGCCGGTGACGTTTTTCGAGACGTCGGTCCACTTCTGGCCGCCGTCGCGCGTGTACCAGATCTTGCCGTCGTTGGTGCCCGCCCAGATCAGCCCCTTCTCCACCTCAGACGCCGCGATCGCGAAGATCACTTCGGGCGCGAACTGCCCCAGGTTGTCGCCGACGATCCCGCCCGACGGCATGATGTGGGTCGGGTCCTGGGTGGAGAGATCGGGACTGATGATCCGCCAGCTCTGGCCGGCGCTGTTGGTGTGGAAGATGACGTTGCACCCGTAGTAGACGTTGTTGTGATCGAAGGGATCGATCGCAAGCGGCGCCGACCAGTGGCAGCGGTATTTCGACTCGGTCGGCGGCGCGTCGAGCGTGATCATCGCCGGCGCCACCGAGCGCGCGATCTTGGTGCGGTGATCGTAGCGGGTCACCTTGTTGCCGTAGCAGGTCGACCAGACGATGTTCGGGTCCGCCGGGTCGGGCGCCGTGTAGCCGGACTCGCAGCCGCCGAGGCCGTGATCCCATTGATTCCCGGAACCGTTGTAGCCGGCACCGGCATTCTCCGCGGCGATGACAGAGCCGCGCATCGTGCCGTCGTCCTGCATGTTCGAGTAGACGTAATACGGCACCTGGTTGTCCACGGTGACGTGATACATCTGGCCGATCGGCAGCTGCACCCGGCGATCGCTGCGGCCGTGCTGCGTCGTCAACGTGATGCCGGCGTCGTGCGTGATCGCGAAGCGGTCAGCGTCCTTGGGGTCCCACCAGATGTCGTGATTGTCGCCGCCCCAGTTGACGCTGCGGAACGTCTGGCCGCCGTCGACCGACTGGAAGAACGAGCTGTTGGAAATGAGGATCTCGTCTTCGTTCGCCGGCGAGACCGCGAGGTGGATGTAGTACCCCGCCCGTCCGATCAGCTCACGCGACCAGTTCACGACGCGCCAGGT
>JAOBWF010000265.1 GCA_025463215.1 Acidobacteriota bacterium | reverse complement strand
GTGCGCGCGCTTCATGCAGCGGCCGCCGGCGGCCCACGCGCAGCTCGGCGATCGCACGATGGGCGGCACCGTCGCGCTCGTCGCCGATCCGAAACGCTACGGCGCGCTGCGCGCGATCGATCCGACGACCGGCGAGCGCAAGTGGGAAATCACGTACGCCGACGCCGGCTGGGCCGGCGTGCTCGCCACCGCCGGCGGCGTCGTGTTCAGCGCGGATCACGAAGGCACCTTCTTCGCCGCCGATTCGACGACCGGGAAGAAGCTGTATGCGTTTCAGACCGGCGCGGCGATTTATGCGCCGCCGACCAGCTATGAGCTCGACGGCCGGCAGTACGTGGTGATGCCGTCGGGGACGACGCTGACGGCGTTCGCGCTGCCGCAGTCGCGTTGACGCTCCAGCGGTTCCGGATTCGTGTCGCGCAGGACGTCAGCCCTGTCACGCCAGCCCTGAAGTGCTGTGCTCGGATCGAGCCGTAGGCGCCCTAGCGGTCGAGCACGTCGCGGATCTTGCGCCCGAGCGTGTCCGCGGTGAACGGCTTCTGCACGAACGCGACCCCCGCGTTCAGAATCCCGTGCTGCGCGATCGCCTCGTCCGGATACCCCGACATGTACACGACCTTCAGGGTCGGGCGCCGTTCGAGCAGCTGCCGCGTCAGCTCCGATCCGCTGGCGCCGGGCATCACGACATCGGTCAGGAGCAGATCGATCGTTCCGTTGGTGCCCACCAGCCGCATGGCATCATCGGCGCTCGCGGCGACGACCACGGTGTAGCCCTGCCGCTCCAGCACCCGCTTGGTGAGCTCGCGCACGCCGTCGGCATCCTCGACGACGAGGATGGTCTCCGCGCCGCTGCGCGGCCGCGCCACACGCACCGGCGGTGCGGCGACGACATCCGGCCCCTCCGCTTTCGGGAAGTACACGGTGAACGAGGTGCCGCGGCCGACCTCGCTGTGGACGCTGATGTTGCCGCCGTTCCGCGCGACGATGCCGTGGACGGTGGCGAGCCCGAGCCCCGTGCCTTGTCCCACCGCCTTGGTCGTGAAGAACGGCTCGAACAGATGCGCCTGCACCTCGGGGGACATGCCGGTGCCGGTGTCACTGACTTTCAGCACGATGTACGGCCCCGGGACGACGTCGGGGCGTGATTTCGCATAGCGATCGTCGAGCTCGACGTTCGCGGTCTCGATTGTCAGCGTGCCGCCCACCGGCATCGCATCGCGCGCGTTGACCGCGAGATTCATGATGATCTGTTCCATCTCGCCGCGATCGCCGATCAGCGCGGCCACATCGTCGCCGAGCGCGACGGCGATCGTGACGTCCTCGCGAATCAGTCGCGCGAGCATCGGCTGCATCTCGGTGACGACGACGTTCAGATTCAGCCGCGTCGGCTCGATGATCTGCTTGCGGCTGAAGGCGAGCAATTGCCGCGTCAGGCCGGCGGCGCGCAGGCCCGCCGTCTGAATCTCGGCGACATCGCGCTGCCGCGGATCCCCGGCGTCGAAACCGGAGAGCACGAGCTCGCAGTTGCCGAGGATGATGGTCAGGAGATTGTTGAAGTCGTGGGCGACGCCGCCGGCGAGCTGGCCGATCGCTTCCATCTTCTGCGCCTGCTGGTACTGCGCCTCGAGCGTGCGGCGCTCGGTGATGTCGAGCGAGATCCCGATGCCGCGGATCGCCTCGCCGTTCTGACCGAGCCGGACACGTCCCAGGCCGCTCAGCCACCGCACGGTGCCGTCGGGCCAGAGCGCGCGATGCTGCACGGCAAAGTCGTGGCCGGTGAGGTTCGCCTCGTTCATCGCCTCCCGCATCATGTCGCGATCGAGGGGATGGACCCGCTCCATCAGCGCGTCGAGCGTCCCGCCGAAGGTCCCCGGCGGCACACCGAACTGCGCCTCGAGAATGCCCGAGAGCTGGAGCGTGCCGGTGGTGAAGTCGATGTCCCAGATGCCGACGGCCGCGGCCTCGAGCGCGAACCGCATGCGCTCTTCGGCTTTGCGTAGCGCTTCGATCGCGTCGACGCGACCGGTGACGTCGGCGCCGGAACTGAAGGTGCCGATGACGCGGTCTTCGTCGCGCAGCAGCGTGTTGCGCCACGCGATCACGCGCTCCTCGCCGGACCGCGTCAGTACCGCGCCCTCGACCACGGCGAGATCGCCGGCGACGAGACGGCCGAACGTCGCGCGCGCCGCCGCGCGCATGCGCTCCGGCAGGCAGGTCTCGACCCAGTCGCGCCCCTGCAACTCCTCGAGGGTCCAGCCCAGAATGTCGCACGCGTAGCGGTTCACCAGCGTGATCCGGCCGTTGAGGTCGAGCGCGAGGAGGATGATCTCGGCCGTGTCGAGATAGCGCTGGGCGCGATCGCCCGCCAGCCGGGCGCCCAGTTCCGCCTGCTTGCGCTCGACGATCTCGCGCTCGAGCGCGTCGGCGCGGTGCTGGGCGACCGCCGAGAAGCAAGCGCTCTCGTAAATGCGCCCGACCAGGCCCGAGAGCGCCATGACCAGCTGCTCTTCGTTGTCGGTGAACGTCCGCCCGTCGGTGCCGACCAGGCACATCCACCCATAGACGTGAGTGGGGGACGCGACCGGCGCCGCCAGAAAGCCGTGCGCTTCCGGATGCAGCATCGGGAAATGCGAATCGGGTGCGCCGCCGCTCGGCGAATCTCCGCGAACCACGCGCCGCTCGCCGACGACCGTCCCGAGCACGCCGGACACGGCATCTCCGGTCTTGATCCAGGTCGGCACGTCGTCCGCGCCCGACGTGACGAAGCGCTGCACCGTGTGATCGTGGGAGTCGAGGATGCCGAGCGTCACCGATGTGGCGGCGAACAGATCGCGCACCGCCGTGCAGACCCGCTGGAGCAGCCGATCGCCGTCGCGCTCGGAGGCGAGTTCCAGGCCGATGTTGATCAGTGCGCGCAAGCGCGCGTTCGACGTCCGCAGATCGTCGACCTTTTCGGAGAGCTGGTCGGTCAGCAGCCGCAAATGCTCGCGGTCAAACGCGACGCTGAGCACGGACGGGTCGACCGCCAGGACCGGCGACGTCGAGAGCATCCGATCGACGATCCCCAGCACCTCGTCGGCCTGCGCCGGCTTGAGCAGCACGTCGGAGACGCCGCCTGCCAGCGCCAGCGCGCGCGCTTCACGTTCGCCGTAATGGGCGGTGTGGAACACGACCGGCGTGGCGCTGGTCGCCGGATCCAGCCGCAGCTGCCGGACGAATTCGTAGCCGTCCATGACCGGCATGAGCACGTCGGTGATCACGAGGTCGGGATGCGCGTCCCGGACCACCGCCAGTCCGGCGCTGCCGTCACGCGCCTGCAGCAGCGTGTGTCCGGCGTGGGCCAACACGGCGACGAGCACGTTGCGGTTCGCCGACAGGTCGTCGACGACGAGTATGGTGGCCATGAAGCACCTGAGTGTGGCGCACAAGGTGGCGTGTCGCGTGTGTCAAACAGCACACCAGCCGGCGGCGGCGCCGGCGCCGCCCGGCCGCGGCACCCAGCCGGTCTGTTCAATACAGCACACCGGCACGCGGGCGGAGCTGGATAAGCTGATGGCTATGATTGCCGCGGGCGTGCCAGCGGATCCGCGGGGCGCCGGCAGGTTGAGTCCGCCAGGAGGTAGATGATCGCGCCCAAGGCCACGCCTCCGTCCGATGTTGTGCCGGCGGTGGTTCATCCCGACATCCTCCTCAACACCGGGGCGCTGCAAAGCGCCATCTTCAACAGCGCCAACTTCTCGAGCATTGCGACCGATGCCAAGGGCGTGATCCAGATCTTCAACGTCGGCGCCGAGCGGATGCTGGGCTATGCCGCGGCCGACGTGATGAACAAGATCACGCCGGCGGACATCTCGGATCCCCAGGAAGTGATCGCGCGGGCGCAGACGCTGAGTCTCGAGCTCGGCACGGCGATCACGCCCGGCTTCGAAGCACTCGTGTTCAAGGCCTCGCGCGGCATCGAGGACATCTACGAGCTGACCTACATCCGCAAGGACGGCAGCCGCTTCCCGGCGGTGGTGTCGGTGACGGCGCTGCGCGACGCCGACAACGCCATCATCGGCTACCTGCTGATCGGGACCGACAACACGG
>JAOBWF010000223.1 GCA_025463215.1 Acidobacteriota bacterium | reverse complement strand
GAAGTAATGGATCCGATTGGCGCATCTTCCACTTGGCGCTGGTACGGCTACGAGAATTCATGGGTGGACGTCGACGGCCAGAAGATCCAGTCGGTGAGCGGCGGCGGGCACTGGGGCGGCGGCATGTTCATGAACTCGTACGACATGGCGCGCTTCGGCTACCTGTTCCTCCGCAACGGCAAGTGGAAGGAGAAGGCGATCGTGTCCGACGCGTGGATCAAGATGGCGCGCACGCCGGGCTCGGACAACAAGACCTACGGCTTCGCCAACTGGTATCTGAACACGGATCAGAAGCCGCTGCCCGCCGCTCCTGCCAGCGTGGTGCGCTTCGTCGGCAACGGTTCGAACATCGTCTACATCGACTGGGACAACGACATCGTCGCGGTGTTCCGCTGGATCCGCGGTGACAAGCAGCTGAACGACGTGGTGGCGAAAATGTACGCGTCGTTGAAGACGACCTCCACCGCGGCGCAGCCGGCAGCAGTTCGCTAACGCGGCGCGGGCCGCTCGCTGTCGAGCATCTGCATCTGGTGCGCATCGTAGCGGGTGCCGGCGGCGGCGTCGGCCGGCACCGCCTGCTCGATGCGCGCGATGTCGTCCGGCGACAGTGCCAGGTTCAGCGCACCACGCGACTCCTCGAGCTGCACGCGCGTGCGCGCGCCGATCACCGGCACGATCCCCGGCCCTTTCGCGAGCGCCCAGGCAATCGCCAGCTGGGTCGCGCTGACGCCTTTCTCGGCAGCGAGCCGTTCCAGCGTCTCCACCAGCCGCCGGTTGCGCGCGCCGTTGTCGCCGGCGAACCGCGGCAGCCGCGCGCGGAAGTCGCCCGCTGCCGTCGTCTTCGAACCGGACAGCAGCCCGCGCGACAGCACACCGTACGCCGTGACCCCGATCCCGAGCTCCGTCAGGAGCGGAAAGATCGCGGCTTCGGGGCTGCGGCTGATCAGTGAATATTCGATTTGCAGATCGGTGATCGGGTGCACCGCGTGCGCCCGCCGGATCGTGTCGGTCCCGACCTCCGACAGTCCGATCGCGCGCACGTAGCCGGCGGCGACCATCTCGGCGATCGCGCCGATCGTGTCTTCGATCGGCACGGCCGGATCGAGGCGCGCCGGACGGTAGATGTCGACGTGGTCGACGCCGAGGCGCGTCAGCGTATAGGCGAGGGCGTTCTTCACGGCCGCGGGGCGCGTGTCGATGCCGAGCCAGCTGCCGTCGGGGCCGCGCAAGGCGCCGAACTTCACCGAGAGCAGCGCGGCGTGGCGGCGGTCGCGCAGCGCCCGGGCGATCAGCAGCTCGTTGTGACCGGTGCCGTAAAAATCACCGGTGTCGAGCAGCGTGATACCGGCGTCGAGCGCGGCGTGAATCGTGGCGATGCTTTCGCGTTCGTCGGCGGGGCCGTACATGCCGGACATTCCCATGCACCCGAGCGCCAACGGAAACACGCTGAGCCCCGACGATCCCAGCTGACGATGCGCGGATGAAGTCATGAGCCGACGCTAGATCGTCCATCGCGCGTTGGCAAGCCCGACCGCGCATGGTGCCCCATTCGGTACAATCGACGAATGCCGCGTCACACCGGATTCGCGTCGCTTCCGCTGCATGGCGGCAAGGCGCCGGCCTGGCTCTTCGGCCGCATGGTCTGCTTGTCCCGCGAAATCGTGATCTATCTCGCCAGCGAATACGGCACTCAGGAAGTGCTGCGGCGGCTGTCCGATCCGTTCTGGTTCCAGGCGTTCGGCTGCGTGCTCGGGTTCGACTGGCACTCGAGCGGCGTGACGACGACGGTGTGCGGCGCGGTGAAGGAAGGGCTCAAGGAGGTCGGCGCGGAGCTCGGGTTCTTCGCGGCCGGCGGCAAAGGCAACGCCTCGCGCAAGACGCCGCAACAGATCGTCGACACCTGCGATCGCCTCGGCCGCGACGCGCAGCCGCTGGTCTATGCCAGCAGGACCGCGGCGAAAGTCGACAGCGCCGCTGTTCAGGACGGCTATCAGCTGTATCACCACGTCTTCTTCTTCACCGCCGCGGGCGACTGGTGCGTCGTCCAGCAGGGGATGAACGACGCGACCGGGACGGCGCGCCGGTATCACTGGCTGTCCGAACATGTCGCCAGCTTCGTCGACGAGCCGCACGAGGCCGTGTGCTGCGATGCGCGGGGCGAGACGCTCAACCTGGTCGCGCACGAGAACGATCCGATCCGACGGGCATCCGCTGTGCTCGCATCGCAGAAGCCGGCGATCACCCTGGAGACGATGGCCGCGCTGCCAGAATTGCGAATGCCGGCGCGCCACTGGTTGTTCCCGGAGCTCGACGTCGCGCACTCGCACCTCGAAAAGATTCTGGTAAAAACCTACGAGCGCGCGCCGGAAAATTTCGAAGCGCTGCTCGGCATTGAAGGGGTGGGACCGAAGACGCTGCGAGCCCTGGCGCTGGCGTCGGAGCTGGTGCACGGCGCGCCGGCGGCGATGCGCGATCCGGCGAGATTCTCGTTCGCGCACGGCGGCAAGGACGGCACGCCGTTTCCAGTCGACAAGCCGACCTACGACAAGACGATCGAGGTCCTCAACAAGGCGATCAACCGATCGGCGATCGACCGCTCGGAGAAGGTCAGGGCGTTCGAGCGGCTCGCGAGATTCTCCGAAGCCGAGCCCCCTCGTCTAGCCGCTAGCTCCTAGCTTCGAGCTCCGAGCTCCGAGCTTCGAGCTCCGAGCGCCGAGCGCCGAGCGCCGAGCGCCAGCGCCTACCGCCTAACCCCCGCCGTTCACGTAAGGCTTCAGCACGGTCGTGATGAACTGGTGGATGGGTGTGGGGACACCGGCCTCGCGTCCGAGGCGGACGACCGCGCCGCTCAGCCACGGCAGCTCGATGCGGCGTCCGCGTTCGAGATCCTCGAGCATCGAGGCCTTGGCCTGCGGCGGCAGCGCCGCGTAGGCGACCGCGACATCCTCGTCAATCGTCGCCGGCACCGCAATGCCCTTGGCGTGGGCGACCGCGAGCGTTTCGCGCACCGCCGCCTTCAGCATCTCGAGCAGGTCCGGGTCGTTGACGATGACGCCGATCGGTCCGCGCGTGACGGCGGTCATGCCGCTGAACACCGACAAGCGGACGAACTTGGTCCAGATATCGACGGTAATGTCGTGGCTCAGGGTCGCTTGAAAAGCGGCGGGGCGGCAGGCCTCGAGCAGCGCGTCGAGCTGCGGCGATCGCGACCCGTCGGGCATGCCGAAGATCAGGTGATCCATGGCGGTGTGCTTGATGACCCCGGGCTCGGCGATCACCGCCGACACGTACGAGACGCCGCCGGCGGTGTGGGCCACGCCGACCGCGCGTGTCAGCGACGCGACCGTCTCGACGCCGTTCTGGAAGCCGACGACGATGGTGTCAGGACCGACGAGGGGCGGCAGCATCGCGAGAGCGCTCTCGGTGTCGTACAGCTTGACGGCGAAAAACGCGACGTCGACCGGGCCGATCGCCGCGGGATCGCTTTCCGCGGTGACGCGCGGCAGATGCAGATCGCCGTTCGGACTGGTGATCTGCAATCCGTGCGCGCGCATCGCCGCGAGGTGCGCGCCGCGCGCGAGAAAGCGGACGTCGGCACCCGCCGCGGCCAGGCGTCCGCCGAAATATGCGCCGACTCCACCAGCGCCGACGATTGCAATGCGCATGTTCGCCGATCGTAGCACCGTGCTCGGCGTCGAGAGCAAATCCCCTCCCGTGCTTTGCGGGGTCAGCACAGCACCCGGAAAGCACCTTACAGTGCTTTGCGTTGAAGGCACCATAACGTGCTCTGCGGGCCAGCACTCTAGCGTGCTCTGAGTGGAAAAGCACTTCACAGTGCTTCGAGTTGAAAGCACCTTAACGTGCTTTGCGTGAAAAGCACCTCAACGTGCTTCGGGTGAACACAGCACCCTAGGGTGCTTCGCGTGGAAAGCACCTTAACGTGCTTTGTGTGGAAAGCACCCTAACGTGCTTTGTGTGGAAAGCACCCTAACGTGCTTTGCGTTGAAAGCACCTTACCGTGCTACGCGCGAAAAGCACCCGACCGAGTTCTTCTACTCGTAACGCAGTGCCAGCATGGGATCGACCCGCGTCGCGCGGCGGGCCGGGATGTAGCCGGCAGCGAGCGCGACGATCGCGAGCAGCGCGGCGGCGGCGAGGAGCGCGACCGGATCGTGCGCCGACAGGTCGAAGAGCTGCGACTGCACGACGCGGCTGAGCGCGATCGCGAGCGGCACGCCGACGGCGACGCCGATGCCGACCATCAGCGCGACCTCTTTCAGCACCAGCCACATCACCGAGCCGCGCTCGGCACCGAGCGCCATGCGGATCCCGATCTCGCGCGTCCGCCGCGCCACGGTGTATGACATCACCCCGTACAGGCCAATCGCCGCCAGCAGCGTCGCCAGCCCGCCGAACGCGACCGACAGCGCCGCGACCATCCGCTCGAGGAACAGCGACTCGTCCACCACCGCGTTCATCGTCTTCATGTCGAAGATCGGCAGCCCGGCGTCCACCTGCTGCGCCACCTGGCGGACCGACGTCCCGATCGCCGCGGCACTGCCGCGCGCCCGCAGGTAGAACGAGATGTGGCCGAGCTCCGGCTCCTGCATGTACGGCGTATAGACGAACCGCTTGATGTTGGCCCGCAGCGTCGTCGTCTTCGAGTCGCGCGCGACGCCGACGACTTCGATGTCGGCGGCCTTGTCGCGGCCCCAGCCGATGTGGCGGCCGAGCGCGTTCGCCGTGCCGAAGTAGTACTTCGCCATCGTCTCGTTGATGATCGCGACGCGCGGCGCGCCGTCCGCGTCCTTGACCGTGAACTCCCGTCCCGAGAGCAGCGCCTGCCCGATCGTCGCGAAGTAGCCCGGACCCACCGCGTTGACGCTCGGGTTCATGTCCTCGCCTTCCTTCGGCTTGTAGCCTTCGACCTTGATCGTGCTGCTCCATTCGCTGTTGGTCATCAGCGTGATCACCGATGCCGCCGCCGAACGGACATCGGGTAGCTGCTCGAGCCGCTGCTGCAGCTGCTGCAGCACCTGGAGCGAACGCGCGCGCGGGTAGCCGTTCAGCGACGGGTTGACCGAGAAGCCGAGCAGCTGATCCGCCTCGAAGCCGGGGTTCAGCGTCTTCAGGTTGTACAGGCTGCGCGCGAACAGCGCAGCGCCGGCGAGCAGCAGCACCGAGAGGCCGACCTGCGCCACCACCAGCCCCTTGCGGAAGCGCGCGTGGCCGGTGCCGCCGACCACGCTGCCCGCTTCGTCCTTGAGCGTCGAGGTCAGCGCCGGCCGCGTCGACGACAGCGCCGGGGCGAGACCGAACAGGATCGCGGTCAGCAGCGAGGCGGCGATCGCGAACGCGGTCACGCGCGCGTCGGGCGCCGCCGACAGCGTCTGCGCGCCGCCGTCGGCCGGCAGCATCGTCAGCAGCACCGTGCCGGTCCACCACGCGATGCCGAGACCGAGCAGCGCCCCCGCGCTCGAGAGCACGACGCTCTCGACCAGCCGCTGACGGACGATCGCGCCGCGCGTCGCACCGAGCGCGAGACGGATCGCGACCTCCTTCTGCCGGGCGGCGCCGCGCGCGAGAAGGAGGTTGGCAACGTTGGCGCACGCGATCAGCAGGACGAGCCCGACCATGCCCATCAACACGAGGATCGGCGTCGTGAACTCCTTGCGCAGGTCCGACTGCCCCCTGGCGCCCGGCCGCAGGAACAGGTGCTTGGCGAGGAACCGATCGTGAAACAGCTGCGAGACGTTCGACTGCTCCTTGAGCTCGAGCTCGTTGATCTGGCGGTAGACGACGTTCATCGCCGCCTCGGCCTGTTCGGCGGACACCCCCGGCTTCAATCGCGCCATGATCGACAGCCACCGGCTGGTGCGGCTTTGCAGATCGTCCCACGTGGGCGTCATCTGCGCCTTCATCATCACCGGCACCATCACGTCGGGGCTGTCGCCGACGACGATGCCGAAGAAGCCGGCCGGAGCGACGCCGACGATGGTCATCGGCAGTCCGTTCAGCGCGATCGTGCGATTCACGACCGACGGATCGCCGGCGAACCGCCGCATCCAGAAGTCGTGGCTCAACACCGCCACCGGATGCCCGCCCGGCACGGTGTCATCGTCCGGCGTCAAGGTGCGGCCGATGTGGGCGCGGACGCCGAGAACGTCGAAGTAGTTGCCGGACACGAGCTCGCCGTTGACGCGCTCTGCCTGGCCGTTGGCAAGCAGCGTCAGCGGTGCCGGGAAGCGCGCGAGCACGCCGTCGAACACCGTGTTGTGATCGCGGACGTCGCGATACATCGGATACGAGAAGGTGCCGTTGTTGAACGTCCGGCCGCGAAACGCGCCCGGGCCGTCGAGGATGACGAGCCGTTCGGGCGCTGTCACCGGCAGCATGCGCAGCAGCACCTGATCGGTCAGCGAGAAGATGGCGGTGTTGGCGCCGATGCCGAGCGCCAGCGTCAGGACGACGACGATGGTGAAGGCCGGGGCCTTGAGCAGCGTGCGCAGGGCGAAGCGGAAATCGCTCATGGCGCAGAATACCACGAAGGCCTTCGTAGATAGCCCGAGCCGCGGTAGAATTCGATCGCAAGCCGCGGATGGCGGCGGCGCGACCCGGTGGTCCATCCTCTGTGCATGGCTACTTTGACGAAACGATCAGCGCAGGGGTTGGCGGGGGCCGATGACGCCCGCTGGCGCGCGGTGCTCGGACACGATCGCGGCGCCGACGGCACATTTGTGTACGGTGTGCGATCCACAGGCATCTACTGCCGGCCGTCGTGCCCGAGCCGGCGGCCGCGGCGCGACCGCGTCGCCTTTTTCGAGGCCCCGGCCGCCGCGCGCGATGCCGGGTTCCGCGCGTGCAGGCGCTGCGCGCCCGATGCGACCGCGGCGGTGGCCGACCCGTGGGTCGACAAGATCCGGCGCGCATGCGTCTATCTGTCCAACGTCGAGGGGCATCCGTCGCTCGCGACGCTGGCGGCCCGTCTTGGCGGCAGTCCGTATCACCTGCAGCGCAACTTCAAGCGGCTGGTCGGCGTGTCACCGCGCGAGTACGCGGACGCCGTCCGCCTGCGCAAGGTGAAGGGCCGACTGCGCCAGCCCGGCGACATCACCGGCGCGATGCTCGACGCCGGCTACGGATCGAGCAGCCGCTTCTACGAGCGCGCAGTGCCGAAGCTCGGCATGGCGCCGTCGGTGTACCGCCGCGGCGGTGCGGGGATGCCGATCGCGTACGCGATCGTCGACTCCGCGAACGGCGCGCTCGGCCGTCTGCTGGTGGCGGCGACCCCTCGCGGCATCTGCGCGGTGGCGATGGGCTCGTCGGACCGCGAACTGGTGGCCGGGCTGTCGCGTGAGTACCCGGCCGCGGCGATCACGGCAGACGCCGGCGCCCTGGCGGCGTGGACCACGGGCATTCTCGCGCACCTCGCCGGCCGCGCGCCGCGGCTCGATCTGCCGCTCGACGTCCAGGCGACGGCATTCCAGTGGCAGGTCTGGCAGGCGCTTGCCGCGATCCCTTACGGCGAGACGCGCACCTACGCCGAGGTCGCGGTATCGATTGGGCGGCCGACGGCCGCTCGCGCGGTCGCCGGCGCCTGCGCGTCGAATCCGGTGGCCCTGGCGATCCCCTGCCATCGCGTCGTGCCGGCCGCTGGCGGCCACGGCGGCTATCGCTGGGGCACCGCGCGCAAAGAGGCGCTGCTGATACACGAGGGCAGGGTGAGCGGGAAGCGCAGGGCCGGCAGGTAGTCCCTGCCACGGTGGGGGCAGGCAGGTCGGGTAGAATGCCCCGACTGACGGCCAACCACCAATGACTCTTTACGCCCGCTCGCCGTGGATCGACAAGTTTCCCAAGACGCGCGTGCCGTCGTATCCGCGTTATCGCGGCGCCTCTTCGTCTGAGGTCGTGATCATCGGCGGCGGGCTGACCGGCTGCGCCACCGCGTATGCCTTCGCATCGGCCGGCGCGAAGGTCACGCTGCTCGACGCCGCGCAGATCGGCCACGGCAGCAGCGGATCGGCGTCAGGCTGGATCAGCGAGGAGCCTGGCGTCGGCTTCGCCGATCTCGAGCTGTCGGTCGGCGGCCGCGGCGCCACGCGCGCGTTTCAGAGCTGGCGGCGCGCCTCGCTCGATTTCGTGTCGCTGCTTCGCCGCCTCGACATCAAGTGTTTCGTCGAGCCCCACCCGGCGATCACCGTCGCGGCGACGCCGGACGATGCGGCGCGGCTGACGCGCGAACAGCGCGCGCGCCGCGGCGGCGGCATCGACGCGCCGTTGCTCAACGCGCGCGCCATCGCCGGCGAGGTGGCGCTCGACGCGGCCGCGGGGCTGCGCGCGAAAGACGGCGCCACTCTCGATCCCTATCGCGCCTGTCTCGGCCTCGCGGTCTCGGCCGCCGATCGCGGCGCGCAGCTGTTCGAGCGATCGCCGGTCGTCAAGGTCACGTTCAACCGCAAGACCGCCGACGTCCTGACCGCGACCGGCCGCATCCAGACCCGGCGCGTGATCGTGGCCACCGGGATGCCGACCAAGTTGTACCAATCGCTGGCGCGGCACTTCTACTTTCGGACCGCCTATTTCGCGCAGACGGAGCCGGTGCCCGCAAAGATCCGCCAGTTGATGGGCCGCCGGGACGCCGTGGTGCGAGACAGCGCGCAGCCGCCCCACCTGATCCGATGGGTGGGCGACGACCGGGTTCTCGTTGCCGGCGCCGACGGCGACAGGGCGGCCGACCGGTTGCGCGACAAGGTTATTGTCCAGCGCACCGGGCAGTTGATGTACGAGCTCTCGATGTTGTATCCGGATATCTCCGGCGTCCAGCCGGCGTTCGGATGGGCGGCGGATTACGCGCGTACTACGGAGGGGTTGCCCTGCCTCGGCCCGCACCGGAACTTTCCCCACCATCTGTTCGCGTTCGGGGACGCCAGCCACGGTGTCACCGGCGCGTATCTGGCGAGCCGCGTCCTGCTCCGGCGCCACTTCGAAGAAATGGATCCGGCCGACGAAGTGTTCGCATTTCGGCGCTAATTCACGATCTGGCCAAGGCGCCGGCGCGCCATCCTTTGTATACTCGACCGCATGCTCAAATACATTCTTTCGGCTCTGCTGTCGCTGTCGCTGACGGCTCCGGCCTTCGCGCAGTCGCAGGGCGCTAACGGCGCCATCGAAGGCACGGTCTCCGACAGTTCCGGCGCCGTGCTGCCGGGCGTCACCGTCACCATCACCAACGTCGACACCGGCGCCGAGCGTTCGGTCGTGACGAACGAAAAAGGGCTCTATCGCGCGCCGCTGCTGCCGCTCGGCAAGTACCGCGTGGTCGCGGAGCTGCAAGGGTTCAAGAAATTCGAGGGCACCGACATCCAGCTGTCGGTGGGTCAGACCGCGACCGTCAACGCCACGCTGTCGGTCGGGACGGTGAGCGAGACGATCACCGTCAGCAGCGCCGACATCCCGGCGCTCGACGTCGCGCGCATCGACATCGGCCACACGATGAGCGACCTCGAGGTGCACAACCTGCCGCTGGTCGCGCGCAACCCGTATAACTTCGCGCTCGTGCAGCCCGGGGTGACCGGCATCGAAAACGTCGAGTTCGGTGTGCCGCGCCTCGCCGCCAACGGCGCCGCGATGCGCATCAATTACATGGTGGACGGCAACACCAACACGGAGAAGGACCGCGCCGGGCTGCGCCTCCTGCCGATGTCGGAAGTCATGATCCAGGAAGTCAAGGTGGTGACCACCGGCTTCGCGCCGGAGTTCGGCCAGACGATGGGGATGGTCTACAACGCGGTGACCCCGTCCGGCACGAATACGTTCAGGGGCGAGGGGGCCTATCTGTTCCGCCGCAATCCCTTCAGCGCATTTCCGTTCTTCACCGGCTGCACCGGCGTCGCCTCGACGTGCGGTAGCGCGCCGGCCACCGCGGTGCTGCCGGCGACCAAGGTCGACACCGGCACCGCCGACGTCGGCGGTCCGCTGCTGAAGAACAAAGCGTTCTTCTACGTCGGCTGGGAGCAGACGCGGCGCGACCTGTCGTCGACCAGCCCGGTGACGATCGTCCCGGCCAACGCCGCGGCGATCGGACTGGCGCCGCAGCCGGCGTTCGTGCCGAACGTGCAGACCGGCAAGTTCTTCATCGCCAAAAGCGACGTGCAGCTGAATTCGGCCAACCGCGCGACCGTGCGGTGGATGCGCTTCCACAACGACGCGCCCTACAACAGCGGCGGCAATCTCGCCTCGCTCGAGCAGGCGACCAACTTCCTCGACGCGATGGACTCGGTCGGCGGCCAGCTGATTTCCTCCCTCGGGTCGAGCAAGCTGAACGAGTTCCGCGTCCAGTACGCGCATCGCCACCAGGGATCGGTCGCCAACAGCGATTCGGGCACCGGTCCGGCGGTGTCGATCAGCGGTATTGCCAGCTTCGGTTCGCCGCTGAGCGGCACCGGCCAGGGCAATGCCGGCTTCGACTTCAAGGAGAACATCACTCAGGTGATCGACAACTTCACCTACATCCGCGCGGCCCATAGCTACAAGTTCGGCGTCGACATCCAGCGCATCCACGACGAGCGCATCGCGGCGCCGCAGTTCCTCTACACCTTCCCGTCAATCACATCGTATCTGGCCGCCAAGACCGGCGCCAACCGGCTCGGCTACTCGTCGATGACGCAGATCACCGGCGACCTGAACTTCGCGATGGACACCAGCATCTACAGCACGTTCGTCCAGGACGACTGGCAGATCGCGCCGTCGGTGAAGGTTTTGTACGGCGTCCGCTACGACCTGTATCACTATCCGAGCGGCCTGCCGAATGCGCCGCTGGCGTCGACCCAGGGATTCAACATCGACAAGAACAACTTCGGACCGCGCGTCGGCGTCGCCTGGTCGATCAACGACAAGACCGTGCTGCGCGCCAGCACGGGACTGATGTACGACCAGCCGATTCTCGGCGGCTACGAGCAGGCGCTGCAGCTGAGCGGATCGCCGAAGGCGCCGGCGTACACGTTCACCCCGGCGTCCGCCGGTGCGCCGGCGTTTCCCAGCCAGGTGTCGGCCGCGGGCACGCTCGCGGTGCAGTCGCCGTGGGCGGTCGATCCGAACTTCGTCGTCGCGCGCACGTTCCAGACCAACATCCAGGTGGAACGCTCGCTCGGCCGCGACTACACCGCGTCGGTCGGTTTCATCTACGCGAATGGTGACAACCTGCCGGTGGTGACCGACGTGAACCTGATCAACCCGATCAGCACGCTGGCCGACGGCCGGCCGATCTACAGCGGCACGATCAGTGCGGCGACCCGCCAGGACCCGCGCTTCAACCACATCAACGAAGTGCAGTCGATCGGCGACTCGACCTTCAAGGGCCTGACGCTGCAGATGTCCAAGCGCCTGAATAAAGGGCTGACGTACAACCTGCAATACGTCGCGGGCAAAGGGCTCGACAACACGCCGCTGCTCACCCAGCTCACCGTGCAGGCCGAACAGGGCCGATCCGATCCGAGCAATATCGATCGCGACCTCGGCCCGAATCCGCTCGACATTCGCCAGAACCTGTCCGGCAACGTCGTCTACATCACCAGCAGCTCGGCGTCGAACCGGTTGCTTCGCGCGCTGCTGAGCGGCAATGAGATCGGCGTGCTGCTCCAGATCAACAGCGGCCTGCCGCTGAACATCCGCTCGAACCTCGATCTCAACGGCGACGGCGTGCTGAGCGACCGCCCGCTCGGCGTCACCCGCAACTCCCTGTACCTGCCGGTCCGCAAGAACATGGACCTGCGCTACACACGCGGCATTCCGATCGGCGGCAGCGTCCGCGGCGAGATCATTGCCGAGCTCAAGAACACCTTCAACACGCAGCAAATGTCCGGCATCAACACGATCATCACGACCGACGCGGCGGGCAATCCGCTCGCGCCGATCCCGTCCGACCCGTACGGCTTCTCCGGCGCGTCCGGCTACGAGCAGCGGAAATTTCAGCTCGGCTTCAAGGTACGGTTCTAGGAAGCCTCGCCGGTCGTCATCGCGAATGGCCGACGGCCGATGGCTATGGTCGAGGATCGTTCCTCTTCCATAGCCATTAGCCATTCGCCATCAGCCATGTCACTATCATCGATATGAAGCGTTCTCTACTCGCATCCTTCATCCTTCTTTCCGCGCTGATCTCCGTTCCTGCCGCACAAATGCGCGTGGTTCCGCTCGACGACGAGCAGGGGCACGTCGCGCTCGGGCTCGTGCTCCGGCACCTCTCGAACACCGGCATCTTCATGCACACGACGGCGCACCCCGACGACGAGAACAACGGGCTGCTGGTGATGCTGAACCGGGGCCAGGGATATCGCACCGCGCTCGCGACCGCGACGCGCGGCAACGGCGGGCAGAACGAGATCGGCCCCGAAATCTTCGAGGCCCTTGGCGTCCTCCGCACCGGCGAGCTCGCCGCGCTGCACCGCTTCGACGGCGCTGAGCAGTACTTCACGCGCGCGGTCGACTTCGGCTATTCCTTCGGCATCGACGAGACGTTCGAGAAATGGGGGCGCGAGGAGATCACCGCCGACTACGTCCGCTTGATCCGCACCATCCGCCCCGACGTGATCATCACGCTGCCGCCGACCGGCAACGCCGGCGGCCAGCATCACATGGCGTCGGCGGTGATCACGCGCGATGCCTACAAGCTCGCCGGCGATCCGACCAAGTTCCCGGAACAGATCAAGGAAGGGCTCCGCGCGTGGCAGCCGAAGAAGCTGTATCACAGCGCCGGCTTCGGCTTTCCCGGCGAGGCGCAGACCACCGGGAAGGTGACGCGGATCAACTCCGGCGTCTACGACACGCTGCTCGGCAAGACCTACAACGAGATCGGCACCGAAGCGCGCAGCATGCACAAGTGTCAGGGCATGGGCCAGCTGCTTTCGCTGCCCACCGCCGCGTCGAACGCGAGCTATCAGCTGGTCGAGACGACGCTGCCGGGGCAGCTGCAGAAGGACGAGACGTCGCTCTTCGACGGCGTCGACAGCAGCATCCTCAGCCTGTCGCGGTTCGCCGGCGCCCGCGCGCCGAAGGATCTCACCGAGGGGCTGACGGCGATCTCCGCCTCCGCCCAGGCGGCCCAGAAGGTGTTCGACACCGTCAACGACGAAGCGACGATGAAGCCGCTGATGGACGGGCTGTTCGCCGTCCGCGTCCTGCGCCGCGAGCTGCGGGCGATGGCGATCGACGACACCGGGAAATACGAGATCGACTTCCGCCTGCGCCAGAAGGAAGGCGAGTTTCAGCAGGCGATCACCCTCGCGCACGGCGTCAAGATCGAGGCGCTGGCCGACGATGGCGTCGTCGTACCGGGCCAGGCGGTGAAGGTCAACGTGATCGTGGCAAACCGCGGCACGGGCGCCGTCGCGATCAAGAACGTCAAGTTCGACGGCCTCACCGCGTCGACAGACTCAGGGCAGGGGACGTCCGAGTGCACGATGACCGCCTTCACCGGCGGCGGCTTCGGCTTTCCCGGCGGCGGCCGCGGCCGCGGCGCCAACGCGCCGGCCGCGGTGCCGATGCCGAGCGTCAACAAGGATCAGGTCGCGCACTGTGAGCCGACGTTCACGATTCCGGCCGACGCGCGCGTCAGCGAGCCCTACTGGCACCGCAAGGGGCAGGAGGGGCGCTACACCTTCGACGCCGACGCGCCGTTCGGCCTGCCGATGCGGCCGACACCGTTTTACGTGCAGGTCACGCTGACGCTGCCCGGCGGCGTCGAAGTGATTCAGGGCCTGCCGGTACAGCACCGCTACGAAGGGGACATCTTCAGCGGCGAGAAGCGGACCGAGCTGCTGGTGGTGCCGGCGTTCTCCGTTCGCGTGACGCCGCAGGTGGCGATCGTGCCCGAGGCTTCGATCCGGTCGACGAGTGCGCCGGTGCGGCCGACGACGGCTGCGGCCCGGGCGGCTGCCGCAGGCCGCGGCACCGCGCCACGGCCGGCCTCTCGAGAGTCTGCGGGGCGTCCCGCGGTCGCCGCGGCGCGTCCGACCGGCGGTGCCCCGACCGCCGACCGCGAGATTCGCGTCACCGTCCTCAACGACACCACGGGTCCGGCGGAGACGTCGATCACGCTCGAACTGCCGCAAGGCTGGAGCGCAACGCCGGCGGAACAGCCGATGACGTTCTCGCGCTCCGACGAGTCGCAGACGGTGCGCTTCGAGCTGAAGCCGGCGTCGAGCGTCGCCGCGGGTGAGTTCCACGTCAAAGCGGTCGCCTCCTCGGGCGGCAAGACCTACGCGCGCGGCTTTCAGGTGATCGAGTATCCGCACATCAAGCGCTATCACATCTACGACGAGGCGGACGCGACGCTCAAGGTGATCAACGTGCGGACCCCGTCGGATCTCACGATCGGCTACGTGATGGGCGTCGGCGATCAGGTGCCGGCGGCAATCGAACAGCTCGGCGCGAAAGTTCAGCTGCTCAGCGCGGACGATCTCGCCTGGGGCGACCTCTCGAAATACAGCGCCATCGTCACCGGCGTCCGTGCCTACGAGCGGCGCGACGATCTGCGCGCCAACAACAGCCGTCTGCTCGACTACGTCTTCAAGGGCGGCACGATGATCGTGCAGTACAACAAGTTCGAGTTCAACGACGCGCAGTACGGCCCGTACCCGGCCAAGGTGAGCGCGAACCGCGTGACCGACGAGAACGCGCCGGTGCAGCCGGTGGCGGCGCACAGCCCGCTGCTGACGTCGCCGAACGAGATCGGCGAGGCGGCGTGGAAGAACTGGGTGCAGGAGCGCGGCACCTACTTCCTCGCCGACGACAAGGACTCGCGCTACCACGACGTCATCCAGATGGAAGACAACTTCCAGTACAACAAGGGCGTGAAGACCGGCGCGCTGGTCGAGGCGAGCTACGGCAAAGGCCGCTGGGTCTACGTCGGCCTCGGCCTGTGGCGCCAGCTGCCGGTCGGCACCGACGGCGCGTACCAGATCCTCGCCAACCTGATTTCAGCGGGAAAACGATAAGAAGAAACCGCAGAGATCGCGAAGAACGCAGAGCAAACAGATCTCCTTTGCGATCGTTGCGCCCTCGGCGGTTTCCTCCGATCGTGGGATAAGATTCGCGCCATGGAAGTGGCGCTCACCCCGCTCGAGTTTGCGCGGCGCACGCGCGCGTTGTACCCCGACCGCGAGGCGCTGGTCGACGGCGCGGTGCGCTTCACCTACGAGCAGTTCTTCGCCCGGTGCGATCGCGTTTCGTCGGCGCTGCAGCGGCTCGGCGTCCGCGCCGGCGATCGCGTCGCCTACATCGCGCCCAACACGCACGCGCAGCTCGAGTCCTTCTATGCCGTGCCGCAGATCGGCGCCGTCC
>JAOBWF010000193.1 GCA_025463215.1 Acidobacteriota bacterium | reverse complement strand
CTGCACGACGTCGAAGGGTTCGATCACAAGGAAGTGGCGGATCTGCTCGGCATCGCGGAAGGGACGTCGAAGTCGCAAGTGTTCAAGGCGCGGCTGAAGCTGCGCGGCTTTCTACGCGGGAAATAATGCATCCGAACGATACGACGTCGAACGACTACGTCGACGGCACGCTCGGCCCGGACGCGCGCGCGGAGATCGACCGCCATCTGGCGGCGTGCGCGCCGTGCCGGCAGCTGGTCGAGGACCTGCGCGACATCCTGGCGGCGACGCGCGGGCTGGATGTGCGCGAACCGCCGGTGCGCGCCTGGTCGCGTCTCGAGCGTGCGATCGCGCTGGAACCGCACGGGGCGACCGATCGCGTCGCGTCACGTCCGATCGCCGGCACGGGGGCGCGCTCGACCTGGATGATCGGACTCGCCGCGGCGGCGGCGCTCCTGCTCGCGACCGTCGTGGGTCTGCGCTACGCGCCGCCGCGCCAGGGCGCCGGGGCGGCGGCAACGGCCGCGACGGCACCTGGCGCCACCGTCGACACGGGGCAGGCGGTGCAGTCGATTGAGACCGAGCTGCGGCAGGCGGAGTCGCATTACGAGAACGCGATCAAGGGACTCGAGGCGATCGCGAACACCGAGCAGAGCGACCTCGATCCGCGCACCGCCGCGACGCTGCAGAAGAATCTCGCGGTGATCGATCAGGCGATCAGCGAAAGCCGCGCCGCGGTGCGGTCGCAGCCCGCGAGCGAACCGGCGCAGCAGAGCCTGATCGACGGGTTCAAGACGAAGATCGGGCTGCTGCAGGACACCGTCGCGCTGATCAACGAAATGCGAAAAGGCAATGACGCCGGGGCGGCGCGGATCGTCTCGGGACTCAAGCAGAAGGGCACCTAACCATGCGACTCTCGACCACGTTCGTGATTGCCGGCCTCGCGCTCAGCGCGGCGCCGGCCCTGGCGCAGGATGACGGCCCCCGCTTGGTGCCGCCGCACGTTGTGCGCGACGTCATCGCCGGTGTCCGCCCCGGCGCGTATCAGGGCCGCAACAGCGGTCCCGAGCAGACCGAGCACTTCTCGCGCAAGGTCAAGATCGGACGCGACGGCCGCTTCAGCCTGTCGAACATCTCCGGCGACATTACCGTCACCGCCGGGTCCGGCGACGAGGTCTCGATCGACGCCGTCAAGCGGACCCGCGGAGACAAGAGCGAGCTGGGGCGGGTCCAGATCATCGTCGACGACCGGGCCGGCCGCGTCGACATCCGCACCGAGCATGAGGGGCAGAACCGCGGCGACCGCAATCGGCAGTCAGACCACGTATCAGTTGACTACACGGTGAGCGTGCCGGCGTCAGCTTCCGTCGACCTGCATTCGATTTCCGGCACGGTCAGGGTGACCGGCGTCCATGGCTCGCTGCGCAGCGAGACGATCAGCGGCAACGTGACGATTACCGACGCGCCGAGGCTCGAGGCCGCCAAGACGGTGTCGGGCGACGTGTCGCTGACCGGCATCACGACCGACGGGGATCTGACGGCGTCGAGCGTCAGCGGCAACGTCCGCGCCAAGGGGCTGAAGGCGCGCGGCATCGACCTCGGGATCATCAGCGGCGACATCAGCGTCAGCGACGTGACGTGCGACCGCCTTGGCGTCAAATCGGTGAGCGGCAGCGTCGAATATGCCGGCAGCATCTCCAGGGGCGGGCGCTACGAGATCAACGCGCACTCGGGGACCGTGCGGCTGATGCTGACGAATCCGGCCGGCTTCGAGCTGAACGCGAACAGCTTCAGCGGCTCGATCCGCTCCGAGCTGCCGCTGACGATCGGCGGCGATTCGTCGCGGCGCGACGACGACAGCCGGCGCGGGCGCCGCGACGGCGGCAATACCCATGCGATGCGCGCGACGTTCGGCGACGGCAGCGCGACGCTGGTGGTGCGGACCTTCAGCGGCGACATCATCATCTCGAAGCGCTAGAGCGGCTGGCAGACTCGCGGCGCCCAGCGCGTTGGCCGTGCGAGGTGCAGCCCTGAAGCACGGCGTCGCAAACTGGTAGCAGCGCGCGAGAGCCGCCACCGCGACGATCTGTCAGCTCCAGCCCAGCCGTTGATGCGTGGCACCCTGCTTGCTCAGTCCCGTATAATTAACGCCGAGGTTCGGGCGTTTTACTTGGAGGCCAGCATGAAGCGAATGGTTCTCGTGGGGGCTCTTGTCGGCGCGTTCGCTGCCAGCACCGCCTTCGCGCAAACGGCAGACACGAAGAAGACCGCGCCCAAAGGGTCCGCGGGAATGGGCGCACAGGGAGGCCACGCGGCGCCGAAGTCGCAGCCGCCGACCGAATCGGCGACCGCCCCCGACGGGCAGATCGCGCTCGGCTCGGTGCATATACCGAAGGGCGTGAAGGCCGACGGCAAGCCGCTGGCGGCCGGCACCTATCAGGTGCGCCTGACGCCGCAGACGGCGACGCCCGATGCGAAGGGCCAGGGCGCGTCGCTGGAGCGCTGGGTCGAGTTCGTCAAGGGCGGCAAGGTCGCCGGCCGCGAGGTCGTGACGATCATTCCGCAGTCCGAGATCGACAAGGTCCAGAAGGACGCGCCGCCGAAGGCGAACTCGGCGAAAGTCGAGACGCTCAAGGGCGGCGACTACATGCGCCTGTGGATCAACAAAGGCGGCAACCACTACCTGGTGCATTTTCCAGCGTAGGGCTCATGGGTGAGGGCTGCGGGCCGAAACGCCGCAGCCCATCGTGCTCAGACCGCCATGACATCGAACTGCTCGTGATGGAGTTGGACGTCAGCCTTGACGGTGACGTCCTTCCCAATCGACTGCCGTAAGTCCTTCAGCACGGCGCTCTCTTCTTCCTTCAGCGCCCGCGCGATGTCCGGGTTCACCCGCAGCACCAGGCGGTGGCCGTTGATGTCGGGCCCGACTTTCTTCACCTCGTTCAGGATCTCGTAGCAGATCGTCGAGCTCGACTTGATCACGCCGGTGCCGGCACAGTACGGGCACGGCTCGGTCAGCACGCGCTCGAGGCTCTGTTTGACGCGCTTGCGCGTGATGATCACCAGACCGAAGTCCGAGACCTGCAGCGCCTTGGACGGCGATCGATCCTTCCGCAGCTCCTGCTCGACCGCCTGATACACCTTCTGGCGGTTCTTCTTGTCGTCCATGTCGATCAGGTCGAGGACGATGATGCCGCCGAGATCGCGCAGCCGGACCTGGCGGACGATCTCCTTCACCGCTTCGAGGTTGGTCTTGACGATCGTGTCCTCGAGCCGGCCGCTCGTCTTCTTGCCGACGAACCGTCCGGTGTTGACGTCGATCGCGACCAGCGCCTCGGTCTGGTTGATGACGATCGATCCGCCGGACTTCAGGTAGACCTTGCTCTTCAGC
This sequence comes from Acidobacteriota bacterium, assembly GCA_025463215.1. Taxonomy (GTDB): domain Bacteria; phylum Acidobacteriota; class Vicinamibacteria; order Vicinamibacterales; family CAVVIG01; genus CAVQFC01. The sequence continues at coordinate 983 of JAOBWF010000193.1, read as the reverse complement.
GCCTTGTCGATTTCCGCCTGGACGCCGTACTCCTCGAATATCGGGTACGGCTTCGAGTAGAGCTTCACCTTCGGCGCCAGGCTCGGCATGATGCGCTCGATCAGCTCGAGCACGCGCTGATACTCCTGGGCGTTGTCGATCCGGATCGCCTGGAAGTCTTCGGTCAACAGATCGCGCAGCAGCCGGGCGACGATACTCTGCTCCTGGAACAGCACCGCGGGGGCGCGAGACGACTCGTTGCGCTGGCGCATCTCGGTCCAGATCTTGTGGAACGCGTCGAGGTCGCCGAGGATGTCTTCCTTCGGCCGCCCGCCCGCCGCGGTGCGGATGATGACGCCGCCGGTGAAGCCGTGCGCCTCGCGGAAGTCGCGGACGATGCCGCGCAGCCGGGCGCGCTCTTCGCGCGATTCGATCTTGCGCGACACCCCGATGTGATCGACCGTCGGCATGAACACCAGGAAGCGCCCCGGCATCGTGACATGGGTGGTGAGGCGCGCGCCTTTGGTGCCGAGCGGCTCCTTGACCACCTGGACGACGATCTCCTGGCCTTCCTTGAGCAGCTCCTCGATCTTCTGGGTGGGACGATCCTGGCGGTCGCGCTCGGGTCGGCCCCTGTGGCCGCCGCTGCCGTTGCCGTTGCCGCCGCCTGGCGTCTCCTCGTCCTCGTCGCCGGCGAGCTTGTCGAACTCGGCGAGCGTGTCGATCACATCGGCGACATAGAGGAAGCCGTCGCGCTCGAGGCCGAGGTCGATGAAGGAGGACTGCATGCCGGGGAGCACCTTCGAGACCCGGCCCTTGTAGACGTTGCCGACCACGCCGCGATGGCGTTCGCGCTCGACGAAGATCTCCGCGACCAGGTCGTCCTCGAGAATCGCCACCATCGTCTCGTGGCCGTTCGAGGAGACGATCATCTCCTTATTCATCACGAACTCCTTGATCGCTCGGCTGAAGCCTTCGCGCTACTTGCGCGTGTCCCGCCGTCG
>JAOBWF010000147.1 GCA_025463215.1 Acidobacteriota bacterium | reverse complement strand
GCTCGCGCACGCCGATCTGCACGACCTTCTCGTGCGCCACGTTCTTGTCGTCGACCAGCTTCTTCGCCAACGCGCCGTCCTTGAACAGCTGCTGGCGGTTGTCGAGCAGCCGTTTGGCGGCGTCCATCGACTCGCGCGCGGCCGTCACGTCGGTCTGCGCCTTGGTGACCTGCTCGGGGACGGCCGCGCCGGCCGTCGAGCGGTAGTTCGATTCCGCCTGGGCGAACTGGCCCCGGCTCTCCTGCGCGGCGGCGACGAGATCGCGGTTCTCGAGCTCGGCGAGCAGCTGCCCCTGCTTCACGTGATCGCCGCGGTTGACCAAGAACCGCTTCACCGGCGCGCTGATCTTCGGGACGATGTTGGCCTGGTCGCGCGGAAACAGCACGGCGTCGACGTTGACGATCAGGCGGATGCTGCCCTTGATCGCCGGCGACACGCGCACCGGCGCGACGACCTCCGCCTTCGGCTCAGCTTTCTTGCAGGCGGTCAGCGTCAGGCCGAGGGCGGTGACGGCGAACAAATTTACAATGGTGAATTTCATACGTTACAAAATTCCGGTGATCGTTTGCAGTGCCGCGAGCGCGACTCGATACCGCACGAGTCCATCGTCGTAGGCGTTGCGCGCCTGACTCAGCGTGGTCTGGGCGTCGACCACTTCGAGTACCGAGACCTCACCGGCCTGGTAGCGCAGCAGCGTCAGCCGCAGGCTCTCGGTCGAGAGATCGAGCGACTGCCGCAACGAGGCGACCTGATCGCGCGCGACTTCCGCTTCGCGGTGGAACGTGTTGACGTTGGCCTGCAGCTGCCGCTGCGCCGCTGTCAGGTCGTTTCTCGCCGCCTGCACCCGCAGCTGCGCCTGTTTCAGCTTGCTCTGCGCCGCGCCCCAGTTCCACAGCGGCAGGTTCAGCTGAACCTGCGCGACCGATCCGAGCAGGCGATGGCCTTCCGGATCGTAGGTGGCGAATTCGTTGGCGTTGATGCCGTAGAAATAATCGAACGACACCGACGGCAGCACCCCGCCGCGCGCAACGCCGACGGCGATCGTTTCCTGCTGCACCGAGGCCTCGGCGACCCGCAGGTCCGGGCTGTTGGCGGCGGCGGTCGCTTTCAAATCAGTGAGCGGAAGGAGCGGGGTCATGGCCTGGAGATCGTCGACGACCGAGAACGTGTCGCGGAAGTCGGGAAAGATCAGCACCGACAACCCCAGGCGGCCTTTGAGCAGCGCCAGCTCCGCCTCCTGCGCGTCGCGCGTGCGCTGAGCGACCTGAATCTGCGCCTTGATGACGTCCGAGTGCGCCACCTCACCGCCGTTCTCCTGCTTCTCCGTGATGTCGAGGAACTGCTGCGCCTCGCGCAGGCTCTGCTGCGCGCTGGCGAGCTTCCGCTGCGCAGCGACCAGCCCGTAGTAGTTCTGCACGATTGTCGCGACCAGGCCGCGGCCGGCGACATCCGCCCTGGCGCGCGCCACCGCCTCCGCCGCCGCGGCGCCGCGGTATTCGGACCACTTCTGGAGCGAGAACACGTCGCCGTGCACGTTCAAGTAGGTTGCATAGACGCGCGGGCCGTCGTTCGGCACCCAGACACCCGACGGCGTGCCGTTCGGCTGGGTGTAGATGAACTGGCTGAAGCCGTTCAGCGACGGCAGCAGCGCGGCACGCGCCTGCTTCTTGTCCTCGGCGGCGAGGTCGGACGCGAGCTGGGCGGCACGGAATTGCTGGCTGTTGGCGCGCGCCTGCTCGAGCGCCGCCTGCAGGGTCAGCGGCGCGTCGGCCGCCGCCGGCTGCGCAGTCGCCGGCGGTTGCGCGGTCACGGACGCCATCACCACGGTCGGCGCCGGTGTCGGTTGTGCGGCCGCCGGCGCTGCGAGCAGCAGGCCGGCGACGAGCAGGGAGCTGGTGGAGACGGTCATGACGCGCGTCACTTCATCTGATACGTCAGGACGCGGAATGTCCCGGTGACCGCCTTCGGGCGATCTTTCGAGCCCGGCGCCTGCGGCTCGTAGTCGGTCGCCGCCAGGTAAATCGTATGCGTCGCCGGATCCAGCGCCATCGTCCGCGCGCCGCGTACCGTTTTAATCGTCTGGACCACCTTCAGCACCGACGCCGAGTCTTCGTGGGCCACGGTCACGGTACCGGAGCCGCCATTCGAGGTGAACGCCAGCTTGGTCTGCGGATCGAACCAGGTGGAATCGACCCCCTCGCCAACCGGAACGCTGTAGACGACCTTGCCGCTCGTGCTGTCCATCATGACCAGCAGCTTGTTGTCGCAGCCGAGGAACAGCCGGTGGGTCGTCGCGTCGAAGGCCATGCCGGTCGCCGCCTCGCACGGTGCGCCCGGCCAGGTCGCCGACACCTTGTGCGTGGCCGTGTCGATCACCTTCACCGAGTTCAGGTCTTCCATGTTGACGAAGATCTTGCCGCCCTTGGAGTCGACGACGGCGGCCTCTGGCTTGCCTTCGAGCGGGATGGTCGCGACCACTTTGCCGGTCGTGGTATCGATGACGCTCGCCGACTTGCCGCGGCCGTTCATCGTGTAGACCTCTTTTTTCGCCGGGTCGTAGACGATCGTGTCCGGGTTCTCGCCGGTGTCGATCTTCTGCACCAGCTTCAGCGTCTTGAGATCGACGACGCTGACGTTGTTGCCGCGGCCGTTGCTCGAAAACCCCTTGGCGAGCTCCGGCACCGCGATGAAGCCGTGCACGCCAGGCGTGTCGGGAATGTCGCCGACCACCTTGTTCGTCTGGGTATCGATCGCGACGACATGGGTGGCGTGGCTGACGTAGAGGCGATGCGCCGCCGAGTCGACCGACAGGTAGTCCCAGCCGCCTTCGCCGCCGATCTGAATCACCGGGCCGGCGTGATACGGCCCTTCCTGTCCTTGCAGGCCGCTCACCACCGTCAGGCACAGAATCGCCGTTGCCACTGTTGCGTGTCGCATGCTCGCTCCTTTAAGGCAGCCTCGAGGCTGCGCTCCGTGTTACAGGCAGCCCTCGACGGCCGCGCTTCCGACAGGCAGCTCTCGAGGCCTGCGCGACCTGTGCGCGGTCAAAACTTCATGCGTGCCGAGAACTGCAGTTGCCGCGCCGCGCGTGCCGACACCGGCTGGCCGAAGAGCGGCGAGCTCACTGTGCCGACGAACGAGCTGTAGTTGACGTGGTTCAGGATGTTGAACGCGTCGAACCCCAGCGTGATCTCTCGCGCGTCCTTGCCGGCGCCGAGCTTGATGTCGCGCGAGGCGCGCAAATCGAGGGACGCGAAGCCGGTCGTCTCGAGGCTGTTGCGCGGCACGCCCGCCGGGCGGGCGCGGCCCCTGCCATTGTTGAACAGATCGAGCCCCAGCGTCTCGTTGTACGGACCGCCGCTGTTCATCGCCAGGCCCATACCGAGATCGAAGATCTTGAACACGGTGGTCCGCCCCAGCAGGTTGAAGCGATGGCGGCGGTCGAAGTCGGCGCGGGCCCATTCACCCGACAGATCGTAGTCGTTGGCCGGGAACGATCCAATACCGTTGGTGTCGTTGTAGCCGCGGCTCAGGGTGTACTGCATCTGGCCGTTGAACCAGCGCGAGACCTTGCCGCGGACCGTGGCCTGCAGCGAATCGGTCTGCTGACGTCCGGTCGATTCGACCTCGCGGATGGCGCCGTACGCCGGATCGGGGCGGCCGAGGTAGAGCGGCGGCAGCGGCGCGTTGACGTCGCGCGACCGGAACAGGTGATAGCCGCGCGCGCCGGTGTAGGTGAGCGACAGCGTCAGCGTTTTCTGCAGCTGATGATCGAGCCCGACGCTGTACTGCAGCGTCTGTGGAATCTGAATGTCTGACGCGAGGCGCACGATGCTCGGGGGCACCGATGCGGCGGCCCCCGGCGACGCGAACGGATCCGGATAGGTCGGATTGGTGATGACGTACCGGATCAGACCGCCCGGCTGTGAATGCAGCACGTCGGCGATCACCACCGGGCCGCTGCGATCGTTGAACACGCCGACGCCGGCGCGCAGCACGTTCGTCTTGGTGTGGCCCGGCGCGAACGCCACCGACATGCGCGGCGCGACATTGTTGTTGTCGTGCAGGAAGTTCTGCCAGTCGTAGCGCAGGCCGAACGACAGCGACAGCCCCGCGCCCGCCTGCCAGTCGTCCTTGATGTAGGTGCCGACCTGCTTCTCGAGCAAAGCCACATCACCGTTGCCCTGCTGCTGCGTGAATGCGTACGGCTTCCCGGCGGCGTAGGCGTCGAGGCTCGCGAACGAAAACGTCCCGCCGAAGTTGCTGCGGTCGAAGAACCCGCGCTGGCTCCAGTCGGGGAGCTGGAAGCCGGCCTGGATCAGGTGATGCCCCTTGGTCCACGCCAGGCTCTCGTTGAGGTTCATGTGCGTCTCGGTCCGCACGAGATCGCCCTGGCCGCCGCCGCCCGTAAAGGCGCCGTTGACGATGATCGCGCGCGCCGGCGACAGGCTGACGGTCGGCTCGCGCTCGTGGCCGGCGAGCATCTGGAACTGATTCAGCAGCGTCGGCCGCAGGATCGTCTGCTGCGTGTAGGTGACCTGCTGCTCGTGATGCTTGAACGTCGTCGCCGCGCTGGCCAGGGTGGTGCCGCCGACCCCGCGGTTCTCGTCGTTCTCGTACTGATAGTTCGGCCGGATCGAGAACGTATTCTTGTCGCTGATCTGCCGCGTGATGCTGCCGGTGACCCGCGCCTGGCCGTTCTTGTGCGGCAGGTTGTCCTGGATGATGCCGGCCGGACCGATCGCGTAGACGAACGACTGCTGATCCAGGATCTCGTCGTTGGCCGACAGCATGAACGACATCTTGCCGCTCGTCCCCAGCGGGCCGCCGAGGAAGCCTTCGTAGATCCGGCGCTGCTCCGGCGGCTTGGTCGTCGCGAACGGGTTGCGCGCGTTGACGTGCGCGTCGCGGACGATCAGCGTGCCTTCGCCGTGATATTCCTGCGTCCCCGGCTTGGTCAGGATCTCGACGCGGCCGCGTCCCGGCCGCGAGTACTCGGCCGAGTAGGGATCCTGGTTGATGCGGATCTGCTGCATCGCCGAGGCGCTGATGTTGAGGGCGCTGACCTCCATGCCGTTGACGACGATCGTCACGCCGCCGTTGCCGATCGAACCGGCGTCGAGAAACTGCGACATCGTCGCGACGAAGTCGTTGTCGAACACCGGCAGGCTCTCGAGCATGTTCTGGTCGATGGTGATCGCGTCGACGTTGTTGCCCGAGGTCGCGGCGACGTCGTTGGTCGCGTTGCTGACGGTGATCTCCTGGGTCAGGTCGCCGAGCGGGAGTACCAGCCGCTGCGCGGCCGGCGCCCGCGTGCCGACGCGGAGCTTGACTGACGCCGACTTGAACCCTTCGTAGCGCGCGCGCAGCTCGTACTGGCCCGGGGCCACGGCGTCGAAGCGGAACAGGCCCGCTTCGTCGGCGGTGCTCGTCTTGACGACCGCGCCGGCGGCGGTGACGAGCTCCACGGTCGCCGCCGCGAGGACGGCGCCGGTCTGATCCTGCACGACGCCGGTCACCGCGACGGACGGAGCGGCCTGGGGAGTGCCGAGCAGCAGCGCCAGCAGGAATACGGCGGTCATCAATTCGAACCAGTGTAATTCGCCGAGGATGAACCGGAGATGAACTCGCTGATCTGCGCGTGTCGACGGCTCCTGACGTAGAATTTTTTCGCGGTGCGGGTCCTCCTGGTCGAAGACGAACCGGCGGCAGCTCATGTGCTGGCCAAGGGGCTGCGCGAACAGACGTACGCCGTCGATGTCGCCGGCGACGGCGATGCCGCGATCTTCCAGGTCGGCACCACCGACTACGATGCGGTGATCCTCGACGTCATGCTGCCGGCGCGCGACGGCTTCGCCGTATGCCGGACGATCCGCGAATCGGGCTCCGCGGTGCCGATCCTGATGCTGACGGCGCGAGACGCCGTCGAGGCGCGGATCGAAGGGCTCGACGCCGGCGCCGACGATTACCTGGTCAAGCCGTTCGACTTCGGCGAGCTGCTCGCCCGGCTGCGCGCGCTCGTGCGCCGCGGGCGTCAGCCGCTGCTGCCGGAGCGGATGATGGTCGGCCCGTTGTCGATCGACACGCGCAGCCGCCACGTCCGGGTGCGTGACGTCGAAGTGCCGCTCACCGCGAAGGAATACGCGCTGCTCGAATATCTCGTCCGCCGCGCCGGCGACGTCGTCAGCCGCGCCGATATCTCCGAGCACGTCTGGGACGACCATCACGATCCGCTGTCGAATGTCGTCGACGTCTACGTGCAGCGGCTGCGGCGGAAGCTCGATCGGATCGGATCGGACTCGCTGATCCGGACGCGCCGCGGCGAAGGGTATCAACTGGTGGTCGGAGCGCCGGCGCCATGAGGACGCTGCCGTTGCGCGCGCGCCTGACGCTGTGGTACACGCTGGCGCTGCTTCTGGTCCTGTCGCTGTTCGGGGCGAACGTGCTGTGGCAACAGCGCCGCATCGGCACCCGCCGGGTCGACCGGGAGCTCGACGCGCTGACCGCCACGCTGGCCAACGTCGTCCAGGACGAGCTCAACGAGCAGGACGATCTGGTGACCGCGGCCACCGAGGCGACCGCGACGGTGACCGCGCCCGGTCGCGCACTTGCCATCCTCGATGCGCAGGGAGCCGTGCTCGGCGCGCGCTGGAGCGGTCTGGATCTTCGCGATCAGCTCGCGCAGACCGCCGCGATCGCCGGGGCGAGGACGTTGACGGCGGGCGCGACCGCCTGGCGCGTGCACGCGACACGCCGCGCCTTCGGCGATCGGACGCTGGTCATGCTCGTGGCGAGCCCGGTATCCGACATCATGCGCGAGCAGCGAGAAGTACAGGAAGCGATGCTCGTCGGGATTCCGATCGTGCTGCTGCTGGCGTCGGCCGGAGGACTGTGGCTGGCGACGATCGGGCTGCGGCCGATCACGCAGATGGCCGGCCGCGCCGCTCGGATCGCGCCTACCGGCCTCGAGGATCTCGGGGAGACCGATCGCCGCGACGAACTCGGTCAGCTGGCGACCGCGTTTAACGGGCTCGTCGCGCGGCTGCGTGCCGCGCTGCAGACGCAGCGCCAGTTCATGGCCGACGCCTCGCACGAGCTCCGCACGCCGGTCTCGATCGTGCGCGCGACATCGGACGTCATGCTGAGCCGCGAGCATCGCGACGAGGCCGAGTACCGCGAAGCGATGACGATCGTCGGCGGTCAGTCGCTGCGGCTGGGGCGTCTGGTCGAGGACATGCTGGTGCTTGCCCGCGCGGACGCGGGCGGGTATCCGCTCCGGCCGGTCGATCTCTATCTGGACGAAGTCGTCGCCGATTGCCGGCGCGCGGTCGATGTCCTGGCGACGGAGCGGGGCGTCGCCATCCGCTCGAGTGGATCCCCCGATATCCCGTTTCGCGGCGACGAGGATCTGCTGCGCCGGCTCGTCTTGAACGTGATGCAGAACGCGGTGCAGCACACGCCGTCTGGCGGGGCGGTCGCGGTCGACATCCGGCAGGAGCGCGACGCGGTCACGATCCGCGTCACCGACGAAGGCGCCGGCATTCCGCCCGGCGATCAGCAGCGGATCTTCGACCGCTTCGTCCAGCTCGACGCGGCGCGGCGCGGCGAGGGCACCGGTCTGGGCCTGCCGATCGCGCGCTGGATCGCGGAAGCGCACCACGGCTCGCTCGTCCTCGAACGCAGCGGCCCGAACGGCACGACGTTCTGCGTGTCGCTGCCAACGGCGTCAGATCCCGATGTTCGCACCTCGCCCGCGGGCGGTGCGCAGATCGAGGTCTGAGCCGGATTACGGCAGCGTGTTGACGAGAATTTCGGTGACGCCGTGGACCGCGCGCAGGAGCGGCGCGTAGCCGGCCGCGACCGCCGCGCTCGAGATCGCGACGGCGAGCCAGCGCGCCGCGCGCGGCGGCCGGGCGGCGACCGGCGCTTCGTCGAGCAGGCGCTGGACGCGATCGGTGATGTCCCCCCCGGCGATCAACGCGCTGATCGGTTCGCTCGACATCGACACCGGCGGCGTCAGCCGCGCGACCTTGACCAGCGCCGACGCCAGCGCGCAGCGCGCGCGATCGCCGTCCCCCGCGCCGCGGTCTGCCGCGTGCTCTGACGCGGCCGCCCACCGGCGCTCGAACGATCGGCCGGTCTCCGTGGCGCACAGCAGGTCGGGCGACATCCGCATCGCAAGCCGCTTCAGGTTGTCCCACGCGCGCCAGTGGCCGAGCTCGTGCGCGACCCCGGCGCTCAGCTCCTCCGGCGTCAGCGCGTCCAGTACCGGCCGTGTGATGAGCAGGCGGGGACGAAACACGCCGACCAGCGCCATCACCGGTGCGTCGGCGTCGATGGCGAACGCCGGCAGGGCGCTGCCCGGCAGCGTCAACGGCCGTCCGGCGCGCATCCAATCGTCCGCCCGCCGCTCGGCGCGGCGCCACGCGGTGATGCCGCGCACGATCGCGGCGGCCATCAATGCGAGGGCGAGCACCGCGAACGTCGTCAGCGTGACGTCGAACCCTTCGACGAGCTCGCGCGGCTCGTAGCGCCAGTACGACGGCACGAAGATCGCGGCCACGAACACCGTCGAGAGCGCGGCGGGCGCCAGGCGCAGCGCCAGCCAGACGCTGGGGACGCCCGCGGTGGCGCCGATCGGCACGCGCGCGGCGAGCAGCGCCACGCACGCGGTCGCGGCAAGGTTGAGGAGCAGGAACCAGGCGAGCGCCAGGATGGCGCCGTGGAGCAGGTAGGGCAGCGCGGTCACTTGCGCTTCTCGCGATCGGCCGCGCGGCGCTTCTCGCGGATCAAGCGCTCGAGGTCGTCGAGGAGCGCGCGATCCCGATCCGACACCGCGTCGACGAGCGACGACAGGAGCGGCAGCGGTTCACCGCCGTGGCGCTGCAGCAGGCTCTGCACCAGTTCCGTGGCGACGGCCCCTTCCATCTCGTCGCGCGTCGCGGTCGCGGCGTAGACGAAGGCGCGGCCGACTTTGCGCCGCGCCAGCAGCCGTTTCTTGTACAACCGGTCCATCGTCGTCATCACCGTGGTGTACGCGACCGAGGAGCCGAGCCGTTCGCAGGCTTCACGAACGTTGATCTCGCCGGCCGTCCAGACGACAGCCATCACCTCGCGCTCGAGGGTGCCGAGGCGGCTCTCGAGGATCTCGCGCGACGATTTGAATCCCCAGAAGAGAAAGGGCCGGTGCATCTCTGGTGAGCCTAGGACCGCGGCGGCGATGCTGTCAACCCGCGGCGAGCGCGCGGCCGGCCACGAAGCCGCTCGACCAGGCCCACTGGAAGTTGAAGCCGCCGATGCGGCCATCGACGTCGAGGACCTCGCCGACGCAGGTCAGTCCGGGACACCGATGCGACGCCATCGTGCCCGCGTCGATCTCGTCGAGCGCGACCCCGCCGGCCGTTGCTTCGGCAAAGGTGTAGCCGCGGGACCCCGTGACGGGCAGCGGCGATTCCACGAGCGCGCGCGACAAGGTTCGCCGAGCGTCGCGCGGGAAGTGCGCCAGCGTCGCGGCACCGTCGAGCGACAGCTGCCGCAAGAGCGCGGCGGCGACCGATGCAGGAACCATCGACGCGAGCGTTGCCTGCACCGACGCCTTCGGGTTGGCTGCGGCGCGTCGCTGCCAGTCGGCGTCGGCATCGTCGAACCGCGCACCCGGACGGAAACTGATGGTCATCGCCACCGTCCGGCCCTCGAGCCGGCCGCGCAGCCAATGGCGCGAGGCGTTCAAGGCGACAGGCCCGCTGACGCCGAAGTGCGTCCACAGCAACGAGCCGGTCACGCGGATCGAAACCGCGCCGTCGATCCACACGGCGAGCTCCGCGTCGTGAGAAACGCCGGAGACCGCCGCGTGCATGGCGTCAGCCGCATCGAGCAGCAGCGGTGCGAGCGCCGGAGTCGCCGGAACGATGGTATGGCCGAGGTGTTTCGCGATCGCGAACCCGGCGCCGTCGCTGCCACTCTTGGGCAGCGCCTGCCCGCCGGTGGCGAGGACGACCTGGGCGGCGGTCATCTCGCCGCGATCCGTGACGATGCGCAAGCCGCCGCCGGGGGAGCCAGGCGGTGCGCGCACGACGTCGATGACGCGATGTCCCGCCAGCAGCATCGCCCCCGCACGATCGGTTTCGCGCAGCAGCGCCGCCAGCACGTCGCGCGCGCGGTTGGTGTCGGGAAACAGCTTGCCGCCCGCTTCTTCGTGCAGGCTGACGCCGATCTCGCCGAAGAAGGCGACCGTGTCCTCGACTGGAAAGGCGCGCAGCACGCGGCGGATGATCGACGGCTTGCCGCCCCAGAAGTCGCGATCCGTCACCGTCGTGTTCGTGACGTTGCACCGCGACCCGCCGCTGACGAGAATCTTGGCGCCAGGCGCGCGCGCGCCGTCGAGCAGCACGACCGAACGCTGACGGTTGAAGCGGCGCGTGAAGATCGCGGTCGCCAGACCCGCCGCGCCGGCGCCGACGATCGCGACATCACACGACGTGGGAAGATTGGAGGTCAGAGCGGCAAGCTTACCGCGTTCTCTGTTGCCGCAGACGCGGGACGATGACGAGCGCCTGCTCTTTCGCCGCCTCGAGCGCGGCGGCAAGCGCGCCGACCGGATCACACCCAACGGCAGCGATCATCGAACGCGTGGCTGGGCTTGCACTCGACACGAGCGCGGCACACGATCCAGCCATGAATCGTCTTCACGCGTTCATCCTGCTGTTCGTCGCGACTGTGGCGTCGCAGCCGCCAGCCGCGGCGACGGTCCAGCCCACCGACACCGCGCGGCATCCGCACGACATCGACGTCGCCGGCATGGATCGAACGGTGCCGCCCGGCGACGATTTCTTCGCGTTCACCAATGGCGCGTGGTTGAAGCGCACCGAGATCGCGCCCGACCGGAGCAGCGCCGGGATTTGGAACGATTTGAGCGATGAAGCGTCGCGCAATACCCGCGATCTGCTCGACCGTTTGACACGCGCGGACACCGCCGCTGGCGACGCGCGAAAAGTGCGCGACTACTACGCGAGCTTCATGGACGAACCGGCGATTGAAGCCAAAGGCCTTGCGCCGATCGCGGCGCTGATGACGAAGGTCGGCGCGATCTCGAATCGCGCCGCCCTGACGCAGTGGGTGTGCAGCAGCCTGCGCGCCGACGTCGATCCGCTGAACGCCACGAACTTTTACACGGACCGGCTGTTCGGCGTGTGGATTTCGCAGGATCTCAACCGTCCGGGCCGCAACGCGCCGTATCTGCTGCAGGGTGGCCTGGGTCTGCCGGATCGCGATTACTACCTGAACGCGTCGGCGCCGATGGAGACGATTCGCGCCGCCTACCAGGCGCACGTCGCCGCCGTGCTGACGCTGGCGCACATCGACGATGCCGCGGCGAAGGGCGCGCGAATCTTCGCGCTCGAGGAGCGGATCGCGCAGGTGCACGCGACGCGCACCGACTCGGCGGACGTGCAGAAGGGGAACAACCCGTGGCAGCGGGACGAGTTCAATCGCCGCGCGCCCGGCATCGACTGGCCGTCGTGCTTCGCCGCCGCCGGACTGGAGGGGGCGCCCGAGGTGATCGTCTGGCACCCGGCCGCGGTCGCCGGGATCGCGGCGCTCGCCGCCAGCGAGCCGATCGAGGTGTGGCGCGAGTACCTCACCTTCCATCTGCTCGATCACTACGCGCCGCTGCTGCCCAAGGCGTTCGTCGACGAGCGCTTCGCGTTTTATGGCAAGACGCTGTCCGGCACGCCGCAGATCCGCGAGCGATGGCAGCGCGGCCTCGCCGTCACCAATGACGCCCTCGGCGACGCGGTGGGGCGCCTGTACGTGCAGCAGTATTTTCCGCCGGAGGCCAAGGCGCAGCTGCAGGGCATCGTCAAGCGCATCGTTGCCGCGTTCGAGCAGCGGGTCGATGCGCTGCCGTGGATGAACCCGAAGACCAAAGCGAGCGCGAAAGCGAAGCTCTCGACGCTGATCGTCGGCGTCGGTTATCCGGATACGTGGCGCGACTATTCGGGGCTCCAGGTGGTGCGCGGCGAGGCGCTGATGAACGCCTGGCGCGCCGAGCTGTTCAACTACGAATATCACCGGTCCAAACTCGCCCGGCCGGTGGATCGATCGGAATGGTGGATGACGCCGCAGACGGTGAACGCCGTCAACCTGCCGCTGCAGAACGCGCTGAACTTCCCGGCGGCGATCCTGCGGCCGCCGTTCTACGATCCCGCGGCCGACGCGGCGGTCAACTACGGCGCGATCGGCTCCGTCATCGGCCACGAAATCAGCCATAGCTTCGACGATCAGGGGAGCCAGTTCGACGCGACCGGCCGGCTGTTCAACTGGTGGACGCCGGATGACTTCACCCGGTTCAACGCGGCCGCGGCGAAGCTGGCGGCGCAATACGACGCGTACACGCCGCTGCCCGGTCTGCACGTCAACGGACAGCTGACGCTCAGCGAAAACATTGCGGACGTCGCCGGGCTCTCGGCCGCCTACGACGCCTACCGGTCGGCGGCCTCAGCGCGGCCGCCCGTCCGGTCTGGCCCGTTCACGCCGGACCAGAAATTCTTCATCAGTTTCGGCCAGGTTCACCGCAGCACGCTGCGGGAGCCGCTGCTGCGGCAGATCGTCGTCACCGACGGCCATGCGCCGGACGAGTTCCGCGCCGACACGGTGCGCAACATCGACGGCTGGTACGAGGCGTTCACCGTCGCGCGCGGCGGAAAGCTGTTTCTGTCGCCCGCCGATCGCGTGCGCGTGTGGTGAGCACAGGTCGGCGCGTCGGATGCCGGCGGCGTGATTTACTTCAGCTCGCGCGACCGCATCAACTCCGCCACGACCTGTGGAACATCGCGGGACGGCGCGAACAGATAGTTCGATCGCGACACGTCGCTATGGATGCCGAACTCGGGCACGTGCTCCGCACGGCCGTCGATCAGCAATCGGATGATTGCGTAGCTGTTCGACTTCAACAGGTCGAACACGCGCTGTTGCCGTTTCAAGCGGAAAGCGCCGGTCTCGCTGAATGGGTCGTAGACCGGCAGCACCTCGCAGAAAATAAGCGGCTGCGACGCTCGAATGGAGACATCCAGCCCCTCCAGCACTTCCAGTTCGCCTCCCTCGACGTCGATCTTGATGACCGCGATATGGGTGACGCCTAATCGGTGCAGGACGGTATCGCCGTTGTGTACGGAGACCAGTTGCTCGCGTGAATATCGGGTGGCCTCTCGGAAATGCTCAACGATGCTGGCGGACGGATCGGCGTCTGCCTTCGAAAACAATCTCAATACATCGGCGCAGTTCGAGAGGCCGATTGGGGCCAACGTGCAGTGATCGAAATGATTGATCTCTGCCAGTCGCGAGGCGTAGGAAAACGCGATCGGGTTGGGCTCGAAGCCGACATATTCTCGATCCGGATCCAGGAGTTTGACTTTGAGCATCGTCTGGCCGACGTTGACCCCCACGTCGACGAAGGCGCCTCGTTTCAGGCTCATGACGGTCTGGAACGCGGACAGCAGCCACCGTTCTCCCAAGGCGAAATGCTGCGGTCCATTGCCAAGGATGAAGGGGACGACGACGCGGCGTCCCTGATATCGACCGGCCGCGGAGAAATTGGCTCGCCACAATACACGTCGAGCCCGTAGCAGGATTTTCCGGATCAATCCTCTTTTGAAGCCGACAAACAAGGGGACTTGAGAATCGTCGTTCTCGAGCCGTCCTTCCGCTGCCTTCGCTTTGTCAGTCGGCCCGACGGTTCGCGCGGGAGAATTAGGCATGGAGATCACCTGGCGGCGCCCATGGTCCGGGGTACGTTCCGGCGATTCTAGCGACTTCGGGCCACGTTGCATGCGCGAATCTGGCTGGAAAATCGGAGCGACAGCGCCTTCGAACGCGGCGGCTGTAGCGCTGAGGAGGACGTGATTTTGCCGGAAAAGCTCGCGCCGGTGGTGCGGCGACGGCGGGCCGGTCGCGGAGGACCGGTGTTCACGTGCGGAAAGGGAAACGAGGCGCGAAGGCCTGCCACGGCCGGGCCCCCAAGGGTGTCGAGTGGTGCGCCACAGGCGTGCTCCACCCGCATACTCAAGCGGAAGTGCTGAGATGACCACAACAAAGAAGATGAAGCGCTGATTCCTGTAATTCCTGCGGCCGAAGGCTGCACCGGAGACGATCACGAGCGCCGATGCGCGAATCCACAAGTTGCTGCGAAGCGTAAGGCAGGGACGATGCTACGGGAAGTCGCTTGCGGATGCCAGCGTCCACGGCCGACTGGGCGCGGATTCGACTGACGAAGGCTGGAGCGATGGTTCGGAAGCGGCAATCCGCGTGACGTAACGCGAGCGTTCACGTCCCGGAGTTCACCTGCTGACCGCTACGTGTGTTCAGATTCAATGCAGGTATCTCGTTCTCTCGGTCAAAATACGCAGTGACGCTACTTGAGCGCCAAAGGACACTCGCAATGAACACGTTCACAAGTCGCGGTAGCACAATCAGGAACGCAGCACCGAACTGCGCCGCCGTCGTAAAGTCCTGAGCAAAGTAGAGCAGTCGAACGCTTGGGACTAGTGCGGACACGAACAGCGAAGCCGCAATGTAGATGCGCGTCCATCGATAAGCCTTGTAGAGCAGCCAAAATAACAGCAAGTTGATGGTTGCCGAGAATAGCGTGGATGTCCAAACCGAGGCCGTAGCCGGTCTGCGGGAAGACCCTACGGCAACCAGTAACAGAATGGTTGGCACGATGCCGAGCCATGCCGCAATGGCGAAAGTGAACCGACGACCACGCAGTTCTTCGGGCGTCACGACGCGGGAGTCTATTGCCTCCCTCGCGCACAATCAACCAGGAATGCAGTCATTCCGTTCTCACGGACGGACGTGACCAGTGACGAGTTCGTCGAACTGTACGACTGCGCCAGCGACCTCGTTCACGTGGGGAATCCGTATTTCGGGACGCAGGTGTATCTCAGATTGCGCCTTGACCAGTGGCTTGGACGAATCCGACGCCTGCTGGAATGGCGCGGCGTCATGTTGCTGCACGAGACAGAACGCCTAATCATCAACATCGCGAGCCAGCCGACTGAAGCCGTCCAGTGTTTGATTGCTGGACCCAGTCCCACCTAGATGACCCCATGAAAAAGCTGGAAGCCTCTTCGTGCGCGAAACAAAGCAAGCGGCTCTGTCCCCGCGTCCCGGCGGCTCCGTTCGGCCCGGAAGTTGCCGAGTGGACCTTTACGAAAAGAGCTTGAGTTCTTCTTACGTCGGCAGCCGAGCGGCTCCTACCGTCCGATCCGATGGCGCCACCCCCACGCGCATCCGGCGTTCCGAGCCATCTGTTCGATGCGCGTCTTCGACTCGTGCTACGCCGGCCGTCAGAAGTGCCCAAATTGCGGTGCTGGAAGATTGGCGAATACATCCAAGGCCTGCCAGCATTCATCCGCGCGGTGCTCGATAACGCGAATCGCTTCATGTTGCTCAGGCGACAGGTCGTTCTTGAGCGCCGGCATTCACCGCGCCTTTGTGGGAGAGCGCCGTTAGTGTTGTTCCTGCGCCTGCTCCGGGAACAGGCCGGGCATCCAGCGCGCAGCCAGCGCCGCGGGGAACGTGATGAACAGCGACGCCCGCGTGCTTTCTGAAGTCAGTACACCGCGATCCAGCAACGCAGAGACAACGCGGCGGGCAGCACGTTCACTCGCGCCCAAGAGCGCCGGGACGTCCCCGCGCGGCAGTTCCCCACGGAAAAGGACTGCTTCGAGGACTTGACCCGACTTCGCGGGCAGCGTTCCCGCACGAACTTCCTCTTCGGTCCAGAGCAGAATGCGGTCTCTCAGACGATCCGGCCGAACGAGCTGCTCCATGAACTGCACCTGATCGAGGCAGACCTTCAGGAAAAACTGCGTGAACTCTGCGAGCGCTTCTTCGCTGAGCGCACCCCGCCCATCAAGATCGTTGCGGCGGGGCGAGTCGCAGTTCATGAGGTGCTGCTTGTATTCGGCCGCGTTTCGCGCCAGACCACGCGCCACGGACCACACGCTCCCGGTATCAAGCACTTCAAGGAGGCTGGCGTGTGACATCAAGCGCACTACGCGGCCGTTGCCATCCGCAAACGGATGAACCCACAGCAGTCGATGATGCGCCGCTGCCGCCGAGAGAATCGTTTCCGAACGTCCGAGGGATGTGTATACGCGCTCGAAGCGCTCCATGAATCGCGGCACCGCGCCCGGGCTGACGGCAAGATGCCGTCCGACCTTCACATCATCGCGGCGGAACTCACCGGCGACCACCTTCACGGTACGGCCGCTCTCCGGGTCCCACACCACCAGAAGCTGCTCTGGCAGGTGTTCGCTGAAGCGCCGATGAATCTCGCGAACTGCCTCAGTCGTTGTGGCGCGCCCCCTGACCCCGCCCCCATCGATCCATCGCTGCACCGCAACATGGGCCTTGGCTTCGAGCTGGAGATTTCGTTTTTCCGGGTCGGCACTGTAGTCGTTGTTCATCGCCCGCTCGATGTCGACCGGGTGGGTGTTGTGGCCCTCGATGAGGTTGGAGTAGTAGCAGTTCATGGCGCGGACAAGGTCAGCCAACGGGCCGACGATTCCGCCCGGCAAACTGCGACGGAAGCCCGACGAAGCGGCTGCGAGCTCGATGGCGAGATCGCTCAAAGCGCCCCGATAGCGCGAACCCTCAGACAGAACAAGCGGTTCCATGGTCGAGGAGTTCTCGCCACGGTCGCTGGCCGCTGATATGGCCGCTTCTTTGGCCGGTTCATCTCCGCTCATAATTAACTGTATAGCAGCGATTTATTCTGATTTCAACGGATCTGATGGCCGCTTGTATGGCCGCTTCTTTGGCCGCCAAGAGTGTGATCAGATAAGGCGCACTGTACCCGGCCCTCGGCTAGTCAGCGCTTTTTTCGAATGAAACTGAGAACAGGCAGGGACGGCGGGGGTATTTTGACAACCAGCTTGACAGCATGACAACTTGCAGCTCGCCAAAATCGCCGTAAGTTGTTGGTGCGGAAGAGAGGATTCGAACCTCCACGGGGTTGCCCCCGCCAGCCCCTCAAGCTGGTGCGTCTGCCGTTCCGCCACTTCCGCGTGCGAGCGAGTCGTGCAACCTGAAACGGCAGGTTTCAGGCTGGAGGGTGCCGGTTACTTCGGCGGCTGCTGCGCGCCCGTGGATCCCGTGGATCCGGCCGGCGCGGTTGCCGGCGTCGTTGTGTTCGCCGGCGCCGGGGTCGTCACCGGCGGCTTGGGGGCGGTGATTGGCGCGACCGGCGGCGCGGTGCCGCTGACCACCGATCCTGAACCGCCGCGCCCCATGATCGACAGCGCCATCGCGCCCAGCATGAAGAGGACCGAGAGAATCGCCGTCGCCTTCGACAGCACCGTCGCGCCGGCGCGCGCGCCGAAGGCGGACTGGCTGCTGCCGCCGCCGAAGGCCGCCGCCATGTCCCCCTTGCCCTGCTGGAGCAGGATCACCATCAGCAGGATGAGGCACGTGACCACGTAGAACGTCGACAGCGCGTAGTAAGCAATCATAAGTACAGGCTTTCGGCGAACAGGAAACCCCGATTATACAGCAGGGCGCCCGCTCCTTGTCACGAGGTCGGCAAAGCTGCGCACATCGAGGCTGGCTCCCCCGACAAGCGCGCCGTCGACGTCCTCTTCGGCGATGAGCTCCCGGATATTGTCCGGCTTGACGCTGCCGCCATACAGGATCCGGCACCGATCGGCGGCATCGCCGCCAAACCACTGCCGCAGCCGCTTCCGGATGTGCGCGTGCGCCTCGCCCGCCTGCGCCGACGTGGCGGTCCGGCCGGTCCCGATCGCCCAGACCGGCTCATAGGCGACGACCAGCGCGCCGACCTGGTCCGCGCTCAGCTGATCCAAGCCGTCCTTGATCTGCCGATCGAGCACGGCGAGCATCTCGCCGCGCTCGCGCTCCTCGAGCGTTTCGCCGATGCAGACGATCGGCGTCAGGCCGGCCCCGATCGCCGCCAGCGCCTTGCGATTGACGATCGCATCGCTCTCACCGAACAGGCGGCGCCGTTCGGAGTGCCCGACGATCGCATACGCGGCGCCGGCCTCTTTGACCATCGCCGGCGATACTTCGCCGGTGAACGCCCCCTCTTTTTCCCAATAGAGATCCTGCGCCGCGACGCCGATCTTCGTCTGGCGCGCCGCGTTCGCCGCCGCGTGCACCGCCGTGAACGGCGGCGCGACGACGACGTCGACGCTGGCCGTCGCCTTGACGAGATCGCGCAGGTCGGTGACGAACGCCACCGTCTCGGCGACCGTCTTGAACATCTTCCAGTTGCCGGCGATGAGAGGTGTTCGCATCAATGGTCCTGTGCTGGAGGGCTATCCGGCCTTCTCGCTCTTGTCCGCCAGAGCGGCCACACCCGGCAGCGTCTGTCCGCCGAGGAACTCGAGCGACGCGCCGCCGCCGGTGGAAATGTGCGTGATCCGATCCGCGATGCCTGCTTTTTTCACCGCCGCGATCGAGTCGCCGCCGCCGATGATCGTCGTCCCCTTCACCGCCGCCACCGCCTGCGCCACGGCGTTGGTCCCCTTCGCGAACGCGTCGATCTCGAAGACGCCCATCGGCCCGTTCCACACCACCGTCTTCGCATCCGCGATCGCCGCGGTGTAGGCGGCAATCGTCGCCGGTCCGATATCCAGGCCCATCCGATCGCCAATCGCCGCGTCGCCGACCGCGAGGATCTCGTGCGCCGCCGCGGCATCCAGCCTGGGCGCGACGACGTGATCGGTCGGGAGCAGCAGGGCGACGCCGCGCTTCTTGGCGTCGGCTTCGATCGCCTTGGCCTCGCCGATCTTGTCGTCCTCGATCAGCGACGTACCGACCGGGATGCCGCGCGCCTTGAAAAACGTATACGCCATCGCGCCGCCGATGATCAGGCGGTCGACCTTGCCGAGCATGTTCTGGATGACGTCGATCTTGTCCGACACCTTGGCGCCGCCGAGGATGGCGACGAACGGGCGCTCCGGCTTCTCCAGCGCGTGCCCGAGATACTGGAGCTCCTTCTCCATCAGCAGCCCGGCCGCCGGCCGCTCGATGAAATGCGTGATCGCCTCGACCGACGCGTGGGCGCGGTGCGCCGCGCCGAACGCGTCGTTGACGTAGCGCGTCGCCAGCGACGCCAGCTCCTTGGCGAAGCCGGCGTCGTTCTGTTCTTCCTCGGGATGAAACCGCAGGTTCTCGAGCAGGACGACGTCGCCCTTGGCGTTGCGCGCCTGGTCGCCGATGCAATCGGTCGCGAAGGTCACCGGCTTGCCGAGAAGCGCGGCAAGCCGATCCGCGATCGGCGCGAGGCTCATCTCGGGATTGACCTTGCCCTTGGGCCGGCCCAGATGGCTGGCGAGGACGACCGTCGCGCCCTGGGCGAGCGCGTACTGGATCGTCGGCACCGACGACCTGATGCGGGTGTCGTCGCCGATGACCCCGTTCTTCAGCGGGACGTTGAAGTCGACCCGGATGAAGACCCGCTGGCCGTCGAGATCGAGATCGTTGATCGAGAGTTTCATCATCGGCTCACGGCGGACCTGAAGGGCCCGCACGACGATCGTTGTCGTGCAGGCCTTCAGGCCTGCGTCACAGGCCTTTCGAGACCAGCTTGCGCAGCAGATCGACGCAGCGGTTCGAGTAGCCCCACTCGTTGTCGTACCACGACAGGATCTTCAGGAAGTCGCCTTCCATCACCTTCGTGTACGGCATGTCGACGATCGACGAATGCGGGTTCCCCTTGAAGTCGATCGAGACCAGCTCTTCGTACGAGCAGGACAGGATCCCCTTGAGCGGACCGTCGGCGGCCTGCTGCAGCGCCGCGTTGACCTCTTCGGCGGTGACGTGGCGGTTCATCACCGCGGCGAGGTCGACGCACGAGACGTTCGGCGTCGGCACGCGCATCGAGATGCCGTCGAGCTTGCCCTTCAGCTCCGGCAGCACTTCGCCGACCGCGACCGCCGCGCCGGTGGTCGTCGGAATCATCGACAGCGCCGCCGCGCGCGCGCGCCGCAGATCCTTGTGCGGCAGGTCGAGCAGCTGCTGATCGTTGGTGTACGAGTGGATCGTCGTCATCCACCCCTTCTTGATCCCGAATGTCTGGTGCAGCACCTTCGCGAGCGGCGCGAGGCAGTTGGTGGTGCACGATGCGTTCGAGATGATGTGGTGTTTCGCCGGGTCGTAGAGCTCGTCGTTGACACCGAGCACGACGCTGAAGTCGGGCCCCTTGGCGGGCGCGGTGATCACCACCTTCTTGGCGCCCGCGGCGATGTGCTTGGCCGCCGCGTCGCGGTTGGTGAACAGCCCCGTCGACTCGAAGACGACGTCGACGCCGAGGTCTTTCCACGGCAGCTGCGCCGGATCGCGGAACTGGAGCACCTTGAACTCGTCGCCGTCGACCGCAATCGAGTCGGCCTTGGCCTCGACCTTGGCGTGCAGGTTGCCCAGGACGGAGTCGTACTTCAGCAGATGCGCGAGCGTATGGGCGCTGGTCAGATCGTTGATGGCGACAAAATCGATGTTCTTGTCGCCGAGCGCCGCGCGCATGATGTTGCGACCGATACGGCCGAAGCCGTTGATACCTACCCTGACAGACATGCGGTCCTCCAGGACAAACGTTTCATTCTACAATAAGCGCACCGCGATGTATCTCGCCTACAGCCTGCTGACGCTGGCCGTCTTCGTCGTCGTGTCGCCGTACTTCCTGTACCAGGCGCTCCGGTACAAGAAATACATCGGCACGCTGCGGCAACGGCTCGGCTTCCTGCCGATCACGTTCAACATCGACGCGGAGGAGTCTATCTGGATTCACGCCGTGTCGGTGGGCGAGGCGCTGACCGCGCGGGCGCTGGCCTCCGATCTCAAGGCGCGCTATCCGCGCCTTCGGCTCTTCGTCTCGACCACGACGATCGCGGGGCAGCAGGTCGCGAAAAAGAACCTGTCCGACGTCGACGCGGTGTTCTATTTCCCGTTCGACTGGACCTTCATCGTCCGCCGGACGCTGCGGCTGGTGCGGCCGCGGCTGTTCGTCATGATGGAGACCGAGATCTGGCCGAACCTGCTGCGCGAATGCCGGCGCCGCGGGGTCAAGACGGTGATGATCAACGGTCGGATCTCGTCGCGGTCGTACCCGCGCTACAAGCTGGTGCGGCCGTTCTTCCGCCGCGTGCTCGGCGACGTCGATCGCTTCTGCGTCCAGAGCGAGGAGTCCTCGCGCCGGCTCGTCGCTCTCGGCGCCGACGCCGCGCACATCAGCGTGACCGGCAGCCTCAAGTTCGACTCGCTCGAGCTGCCGGCCGCGATCTCACACGGCAAGCCGCGCGAGCGCGTGCTGCGGTTCTTCCGCCTGTCGCCGAACCGCACGGTCATCGTCGCCGGCAGCACGCTGCGCGGCGAAGAGGCGGCGGTGCTCGGCGCCTTCGCCCGCGTCAAGGCGACGTCCCCCGGCGCGCTGCTGGTGCTGGCGCCGCGCCATCCCGAGCGGTTCGGCGAAGTCGAGCGCCTGTCGCGCGACGCCGGGTTCGTCACGACCAGACGATCCGAGCTGCCGATCGACGCGGAGCCCCGCGCCGACGTCGTCGTCCTCGATACGCTCGGCGAGCTGGCGCAGCTGTATCAGGTGAGCACGGCGGTCTTCGTCGGCGGCAGCCTCGAGGATCACGGCGGCCACAACATCCTCGAGCCGGCGATCTTCGGCAAGCCGATCGTGTTCGGGCCGTACATGCAGAACTTCAAGGAGATCGCCGACGCGTTTCTCAGCAACGACGCCGCGATCCAGGTGCAGACCGAGCGCGAGCTCAACACGGCCCTGCTCGCCCTGGTCACCGATCCGGTCCGCCGCGCCCGCCTCGGCGCGGCCGCGCGCGCGCTGGTCGAGGCCAACCGCGGCGCCAAGACCAAGACGCTCGAGGTGATCGGCGAGCTGCTGCCCCACGGCGACGATGGCCATGGCCACGGCCGATCGGTCGTTCGGCCCTTCCGCCTCGTGCATTGATCCAGCAACTGAGCCAGGCGTACGGCGCGGCGGCGGCGTGGCGGCGCGCCTGGTACGCGCGCGACCCGGGGCGGCAGCATCGCCTCGAGCGCCCTGTCGTCAGCGTCGGCAACCTGACGGTGGGCGGCAGCGGCAAGACGCCGATCGTCGAGTACATCGCGCGGCTGCTGGTCCAGCGCGGCGAACGGCCCGGGATCCTGACGCGCGGCTATGGCCGCCGGATCGCCCGCGACGGCGTCACCGTCGTGTCCGACGGCACCCGCGTGATCGCCGGTCTCCACGAGGCGGGCGACGAGCCGCTGATGCTGGCGCGCGCGCTGCCCGGCGTCGCGGTGCTGGTCGGGGCCGACCGCTTTCTCTCCGGCCGTCTCGCCGAACGGCGGCTCGGCGTCACCGTCCACATCCTCGACGACGGCTTCCAGCACGTCGAGCTGGCGCGCGACGTCGATCTGCTGCTGGTCGCCGAGGAGGATCTGCAGGATCATCCGATGCCGGCCGGACGGCTGCGCGAGGGGATCGAGGCGGCGCGGGCCGCTGACGCGGCGCTGATTACGGCGGGCTACGACACCGCCGCCGATCGCATCGGCCGCGCCTTCGGGGTCGCGCCGGTCTTTCGCGTGACGCGCGCGACCGGGGCGCCGCGCCGCATCGCCGAGCCGCGCGACTCGGTGGTGGTGCCGTCGAATTCGCGCGTGTTCGTCGTCACCGGCATTGCGCGGCCGGATCGCTTCAGGGACGACATCCTGTCGGTCGGCTGGGACATCTGCGGCGCGATTGCGTTCCGCGATCACCACCGGTTCAGCGCCCGCGACGTGCGGCGGATCGCGACCGAGGCCAAGGCGACCGGCGCGATGATCGTGTTGACGACCGAGAAGGACGCGGTGCGGCTGGCGGCGTGCGACCTCGGCGATCTGCCGATTGCGTCGGTGCCGCTGGTGATCGGCGTCGAGCCGGCCGATGGCTTCGAGCGCTGGCTGCTGGAGCGGATCGACGCGGTCGGCACTTCGCACCCTGGACCCGGCCTTTCACACCTCGCACCGCGTCCATGAGACACCGCCTCGAGTACCTGATCGTGCGCGCGCTGATTGGAATCGTCCGCATGACGCCAGGACCGGTCGTGCGCGCGGCCGGCACGGCGCTCGGGCTGACGTTCTACGCACTCGACGGCGCGCACCGGCGCATCGCGCACCGCAATCTCGCGACCGCGTTTCCGTCGCGTCCCGAGGTGGAGCGGCGCGCGATTGCGCGCGCCGCCTTCGCGCATTTCGGCCGCCTGCTGTTCGAGCTGCTGCAGTTCTCGACGCTCACGCCGCAGCAGATGCTGGCCCGGGTCGAGATCGACGGCGAGGAGCGATCACGGCTCGCCTACGCGCAGGGCAAAGGGGTCCTTTTCATCACCGGGCACTTCGGGTTCTGGGAGCTGCAGGCGATGGTGCACGCGGTGCAGGTCGAGCCTGTGAGCATCCTGGCGCGCGCGCTCGACAACCCGCACCTGAACCGGCTGCTCGAGGAGATCCGCCAGGGCACCGGCAACACCGTTGTCTACCGCCGCGGCACGATCCGCCGCGTCATGCGGACGCTGCAGGCCGGACATGGCGTCGCCGTGCTCATCGATCAGCACATCATGAGCCGGGACGCGATCTACGTCGACTTCTTCGAACGGCCGGCGGCGACCACGTCGGCGGTGGCGGCGCTGGCGCTGCGGACCGGGGCGCCGGTGGTGCCGGTATTCGCGCTGCCGCTCGGCCGCGGGCGCTATCGGCTGATCTACGAGCATCAGGTGACGCCGCCGCGCGCCGACTCGCCCGACGCGATCCGCGAGTTCACGCAGCGCTGCACCGACGTGCTCGAGATGTACGTGCGGCGTCACCCCGAGCTGTGGCTGTGGATGCATCGCCGCTGGCGCGACGATGGTCCGGTCGCCGATGGCGCGCCGGGGATGTTCCCGTCGGCTCAGCGCGACGTCGACGGTAGCGATGAGAACGGCGCAGGGCTGTAGGCTCGAAACGCGGCGATCTTCGCCTGCTGATTTTCATCCACAGATTACACAGATGAAGACAGCGCACCGTCCGGCGCCGGCCGCGAAGCGGCCGGTCGGTGTGAGAGGCTGACGCCACGAACGCGAGCGAGGTTCCGGCGTGTCGCTCGCGTTCCTGCCGTCCGCCCCTCACACAGCGCGGCTACGCCGCGCCGCCGGACGTCACATCATTCCGGACTGGTCGGCGGCGCGTCGCGCACATCGACGACAAGTCGCTGGTGCTGAAGGCTTGTGGCGCCGAAGTTCAGGATCAGTCCCCGGCGGCGGCGCGCGATGCGCAAATAGTTGATCAACTGCGCCACTTCGACCGGGCCGATCGCGTGCAGGGCCTTGAGCTCCACGAGCACCTCGCCGTAGCAGATGAAATCGACCGCGTAGAACACCGGCAGGAGGCGATTTCGATAACGCACCTGCAATCGCGCTTCGCGGATGAACGGGATGCCGCGTTCCTCGAGCTCAATTGCCAACGCTTCGCGACTGACCGCTTCGAGGAACCCACACCCAAGTTCGCGATGGACCGCCATTGCAGCGCCGATGATCTTGTAGGTTTGTGGATCGCCTAATTCCGTGCGCACGCCGCCGGAATTGCATACGGCGATCCCGTTCAGCTGGACTGATGGCCGTCTGCGTGCAATGTGATCGCAACGTCCGGCCCGGCCGCGGAGCGGCGGGGTGGTGAGCGCCGGATGGCAGGAGCACGAGCATCGTTGTGTGTCCCCCGCTCGTGTTGCTGCCGTCCGGTGCTCACGACGCGCGGCAAGGCCGCCGCGCCGGACGTCGGTGCGCAGTCAATCTGCGTAATCTGTGTAATCTGTGGATGACCTTCTTCGTGACGGCAGGCCTGAAGGCCTGCGCTACGGATGGTCGGCAGGGCTGATGGCCTGCACTGCGGACGTTTGGTAGGCCTGAAGGCGGCACGGCAGCCTTCGCGGCGGGTTCAGGTAAGCCGCGCCGCGATCGGCATCCGCCAACCGGTGCCGAATGCGCGGTCGGTGACCTTGAGCCCCGGCGCCGCCTGCTTGCGCTTGAATTCGGCCAGGCGCACCAGGCGCAGCACGCGCGCAACGGTGTCCGGATCGAACCCCGCGGCCACGATCTCTTCCGCCGGCTGATGCCGTTCGACGTGGCGCTGCAGGATGCCGTCGAGGATGTCGTACGGCGGCAGCGAGTCCTGGTCGGTCTGATCCGGCCGTAGTTCCGCGGACGGCGGCTTCGTCATCGTCGCCTCAGGAATCAGCGGCCGGCCGGCGGTCTGATTCCGCCACTGCGCCACGCGATACACCATCGTCTTCGGCACGTCCGCAATCACCGCGAGGCCGCCCGACATGTCGCCGTACAGCGTGCAGTAGCCGACCGAGAGCTCCGACTTGTTGCCGGTGGTGAGCAGCAGCGCGCCCCGGGTGTTGGAGAGCGCCATCAGCAGGTTGCCGCGAATCCGCGCCTGAATATTTTCCGCGGCGACCCCCGGCGGCTCGGCGCCGAGCGCGGCGCGCAGCGTGCCGTCGAAGGTGTGCATCACCGGCTCGATCGGCAGCGTCATCGTCTCCATGCCGAGGTTCGCCGCCAGCTCGCGCGCATCGTCGAGGCTGCCGCGGCTCGAGTACGGCGACGGCATCAGCACGCCGAGGACGCGGTCGGCGCCGAGCGCATCGACGGCAATTGCCGCGGTCAGCGCCGAGTCGATGCCGCCGGACAGTCCGAGCACGGCGCTCGAGAAGCCGCACTTGCGGACGTAGTCGCGGGTGCCGAGCACGAGCGCGCGCCAGATCTCCGATTCGGCGTCCAGATCGCCCGCGGGCGGAATCGGCATGCTCGCGGCGAGGTCGCACACGACCACGTCGGCATCGAAGGATCGTCCACGCGCGACCGCCGCCCCGCCGGCGCCGAACACGGTGCTCCGGCCATCGAACACGAGATCGTCGTTGCCGCCGAATTGATTCACGTACGCGATCGGCAGGCGGTGTTTCAGCGCCATGCTGCCGAGCATCTGCTCGCGCCGCTGATGCTTGCCGGCGGTGAACGGCGACGCCGACATGTTGACGACGAGGGTCGCGCCGGCGTCGGCGAGCTCGTCGATCGGGTCGTGGTGATAGCGGCGGCGCTTCCAGAAGTCGCGATCGTTCCAGATGTCCTCGCAGATGCTGATGCCGACGCGGGTGCCGGCAATGTCGAGCAGCTGCGCGCCATGGTAGGGCTCGAAATAGCGGTCCTCGTCGAACACGTCGTAGGTCGGCAGGAGCGCCTTGCGGAAACGCTGCTCGACCCGTCCGCCGCGCAGCAGCGCCGCGGCGTTGAACAGCGGCCGCCCCTCGTCGGAGGGGTTCGCTTCCGGCAGGCCGACGAGCACCGGCGCGAGATCGGCGGCGTCGCGCGCGAGCGCATCGAGGGCGTCCCAGCTGTGGCGCACGAAGCCCGAGCTGAGCAGCAGATCGCGCGGCAGATACCCGACCAGCGCGAGCTCGGGAGTGGCGGCGAGGTCGGCGCCGGCGGCGGACGCGGCGCGGAGCGCGTCGAGGATCAGCCGCGCGTTGCCGGCGACGTCGCCGACCGTCGGGTTCACTTGCAGGAGCGCGATCTTCATGGCTGGTCGCGCAGCGCCGGCGCGAGGCCGGGGTGTGCGTCGATCGTGGTACGCTCGTCCGTCACGGGGCCATCCGACCGTACCACACGATGAAGCGTCTGGTCATCCTCTCGCCGAACTGGCTGGGCGACGCCGTCATGGCGCTGCCGGCGATTGCCGACGTCCGCCGGGCGGCGCCGGGGGCTTCGATCACCATTGCAGCACGGGCGGCGGTCGCGCCGCTGTTCCGCGTCGTTCCCGAATGCGACGAGACCATCGTGCTCGCGACGCCGGCGCCGATCGGCGGGGTTGCGCGCTGGCAGGCGCTCGGCGCCGAGCTCGCCGGTCGTGACTTCGACACCGCGCTGCTCCTGCCCAATTCGATGCACGCCGCACTGATCGTCTCGCGTGCCGGCATTCCCGAGCGCTGGGGCTACCGCGCCGGCTGGCGCGGCCGCCTGCTGACGCGGGCCATCGCCCGCACGTCCGGACTGCACCAGGTCGCCTCGTACCAACACCTCGTCCGGGCGCTCGGATTCCCGAATGGATCGGCGGTGCCGCGGGTGACCGTGCCGCCGGCCGTGCGCGAGGCGGCCGCCCGCCTGCTGACGGCTGCAGGGTGGGATGGCCGCGCGCCGCTGGTCGGGCTGGCGCCCGGCGCTGCCTATGGCGGTGCGAAGCGATGGCCGCCGTCCTCTTTCGCCGAGCTCGCCGCTGCGCTCGCGGCTGACGGCGTCCGCACCGTGATGGTCGGCAGCGCGGCCGACTCGGCGACTGCCGCCGAGGTCGGCGGCGTGCCCGTCAATCTGGTCGGCCGCACCGACCTGCCGACGCTCGCTGCCGTGTTGACGTTGTGCCGCACGCTCGTGACCAACGACTCGGGCGCGATGCACCTGGCCGCGGCCGCCGGTGTTCCGGTGACGGCGGTGTTCGGCCCGACCGACGAGACCGCGACACGTCCGCGCGGCGAGGCGCACGCGATCCTGACGAACCCGGTGTGGTGCCGCCCCTGCATGCTCCGCGAGTGCCCGCTCGATCACGCGTGCATGCGCGGCGTCGGCGTCGACCTCGTCGTGGCGTCGGCGCGCCGGACGCTATGAAATCAGCAGTCTTTCTGGATCGCGATGGCACGATGATCGAGGACGTCGGCTACCTCGACGCGCTGGATCGCATCGCGTTCTACCCGTGGACCGTCGACGCGATCCGCCTGCTCAATCGCGCCGGTCTGCCGGTGGTGGTCGTGACGAACCAGTCGGGGATCGCCCGCGGCATGTTCGACGAAGCGTTCGTCGACCGCTCGCATCGCGCCATCGACCAGCGTCTCTCTGCCGGCGCGGCGCGCGTCGACGCGTATTACTATTGTCCGCACCATCGTGACGGAGCGATTGCCGCGTACGCGCGGGAATGCGACTGCCGCAAGCCGGCGCGAGGCCTGATCGATCGCGCCGCCGCCGATCTCGGCCTCGACCCGGCACGATCGTTCGTCGTCGGCGACAAATGGAGCGACGTGGCGCTCGGCCGCGTGGTCGGCGCGCAGTCGATCCTGGTCCGCACCGGCGCGGGCGCGGCGGAGGAACTGCGGCCGCCGGCCGGCCTCACCGCCGACACGGTGGTGGATAATTTAGCCGCCGCGGTGAGCTGGATACTCGGCAATGCAGTTCTGAACTCTGAACAGTGAACTGTGAACTCTGAACTGAACTCTGAATTCTGAAAATCCGCAATCCAAAATCCGAAATGTTGATACCCCGCTCCGTTCATCCGCTGCCCGGCGAGGCTGAGCGCAAGGAGCGGCTGCTCGCGCTCGTCGACGGCTTCTCGAGCCGCCGCGTCCTCGTGATCGGCGATCTGATTGCCGACGAATTCATCTACGGCGAGGTCTCGCGCGTGTCGCGCGAGGCCCCCGTGCTCATCCTGAAGTACGACGCCACCCAGATGGTGGCCGGCGGCGCCGGCAACGCCGCCAACAACGTCGCAGCGCTCGGCGGCCGTGCCCGGCTCTCCGGGCTGGTCGGCGGCGACGCCGAAGGCCGGCGCCTGCTCGCCAGCTTCCATCGCGGTGTCGACAGGACGCACGTGGTGCGCGCCCGCGAGTACCGGACGCCGGTCAAGACCCGGATCCTCGCCGGCGGCGTCCACGCCGCGCGGCAGCAGGTCGTGCGCATCGACCGCGACACCGGCTGGCCGCTCGACGAATCGGTCAGCGCGGCGCTGGCGAAGAAGATCGAACCGGCGCTCGACAGCTGCGACGCGGTGCTGTTGTCCGACTATGGCTCCGGCCTGGTCACGCCGGCACTCGCCGACGCGATCCAGCGGGTCGTCGCTCGACGCACCCGCCGGCGCCCGATTCCGGTGCTGCTCGACTCGCGCTACCGTCTGCTCGACTATCGCGGCCTGACCACCTGCACGCCGAACGAATCGGAAGTGGAAGCGGCGCTGGGCATTCACATCGACGACGATCCGGAGGCGCTGGAAAAGGCGGGACGCCTGCTGCTGCGGCGAACCGGGATGCAGGCGGTGCTGATCACGCGCGGCAGCCGCGGCATGGCGCTGTTCCAGCCGAAGCAGGCGACGATCCACCTGCCAATCTTCGGCGCCGACGAAGTCGCCGACGTCACCGGCGCGGGAGACACGGTCATCGCAGCGTTCGGGCTCGCGCTCGCCGCCGGCGCGTCGTTCTACGAAGCCGCGCGGCTGGCGAACTACGCCGGCGGACTCGTCGTCATGAAGCGCGGCACCGCCACGGTGTCGGCGCAGGAATTGTCCGACGCGGTGATCAGCGATCACGACACGACGCTCGAGAACTGGTCGCAGGAAGGCCCACCGCAGGGACGCCGGTCGCTCATCTCGTGAGATGCGGGGCGTAGGGTAGAGGGCAGAGGACTGGCTGTGGTGGTGTCGGAATCCGAACTCGTCGAGGCGGTCGCGCGCGATCGCGCCGCGGGGCGCGCCGTGGCCTTTGCGAACGGCTGCTTTGATCTTCTACACGTCGGCCACGTGCGCTACCTTCGCGCCGCCGCCGAAGAAGCGGATCGCCTGATCGTCGCGGTCAACGACGATGGCTCGGTCGCCGGGTTGAAGGGAGAAGGTCGTCCGATTCTCCCGGCGGAAGAGCGCGCCGAGCTGGTCGCCGCGCTGCGCTGCGTCGACTACGTCGTCGTCTTCGGCGACGCGAATGTCGAGCGGCTCCTGCTGCTGGTAAAGCCGGACGTGCACTGCAAAGGCACCGACTATACGGTCGATACGGTGCCGGAGCGTGCCGTGGTCGAGTCCTACGGCGGACGGACCGCGATCGTCGGCGACCCGAAGAGCCACGCGACCCGCGAGCTGCTCGCGCGGATCGGCGGCGTCTCGGGTACGGACGCCTCCCACGCCGCACCTCGCATGCCGGACGCCGCACCTCGCCCGGCGCACCCCGCAACTCGCGGTGACTCCACGGACGCCGGTCGGTGAACCGCTTCCTGATCGTGCGTCTCGGCGCGCTGGGCGATGTGGTGCACGCGATCCCGGTCGCCGCCGCCCTGCGCCGTGCGTTCCCCGGCGCGCGGATCGACTGGCTCGTCAGCGCCAAGCACCGCGAGATTCTCGACCTGGTGCCGGTGATCGATCGGCGCCTGGTCATCAACGACAGAAATGACGCGGCGGGCGGAACGTCGCTGCTTGGTGCGATCCGCGAGCTGCGCCGCTCACAGTACGACGTCGCGATCGATCTG
The DNA here is from genome assembly GCA_025463215.1 of Acidobacteriota bacterium. Lineage (GTDB taxonomy): Bacteria > Acidobacteriota > Vicinamibacteria > Vicinamibacterales > CAVVIG01 > CAVQFC01. Next base: position 12,631 of record JAOBWF010000147.1, on the reverse strand, counting down.
CAGGGCCTGATCAAGTCAGCGATCCTGGCGCGCGCCTCCGGTGCGCCGCGCGTCCTCGGATTCTCCTCCCGCTACGCACGCGAGCGGCTGGCGCGCCTGTTTTATACCGAGGCGCACGATCCCGGACGCGGCGGCCTTTACGATCCGCGCGAAACGCGGCACGTCGTCGACATCAACCTTGGGCTGTTGCGCCTGCTCGGCATCGACGCGCCGGCGCGCGAGTTTCCGATCGACGATATCGACTCGGACGCGGCGCGCAGCGCGCGTCAGCAGGCGGGGGGCCGCTACGTGCTGTTGAATCCCGGAGCGGCGTGGCCGAACAAGCGCTGGCCGCCCGCGCGGCTGGCGGCGATCGCGGCGACGCTGCGCGAGCGGCACGGATTGATGTCGATCGTGTTGTGGGGCCCCGGAGAAGAAGCGCTGGCGGCGGAGATCGTGGCCGGTGCCGGCGGCGCCGCGGTGATCTCGCCGCGGACCACGATCGCGGATGTCGTCGCGTTGGCGCGGCGCGCCGTGCTGATGGTGTCGGGCGACACCGGGCCGACGCACATCGCCGCCGCGGTCGGCACGCCGATCGTCGGGATTTACGGGCCGACGCGTCCGGCGCGCAACGGGCCGATGTCGCCGCTCGACGTCACGGTGTCGCGCGACGCGGTCTGTCAGTGTCACCACCTGCGGCGCTGCACGCGCGATCGCATGTGCCTGCTCGACATCGAGGTCGCCGAGGTCGCCGCCGCGGTCGAGCGGCGCCTGGGCGCGGAGGCGGCGCGTGGCTGACCGTGACCGGCCAGACGGCCTGCGCTACATGGTGACCGCGACGCTGGCGCGGCTGCGCGTCGCTCTCGGCTTCGTCTTCGGCGTGCTCGTGCTCGTGCTGGCACAGCCGACCGGGGCCTCGCTGCTGATCGGCATGTCGATCGCGGCCGGCGGCGAAGCCGTCCGCATCTGGGCGGCCGGTCACCTGCGCAAGTCGCGCGAGGTGACGGTGTCGGGCCCGTATCGCTGGGTCGCGCATCCGTTGTACGTGGGATCGTCGATCATGGGCGTGGGGCTCGCGATCGCGTCCGCGAGCGTGATCGTGGCGGCGCTGATTGCGATCTATCTCGTCGCGACGCTGACCGCGGCGATCAAGAGCGAGGAAGCATTTCTGCGCCGGACCTTCGGCGATCAATACGATCTCTATCGCACCGGCGTGGCGGAGAAGCGGCGCGAGCGAAGCGCCAGCTCCAGGCGCGCCTTCAGCCTCAGCCAGGCGATGGCGAACCGGGAATACCGCGCCGTCGCGGGGCTCGGGGTCGTGATATTGCTGCTGATCTGGAAGGCAACGTATAATGGTTTGTTTTGGCGGGCAGCCGGAGCACGGTAAAGGGCGGTTAGCTCAGTTGGTAGAGCACCGGCTTTACACGCCGGCTGTCACAGGTTCGAGTCCTGTACCGCCCACTCAGCAATCATCAGATTGCGGATTGAAGGGCAAAACGGAAGGGCGCAGCGGTTGGATTGACACCCCAATTTGAAATCTGCGTTCCAATCTGAAATCTGCATTCTGAAATCTGCACTATCATCGTTTCCTGTGGGGTCGTAGTTCAGTTGGTTAGAACGCCGGCCTGTCACGCCGGAGGCCGCGGGTTCGAGTCCCGTCGACCCCGCCACTCACTCGCGAGTGGCATCCCCACACCTGCAGACCCCGTGACCGGGTCCCCGCGCGCCGCGCCGGTGACTGGTTCGTGATCCCTCTCGACCACCTGACCCCCCATGATCTGCCGCGCGCCGGCAGCAAGGCGTTCAACTGCGCGCGACTGCGGCAGGCCGGCTTTCCGGTTCCGGACGGCGTCGTCGTTCCGACCGGCGCCACTGACGCCGAGATCCACGGGTTGCCGCGGCATGCGTGGTTCGACCGGCAGATGCCGGACGCGCGCTTCGCCGTGCGATCGTCAGGCATCGGCGAAGACAGCGCCGGCCACTCCTTCGCGGGCATTCACGAGACGCGGCTGAACGTCGACCGCGCGGATCTGGTCGACGCGGTGATCGCCTGCCGGCAATCGGCCGACTCCGCGGCCGCGCGCGCCTATCGCGAGGCGCGGCACATCGCGGAGGAAGACGCGCGCATCGGCGTCCTCGTGCAGGTGATGGTGCCGGCGGTGACGTCGGGCGTCGCGTTCACGGTGAACCCGATCACCGGCGGCGACGAGCTCGTGATCAACGCGGGGCACGGCCTCGGCGACGCGCTGGTCAGCGGACAGATCGACCCCGACGAATTTCACGTCAGCAAACGGGACGGCGCGGTGCTGTCGATGCGGCCGGGAGGAGGCGGCGCGGCAGGCGTCGCCATGTCGACGCTGACCCCGGCGGATCTCGCGGCGCTCGGCGCCCTGCTGACCAGAATCGAACGGCACGTCGGCGCGCCGCAGGACGTGGAGTGGTGCCACGACGGCCGCCAGTTCTGGATCGTCCAGTCGCGTCCCGTCACGACCTGCACCCCGCACGTCGCACCGCGCACCCCGCAGCGTGTCGATCCGGAGTGGACCCGTGCCAACCTGGCCGAAGTGCTGCCCGATCAGGTCTCGGCGCAGGCGCTGACCGTCTACGTGGATCTGCTCAACCGCGGCGAGCGCGCGTTTTTCGGCCGGTTGATGGCGCCGGAATCCGAGCTCGGCCCGATCGTGAAGGCGTTCCACGGCCGGCTGTATTTCAACCTGTCGCAGCTGCGGCACGTGACGGAAACGGTCGGGGCGGCGCCTGCCGACATGCTGCGCTCCTTCGGTCATTCCGAGCAGATTCAACCGGAGGACGAGATTGCGAAGCGGCCGCCGATCGGCCGCCTGGTGCGCGCGCTGCCCGATCTCACCCGTCTCGTCGTCAACACCCTGCGCGCCGGCACCGTGTTCCGCGATCACGAGGCGCATACGGCGCGGCTTCTCGCGCAGCTGGACGCACGCGATCCCCGCCTCCTTCGAGACGACGAGATCGCGGCGATGTTCGACTGGTGGACCGCGAGCACGCCGGACACGCTGAAGGCCGTGTTCGTGATGGGCAGCGTCCAGCTGTACGAGGACGTCCTGCGCAAGGCGTGCAAGTCGGCCGGGTTTTCCTACGACCGGCTGGTGTATCCGCAGCTGGCCGCCGGAACCCGGTCGGTCAGCACTCAGCAGGCGGTCGATCTCGTGGCGCTGGCTGAAGTCGCACGGGGCGAGGCGGTGGCGATGACATATCTGGAGGCGAACGACGGTGCCTTTACGGACTTCCGCACCGGGCTCGCCGGAACGAGGTTTCTCGATCACTTCGAGCGCTTCCTCGAACAGTACGGCCATCGCGGCCACTACGAGTCCGACTGGGCGCTGCCGCGGCTGCACGAGAACCCGACGCCGGCGCTCTTCGCGATCCGCGCGCATCTGGAAGGGGAGGCGCAGGATCCGACCGCGATCGTGCGGCGCCAGGACGCCGACGCCGCGGCGGCGCGGGGTGAGTTCGAGGCGCGTCTCACGCCGTGGCAGCGATCGACGCTGCTGCCGCGCGTGCGATGGACGCTGCGCAGGCTGAAGCAGCAATACCTGTGGCGCGAGCAGGTGCGATCGGACCTGACCCGTGTCGTATCGCGCATTCGCGCCTGGCATCTCGTCCTGGCGGAGCGTTTCGTCGAACGCGGCTGGATCGATCGCCGCGACGATTACTTCCTGCTGGAGCTGGACGAAGTCGCGCGCGCGGCGCGCGATTCGCGTCAGGGTCCGGGGCTGCGCGCGATCGCGGCACGGCGCGCGGCGCAGCGCGAGGTCGAACGCGATCTGCGCCTGCCGCTGCTGATGCGCGAGGCCGACCTGTCCGCGTTGCTCGGTTCGGGGAGCGGCATCGACGCGGCGGCCACCGGCGATCTCCGCGGGCTTTGCGTCAGTCCCGGCTGCGTCGAGGCGGAGGTCGTCGTCCTGCGCGATCCCGGCGAGTTCGCGGCAATGAAGCGCGGCGCGATCCTCGTCGCCCCCGCCACCGATCCGTCGTGGACGCCGCTCTTCACGCTGGCGTCAGGCGTGATCGTCGAAGTCGGCGGCATGCTGTCGCACGCGTCCACGATCGCGCGCGAGTACGGTCTGCCGGCGCTGGCGAACGTCAAGGACGCGACGCGGCTGCTCAAGACCGGCGACCGCGTCCGGCTCGATGCGTCCGCGGGCCGTGTGATCCGCTGAAGCATCATTTCGCCTCGTGAGCACCGGGCACGGTTAGACATTCGGTCCGTATCGCATCGACACGGCCGGCCGCGCACCGCGCCCCGTTCGGCAGGAGAACATCAAGCGAAGCCGCGTGCAGCCCCGCGTCCTCGGAAAAGAGACAAACTGAGACAGCAGCCGCGGTCCGTCAAATCCGTATAATGGCCGATACTACGGATCGGTCGACCAGCTCGAAAGGAGCCCGTGATGTTGCGTGTCTCGACGGCGCTGACCTTCAGTGCCCTCCTCATATCGTCGTTGCCGGCCGCCGCGGCGGATAACGCCACGACGCCGACGTTCACCAAAGACATCGCGCCGATCTTCCAGCAGAAGTGCGAGTCGTGCCATCGCCCCGACAACATGGCGCCGATGTCGCTGATGACCTACGAAGAGGCACGGCCGTGGGCCAAGTCGATCGCGTCGCGCGTCGGCGCCCGCCAGATGCCGCCGTGGCACATCGACAAGACCGTCGGCATCCAGAAGTTCAAGAACGATCGGTCGCTGAACGACGATCAGATCGAGACCATCCTCGCGTGGGTCGCGGCCGGCTCGCCCAAGGGTGATCCGAAGGACATGCCCGCTGCGAGAGTCTGGAAAGACGAGTCGGGCTGGAGCATGGCGAACAAGTTCGGCGCGCCGGACCTCGTCGTGAAGTCGCCCGACTACACGATGCCGCCGGTCGCACAGGACGCGTGGTGGCGGCCGAGCAACGCGACCGGGATCACCGAGCCGCGCTGGGTGCGCGCGATCGAGATCCGTCCGGTCGGCAAGAACGCCCGTAAGATCACGCACCACGCCCTGGCCCGCCTGCAGCAGCCCGAGGACATGGACCCCGCGCTCTTCACCAACGACCCGAACGTCGCCGGCGACGGCCTCTTCATGGAGTGGGCGGTCGGCAAGAACGGCGACGAGATGCGCCCCGATTCGGGCCGCCTGATGCTGCCGAACTCGAAGATCGTGTGGGAAATGCACTATCACGCGGTCGGCGAGGAGATCACGGCGCACACCGAGCTCGCCGTCTGGTTCTACGCGAAGGGCCAGGAGCCGAAGCACCGTGAAGTGCTCGCGCTGTTCAACACGTTCTCCGGCTCCGCCCCCGGCGGCCGCTCGCTCGACATCCAGCCGAACGCGGTGACCACGACCGAGAGCTTCGTCACGCTGAAGCAGAATGCCCGGATCGAAAACTTCCAGGCCCACATGCACATGCGCGGCAAGGGCATGTCGATGGAAGCGATCTTCCCGGACGGCAAGCGCGAGATGCTCAGCCAGGTGACCGACTTCAACTTCAACTGGCACAACATGTACATCTACGACGACGATGTGGCGCCGCTGCTGCCGAAGGGCACGATCCTCCACCTGCTCGCGTGGTACGACAATACCAAGGCGAACAGGTCGAACCCCGATCCGGATCAGTGGGTCGGCTGGGGCGATCGCACGGTCGACGAGATGGGCCATGCGTGGCTGAACATCACGTACTACAACGACGAAGAGTTCAAGACCGAAACCGCGGCACGAGCGGCCAAGACGGTCAACACGACGGCCGACCGCCAGCAGCAGTAGTTTTCCGGCATTCGTCAACGCCTCGAGGCGCCGTCCGGATTCGGACGGCGCCTTTTTTTCGGTATTCAGGAGCCAGGGATGCGCGTCCGTCAATTTGCCTGTGTCGGTGTGTTGCTGTCGTGCGCGGCCGGCGGCGCGTTGCTCGGCGCTCAGCAGCCGGGAGTCGGTCAGACCCCGAGCTCGCTGCCGCTGACGGCGCCGATTCGTGAGCGCGGCTCGAGCGTGACGCCGGCGTTCGAAGGCTGGTATTTCGACAAGGACGGCTCGCAGCGCGTCATGGTCGGCTACTTCAATCGCAACACCAAGCAGGAATTCGACATCCCCGCCGGTCCGAACAATCACATCGACCCGGGGCCGGCCGATCAGGGACAGCCGACGCACTTCAACGCCGGACGGCAGTGGGGCGTCTTCACCATCAAGCTGCCGAAAGACTTCGGCACCAGGAAACTGAGCTGGACGATCGTCGCCAACGGTTTCACCAACACCATCACCCTCCACACCAACCCCGACTACATCGTCGAGCCGTTCATGGATGCGGCGAACAGGAACACGCCGCCGACGTTCAAGTTCCAGCCGAATGGGCCGATCGTGACCGGCCCGCCGCAGGGGATCGCGGAGAAGTACACCGCCGCCGTTGGCGTGCCGCTGGCGATCACCGTGTGGGTCGCCGACGAGGGCGCGAAGATCAACGTCCCGGAGCCGCGCGCGGGCCGCGGCCGCGGTGGACGCGGTGCTGAACCGGCCGCGGGGCCGGCCGGCTTCACGCCGCCGCCGGCAATCGCCGTGACCTGGACGAAGTTCCGCGGCCCCGGCGACGTCACCTTCGACAACAACAAGCCGGCGATCGATCGCGCCGCCGACGGCAAGGCCGTGACCCACGCGACCTTCAGCGCGCCCGGCGAGTACATCCTCCGGATCGAAGGCAACGACAGCACCGGGTCGGGCGGCGGGGGGTTCCAGTGCTGCTGGTCGAACGCCCACGTCAGCGTCACGGCGAAGTAGTCAGAGAATCTGGAATCTGGAACTGCGACGGCGTGATTTCCGCATTCGTAATTCTCAATTCATAATCATGCGAGTTCTGAAATTCGGCGGCTCCTCGCTCGCGACCCCGGCGACGATTCGCGAGGTCGGCCGCATTGTGCTCGCTGCCCGCCGGCGCGAGCCGGTCATCGCCGTCGTGTCGGCGTTCCAGGGCGTCACCAATCAGCTGCTCGAATGCGCGCGCCTGGCCGAGCGCGCCGACGATGCGTACGAAGAGGCGTTCGAGCACATCGCGAAGCGTCACCGAGCGGCGGTGTCACAGTTGCTGTCCGGCAGGCCTAAAGCCCCGCGCCGCACGCGAGGCGCCATGCGCGTGCGCGCGCAGGTCGATGCGCTGCTCGCGGAGCTGCGCAGCACGCTGCAGGGGATCCACCTGCTGCGGCACTGTCCGTTGCGCGCTCTCGACATGACCGCCAGCTTCGGCGAGCGGCTGTCCGCGTTCATCGTCGCCGCATTCCTCGAGCGGACCCACGCCGCCGCCTTCGTCGACGCGCGTGATTTCCTCGTCACCGACGATCAGTTCACCCACGCGGCGGTTGATTTTCCGGCGACCAACCGCCGCACCCGCGCGTATTTCTCGCGTCTGTTTGCGCGCTCGCCGCAGATCGTGCCGGTCGTCACCGGGTTCATCGGCGCCACCGCGGATGGCCAGACGACCACCATCGGCCGCAACGGCTCGGACTACAGCGCCGCGATCGTCGGCGCCGCCGTCGGAGCCTCGGTGATCGAGATCTGGACCGACGTCGACGGTGTGCTGAGCGCCGATCCGCGTGTCGTCCCCGCCGCCTTCGTGCTGCCGCAGATGACGTACGAAGAGGCGATGGAGCTGTCGTACTTCGGCGCCAAGGTGCTGCACTCCGCGACGATCGCGCCCGCGGTCGCCAAGCGCATTCCGATCCTGATCAAGAACACCTTCAATCCCGGCGCGCCGGGGACCCTCATCTCGCGCAAGGCGGTCGATGACGGCAAGCTGGCGAAGGGGATTACGTCGGTGGCCGACCTGGCGCTGCTGACGCTGCGCGGCCCCGGCATGGTCGGCGTCCCCGGCGTCGCCGGGCGTGTGTTCGGCACGCTGGCGTCCAAGGGCGTCAACGTCGTGCTGATTTCGCAGGCCTCGTCCGAGCACACCATCTGTTTCAGCGTGCGCACGTCCGACGCGTCGCGCGCGGTCGAGGCGATCCGGCAGGAATTCCAGTTCGAGTTCCACGCCGACTCGATGCAGGTCGACGTCCGGCACGACCAGGCGATCCTTGCCGTCGTCGGCGAGGGCATGAAGGGGCGGCCGGGCGTGGCGGGCAAGGTGTTCGACTCGCTCGGGCGCCAGAACATCAACATCAGCGCGATTGCGCAGGGTGCGTCGGAGCGCAATATTTCGTGCGTCATCGACGCGTCGCAGCAGGTGCGCGCTCTCAATGCGATTCACCAGGGATTCTTCAAGACGAACAAGCACCTCGCGCTCGCGATCATCGGCGTCGGCAACGTCGGCGGCGCGGTTCTCCGTCAACTGGCGCAGCAGCGCGCCTATCTGCTGTCGAAGGGCTTCGACGTCACCGTGGTCGGGCTCGCCGACAGCAAGCGGTTCGTCGCCGACGCCAAGGGCCTCGATCTGCGCGGCTGGAAGGAGGCGTTGCGGGCCTCGCCGGACCGCATGGACGCCAAGACGTTCGCGCACCGGATCGGCGCGATGGAGATCACCAACGTCGCGCTCGTCGACTGCACGGTCGGTCCGACGATCGTCGACGCGTATCCGGCCTTCATCGAAGCCAACCTGCACGTGGTGACGCCGAACAAGTGGGCGAACGCGCTGCCCTGGCGACGCTATGAGGCGCTGATGGGAATGCTGGAACGGCGCAAGCGCCACTTCCTGTTCGAAGCCAACGTCGGCGCGGGGCTGCCGATCGTCTCGACGCTGCGCGACCTGATCGCGAGCGGCGACGAGATTGTGCGGATCGAAGGGATCCTGTCGGGCACGCTCAGCTACCTGTTCAACACGTTCGACGGCAGCGTGCCGTTCAGCAGACTGGTCGGCGATGCGCTGGCGCTGGGGTTCACCGAGCCGGACCCGCGCGAGGACCTGTCGGGGCAGGACGTCGCGCGGAAGCTGCTGATCCTCGGCCGGCAGATCGGCTTGCGGCTCGACCTCGACCAGGTCGAGGTGGACAGCCTGGTGCCGAAGCCGCTGTCGCGCGGCGCTTACAGCAGCGCGTTCCTCGCGGCGTTCGCGCGCTACGACGCCGCGATGGCCGAGCGCGTGACGGCCGCCGCCCTGCGCGGCAACGTCCTCCGCTACGTCGGTACGCTCGAGCACGGCAAGGCGAGCGCCGGCTTGAAGGAGTATCCGCGCACGCACCCGATCGCATCAGCGAAGGGCAGCGACAACGTGATCGCGTTCTCGACCAAGCGCTATGCGAAGACGCCACTGGTCGTGCAGGGGCCTGGCGCCGGCGCCGACGTCACGGCAATGGGCGTCTTCTCGGACATCCTCAAGCTGCTCAATTATTTGCCGCATTGAGATCTCAGATCGCAGAGTGCAGATGTTCCGATGGCCGTTTCATGTCGGACTGCGGATGATCTGAAATCAATCTGAAATCTGCCCGCTGAAGTCTGAATTTCCCATCGCGCTGTGTGCGAGCGCGAGCAGAGCGACGCATGCCGTATCTGTTCGCAGCGTCCGCGGACCCATTCCCACTGACTGGAATCCATGCGCCGCGAGCAGCTCGAGCTCGAATGCATTCCAGCCGCCTTCAGGGCCAATCGCGAGCATCATCCGCTCTGCCGCGCCCGGTCGCGTGATGTCGCGGAGCGATCGGGTTGAACCCGGGTCCGCGACGACGCGAAGGCCGCCCGCGGACAGGCCATCGAGCGCATCTTCGATCAGGATCCTGAACTGGCGGTGGATCGACACCACCGGCACGCGCGTATCGCGCGCCTGCTGCAGGCCTTCGATCAGCAGCGGCCGGTACGTGTCCGGCGCGAGAATGTGGGTATCGAAGTAGTTGCGCTCGACCTTCTCCGCGTTCGTCAGGATGATCTGTCCGACGCCGAGCGCCGCGATCTGCGCCCACAGGCGGCGCATCACTTTCGGCCGCGGCACCGCGAGCAGCAGGTCGACCGCTGGCCGCGGCGGGATGTCGGCGTCGAGCGTGCATCGCAACGTGACCAGGCCGCCGCCGATCGCCTGAACGGTCGCAATACCGCGCGGTCCGTCCACGACGCCGACACGCACCGTGTGCCCGGGCTCGACGCGCAGAACCTTCAGCAGGTGAGCGGCGCGGCCGTCCGACAGGGACGCGCGACCGTCGGCGCCGACCTCGTTCCGTTCGAGGATGATCAGGTTCACGGGACGTTCAGATGGTGCGGCGCCGGGCGTTCGCACTCGCCGACACCGCCCTCGCGGCCGGCGCTACGTTGTGGTGAAGCGTCACGCGCCGGCGGCGATGTTGATCAACGCGCACTCGAGGCTGTCGACCAGCGCCTGCAGGCTCGCTTCGACGATGTTCTCGTTGACGCCGATCGTGCCCCACTCGGTGACGCCGTCGGTCGACTGAATCAGGACGCGCGTCGTCGCCGCCGTGCCGGTGGTCGAGTCGATGATCCGAACCTTGTAATCGGTCAGCCGGACGCTGTGCAGCTGCGGGTAGAAGGTGCCGAGCGCCGAGCGCAACGCGGCGTCGAGCGCGTTCACCGGACCGTCGCCGTCCGCCACGGTGTGGGCGCGCTCGTTGCCGACGCGCACCTTGACGGTGGCCTCGCAGACCGACGCGCCTCCTTCCGACCGCATCGAGACGTGATACGCGTCGACGGTGAACGGCGGCGGCTCCTGTGACAGCACCCGGCGGATCAACAGCGTCAGCGATCCATCAGCCGCCTCGAACTCGTAGCCGCGATGCTCCATGTCCTTGATCGCCGCCAGCATCGTCTTGAGGTGGACCGCGTCGCTCGACAGATCGAACCCGAGCTCGCGCGCCTTCATGACGATGTTGCTGCGGCCGGCGAGATCGCTGATCAGCACGTGCCGCGTGTTGCCGACCGACGCTGGATCGACGTGCTCGTAGCTGCTCAGCACCTTGGCGACCGCGTTGACGTGCGTGCCGCCCTTATGGGAGAAGGCGGACGAGCCGACCCACGGCAGCCGCGGGTTGGGACGCAGATTCGCGGTTTCGTCGACGAACTGCGACAGCTCGGTGAGCAGCGGCAGGGACGCCGCCGGTACGCCGCGGGTGTGCAGCTTGAAATGCAAAATCGGGATCACCGACGTGATGTTGCAGTTGCCGGTCCGCTCGCCGTAGCCGTTGATCGTGCCCTGGACGTGGGTCGCGCCCGCCTCGATCGAGGCGAGCGCATTGGCGACGCCAAGCCCGATGTCGTCGTGGGTGTGGATGCCGACCCGGGTCCGCAGCTGCTCGCGCGCCAGACGCGTGATCGCGGCGACCTCCGACGGCAGCGAGCCGCCGTTGGTGTCGCACAGCGTGATCACGTCGGCGCCCGCCTGCTCCGCCGCATGAAGGGTGGTGAGCGCGTAGGGCGTGTCTTCCTTGAAGCCGTCGAAGCAGTGCTCGGCGTCGTAGACGACGAACTTGCCGTTCGCCTTCAGGAACCGGACCGTGTCCGCGATCATTTTGAGATTTTCGTCCAGCGTCGTCTGCAGTACTTCGCGGACGTGGAGCGGCGAGGTCTTGCCGAAGATCGTGACGACCGGTGTATTGGCCGCGATCAGCAGCTGCACCTGATCGTCGTCGGCGGCGGCGACATCCTTGCGGCGGGTGGAACCGAAGGCCGCCAGCCGCGCGTTGCGGAACGTCCGGTGCTTCGCCTCGGCGAAAAATTCGATGTCGCGCGGGTTCGAGCCGGGCCAGCCCCCCTCGATGTAGTGCACGCCGAACCCATCGAGCCGATCCGCGATGCGCAGCTTGTCCGCGACCGAGAACGAGATGCCGTGGCCTTGCGTGCCGTCGCGGAGCGTGGTGTCGTAGATCTCGACCTCAGGTGTCATGCCTGCGCTGTCCCTTCCATCGCCGGCCGTGCCTCGCGGAGCAGGCGCTGCGTGTCCTCGAAGCTCAGTTGCTGCAGCGCGGCGTCGACCGGGAGCCACACGACGGTGCGGCCGTCGCTCGCGGGCTCTTCGGCGGTCGCGCGGATCAGAAAATACTGAACGCTGTAGCGCTTGCCGTTCCAGTCGTACTCGAGCGGGGCCCCGATCGGTCCGAGCAGATCGCCGGTGACGCCGGCCTCTTCCTGCGTCTCGCGCAGGCCGGCCTGGGCCGCAGTCTCGCCCGGCTCGACATGCCCCTTCGGCAGGATCCAGAATCCGGGCTGCTTCTTCGACGTGACGAGCAGCACCGACAGATCGCGGCCGGTGCCGCGAAAGGCCAGGCCGCCCGCCTGGAGCACGGGGTCTGCCATGCTATCGCTGCTGCTGATGCGGCGGCGCGGTGGTCGACCCCGCGGGCTTCCCCTTGCGTTCGTCGACCAGCCGCTGAAAGTCGGCGTCGTCCAGGTAGACCATGTCGAGCCAGACCTGGAGCATGTCGTCGACGCTGCGCTCGCCGAAGCCGACCCACATATTCGGATCCGGGTTGCGCCGGTTCGCCGCGGTGTTGTCGTGAATGCCGATCAGGTGGAGCACCGTCCCCGCCGGCAGCAGCGGCGCGGCGTCGTCGGCGTACACGTAGTTGATGTGCCAGTTGAAGTCGAAATGATCGACCGAGCTGAGGATGAACGTCTTGTTCGTCACCGGATCGATCGCTTCGACCGTCAGGCCGCGCCCGCGCATGTGCATGTGCGGCTGGAAGGAGTCGATGCGCGCCGGCCGCGGCAGGCGGAAGTAGCCGTCG
>JAOBWF010000133.1 GCA_025463215.1 Acidobacteriota bacterium | reverse complement strand
CCGGCGGCTGCCGGCGGGCGCGGCGGCGCTGCCGCCGCCGGCGGCGGTGGTGGTGGATTCGGCGCGACGGTCCAGGGACTGTCGATCGTCAAGCCGCCCTACGGCCAGATCGTCGCGATCAATCTGGACAAAGGGGACCTGATGTGGTCGACGCCGCACGGCGACACGCCGGACGCGGTCCGCAATCATCCGGCGCTGAAGGGCGTCAACATCCCGAAGACCGGCCAGCAGGGCAACGTCGGCGTCGTCGTGACGAAGACGATGGTCGTTGCCGGCGATCCGAGCGTGACCACGACGCCGGAGCATCCGCGCGGCGCGATGCTGCGCGCGTATGACAAGAACACCGGCGCCCAGGTCGGCGCGGTGTGGATGCCGGCGCCGCAGAGCGGCTCGCCGATGACCTACAGCGTCGACGGACGCCAGTACATCATCGTCGCGGTCAGCGGCGGCAACTACTCAGGCGAGTACATCGCGTTCGCGCTGCCGCAGTCGGCCACGCGGGGCACCGCCGCGCAGTAATTCTGCAGTCCGAATGCCCGGATTCGTTTGGCCCGAGGAGAAATCCTCGGGCCCTTTTTTTCGCCCGTCTCGTTTGCGAAGGAGCGTCATGCGCGTCTGTGCTCTGACCGTCGCGTCGGTGTTCGCCCTCGGCCTGCTCGCCTCCCCGGCGCGGCTGCAGGAGAAAGGCGGCGAGGAGGAAACCGGCCCGTACTCCGTCGTCGAAAACTGGCCGGCGCCGTGGTCGCGCCAGGGGTACATCTGGGGATCGCAGCCGGGTATCGTCGCCGACACGCCCAACCGCATCCTGATTGCCGCGCGCGGCGAGTTGAAGCTGCCCGACACGCTGCCGCGCGGATTCAACGGGACGTGGGGGTCGCTCAATCAGCGCGCCACCGAGCCCAAACCCGAGATGCGCAACTGCATCGTCGTGGTCGACGGCGCCGGCAAGCTGATCGAGGCCTGGACCCAGTGGGACAAGCTGTTCGAAGGCGGCGGTGGACCGCACAAGATCCGGATCAACCCGTACGATCCGGAACGCCACGTCTGGGTCGTCAACGACGCGCGCCATCAGATCTACGAGTTCACCAACGACGGCAAGCAACTCGTTCGCACGCTGGGCGAGGCGGACGTGCCAGGCGTGGACGGCACGCACTTCAACCGGCCGCAGGACATTGCGTGGCTGCCGGACGGTAGTCTGCTCGTCGCCGACGGCCTCGGCAATGCGCGGGTCGCCAAGTTCGACAAGAACGGCGCGTTCGTGAAGGCGTGGGGGACGCGCGGCACCGGGCCGGGGCAGTTCAGCGGGCCGCACGGCATCGCCGCCGGAAAGAACCGCCACATCTACGTTGCGGATCGGACCAACCACCGCATCCAGGTATTCGACGAGAACGGCGCCTTCCTCGATCAGTGGCCCGGCCTGCGTCAGGCGAACGACATCGTGATCTCGGCGGATCAGCACGTCTGGGTCGCCGACGGCACCAACGCGAAAGTGCTGGAATACGACCCGAACGGCAAGCTGCTCTACTCGTGGGGGACATACGGCACCTTCCCCGGCGCGTTCTGGGAGCTGCATCAGATCTCGATCGACAGCGACGGCAACTTCTACGGCGCCGACAGCTTCGGCGGCCGCGTCCAGAAGTTCACGCCGCGCGCGGGCGCCGATCGATCGAAGTTGATCCTGACGCGCTAGGCCGGCAGCGGCAGTGCCAGCGTCACGATGAAGCCGCCGCCGGGCGCGTTCGCCGCGGTGGCGCTGCCGCCGTGGACCTCGAACGTCCGCCGTGTGATGGCGAGGCCGAGGCCGGTGCGCTCCGGGTTCGACACGCCGTCGTTGAGCACGCGGTTGAACGGCACGAACAGGTTGGCGACCGCATCCTCGGGCACGCCCGGCCCATGATCGCGGACTTCGATGATCGCGCGCGCCCGGTCCCCCTCGTGACGGCACTCGAGTGACACCTCGACCCGCGTCGCCGCTTCGGTGTGCCGCACCGCGTTGCGGACGACGTTCTCAATCGCGCCACGCAGCATTTCGCGCGCACCTTCGACGGCGCAGGCGCCGCGCTGGCTGAAGGCGACCGCGCAGCCGCGCTGCCGCGCCTCGTAGTCCGCGTCGGTGCTCACCTCCTCGACGACGCTGCCGAGATCGAATCGCGTCGGCCGCTCGAGATCGAGGCCGCTGTCCATCCGCGCCATCGTGAGGAGCTGGCCGATCAACTTGTTCAGCCGCACCGCCTCCGTCTCGATCCGATCGAGATGCTCCGAGGTCGGCTGGCTGTTGCGCTGCCGCGCCAGTCCGAGCGCGACGTTCAACCGCGCCAGCGGCGACCGCAGTGCGTGGGAGACGTCGGCGAGCAGGTGCCGCTGGGCCGTCACGAGGTGCTCGATCCGCTCGGCCATCCGATCGAAGTCCCGTCCGAGATCGGCGAGCTCGTCCTTCCGCTGCAGGACACTGGCGTCGACGCGCGTATGCAGCTGCTGATTGGCGATGTTGCGCGCCGCCAGGCGGAGCCGGTCGATCGGACGCGCGATGTGGCGGGCGAGCACGAAGCAGAACACGCCGGCGACCGTGAGGACGGCGGCGGCGCGGATGAGCCAGCCGCGGTCGGGAAACGCGGCGTAAAAGTCTGGCGACAGAAACTCGACGACCGATCGGTTGAGCACCGACGGCCCCGGAAAATCGATCACCACCACGTGCGAGACGCCGCGCGAGTCGACGATCCGCTCGGCGATGATCCGCTCGTCGGCGTCCACCCGCGGCGTCCCCGACGGCCAGTCGGCCATCGACGTCACCAGGCGGAGCACCGGCGGCGACGGATCACGCTGGAGCAGTTCGCGGCCGTCCGCGTCGAAAATGTAGTTGAGCACACCCGGATCGCTTTGAAACGATCCGATGTAGCGGTCGAGCGCGCCGGGGCCTTCCCGGCGGAGAATCTGCATCTCCTGGCGCGCCCAGAGGTGGACCCGCGGCGTGTATTTTTCCGCCCATCGCCGATCGTCGTCGGCGCGGGTGTAGCTGAGCTCGGTGAGCGACCACAGCGTCCCGGTGACGACCAGAACGCCGAGCCAGAACCACAGGAAGATCTTGACGTGCAGCCGATGCATCAGCGGCCTCGCTGGCGGACGCGCTCGTCGAGCGCGTACTGATATCCGATGCCGCGCACACCCTTGATGCGTTCGCCGCCGTCGGCCGCCGGTCCGAGCTTGCGCCGCAGGTTGCTGACGTGCGTGTCGATGCTGCGATCGAACGGCGAGAACTCCCGCCGCAGCACGGTCTGGACCAGTTCCTCGCGCGGGATGACGCGCCCGGCGCCGCGCAGCAGGAGATCGAGCAGGTCGAATTCCACCGTCGTCAGATCGACCTGCACGTCGCCGCAGCGGGCGACGCGCGCCCCTTTGTCGACCGTCACGTCGCCGACCTCGAGACGATCGCCGGCGCGGCGATCGAGCGCCGGGTCGGAGCGCGACCGCCGCAGGATCGCCTCGATCCGGGCGCTGAGCTCGCGCGGGTTGAACGGCTTGGCGAGATAGTCGTCGGCCCCCATCTCCAGTCCCAGGATCCGGTCCTGCTCGTCACCGCGCGCGGTCAGCATCAGGATGGGCCGCGGCGACTCGGCGCGGATGCGCCGCAGCACTTCGAAGCCTTTGAGGTCGGGCAGCATGACGTCGAGCACCACGATCGCGTGATCGCCCTCGAGCGCGCGCTCGATGCCGCGCTGCCCGGTATGGACCGCTTCGACCGTGTAGCCCTCGGTCGCGAGATACTCCGACAGCAGCTGACACAGCTCGGTGTCGTCGTCGACGACGAGCACGCGCCGTTCGGACGGGCCGGCCGGAGAAAATGGCATGGGGGACCATTCATTGTAGCGAGCGGATCCGCGACGGCGAACGTCAAGATTTGTCAAGCATGCTTGACACAGTTGAGCGGCAGCGCGCATCGCCGCCCTGTAGGCTGCAATGCGAAGGGTCGAGAGCCGTGCTGATTACCTTGACCATCCTGACCGCCGCGATTGCCGTCGCCGCCGCCGATTTCGTGTGGCGGACGCGGCATGAGGCGGATCTGCGCCGGCGCTGGCGCCACCGGCGACGGACTCCCTGGCACCTGACGTGAACGGGCCGCTGGTCGCACTCACCCTGCAGCCTGATGACCATGACGCGGCGCCATCGAGCCCGTTCAGCGACGAGGAGCTGCTGATTTTCGGCGCGTTCGTCATTGTCGTCGCCGCGGTCTTCGCCTTCGACATGATGCGGACGTGGTGGGAAAGCAACGAGTGGCGCCGCGACGCGCGGCGGCGGCGACGCGAACAGCGGTAAAAGAGTTATCCTAGAACCATCCGCCGCGGTTCTATGGCCCTGTCCGCGTTCCACCCATTCGTATCCCGCTGGTTTGCTGAAACACTCGGTCAGCCGACGCGCGCGCAGGCGCTCGGCTGGGCCGCGATTCGGGATGGCCGCGACACGCTCATTGCGGCGCCGACCGGCTCGGGCAAGACCCTCGCCGCATTTCTCACCGCGATCGACGATCTGGTGCAGCAGGCGAGCGTCGCGCCGCTGCCCGACGAGGTCCGTGTCGTCTACGTCTCGCCGCTGAAGGCGCTCAGCGCCGACATCCACAAGAACCTCGCCGAGCCGCGGGCGGGCATCGAGCGGATCGCCGCAGCGGCGTGCGGCGAGTCGGGTCGGGGGACGCCGCGGATCACCTCCGCGGTGCGGACCGGCGATACGACGTCGTCCGAGCGGGCCGCGATGCTGCGGCGGCCGCCGCACATCCTGGTCACGACCCCCGAGTCGCTGTATCTGCTGCTGACGGCGGAGCGCAGCCGCGAGATGCTGCGCACCGTCCGCACCGTGATCGTCGACGAGATTCACGCGGTGATCGGGACACGGCGCGGCGCGCACCTCGCGCTGACGCTCGAACGGCTGCAGCAGGTCGCCGGGCAGCCGCTGCTCCGCATCGGCCTGTCGGCCACGCAGAAGCCGATCGAAGAAGTCGCGCGGTTCCTCACCGGCGGCGCGCCGT
Source organism: Acidobacteriota bacterium (assembly GCA_025463215.1). Classification (GTDB taxonomy): domain Bacteria; phylum Acidobacteriota; class Vicinamibacteria; order Vicinamibacterales; family CAVVIG01; genus CAVQFC01. Next base: position 26,836 of record JAOBWF010000133.1, on the reverse strand, counting down.
GCACCATCGTCGACGAGGGGCATCGCCGCGCGATCGATCTCGGGATGGAAGTGCCGCGGTCGAATCTCGACGCGGTGATGTCGCACGAGGTCTGGGAGGAATACTTCGCGCGCCTGACCGAGCTGATCGAGCAGCACCGCACGACGCTGGTGTTCGTGAACACGCGGCGGATGGCGGAGCGGGTCGCGCGTCATCTCAGCGAGCGGCTCGGCGAGGGTGCGGTTACCGCGCACCACGGCAGTCTGTCGAAGGACAAGCGGCTCGACGCCGAGATGCGGTTGAAGGGCGGCCATCTGCGTGCGCTCGTCGCCACCGCGTCGCTCGAGCTCGGCATCGACATCGGCTCGGTCGATCTCGTCTGCCAGATCGGATCGCCGAACCGGATCAGCACACTGCTGCAGCGGGTCGGCCGATCGGGGCACACCATCGCCGGGCTGCCGAAAGGACGCGTCTTCCCGGTGTCGCGGGACGACCTGATCGAGTGCGCGGCCCTGCTGCGCGCGGTGCGCCGCGGCGAGCTCGACGCCATCGTCACGCACGACGCGCCGCTCGACGTCCTGGCGCAGCAGATCGTCGCCGAGACCGCGTGCCGCGACTACGGCGAGGACGAGCTGTTCGGATTGGTGACGCGCGCGTGGCCGTACCGCGCGCTCCCGCGTGCGAGCTTCGACGCCGTCGTCGCGATGACCGCGGACGGATTCGCGACCCGGCGCGGCCGCCGCAGTGCGCTGGTCCATCGCGACGAGGTCAACGCACGCCTGCGCGGCCGGCGCGGAGCCCGCATGACCGCGATCGCCTCCGGCGGCGCCATTCCCGAGGTCGCCGATTACCGCGTCGTTCTCGATCCGGGCGAGACGTTCATCGGCACGCTCAACGAGGACTTCGCGATCGAGAGCCATGCCGGCGACGTGTTCCAGCTCGGCAACGCGTCGTGGCAGATCCTACAGGTGACGACCGGCGTCGTTCGCGTCGCCGACGCGAAGGGCGCGCCGCCGACGATTCCGTTCTGGCTCGGCGAAGCGCCGGCGCGCAGCGACGAGCTCTCGCGTGCGGTGAGCGATCTGCGCGCCGATGTGGAGGCGGCCCTGAAGGGCTGCACGACCTCCGACGCCGCCGCCGATGTCGCGCAGGCGTTCAGGCCTGCCGTCCATTGGCTCGCCGCCGAAACCGGGATCCCGCTCGCCGCGGCGGAACAGGCGATCGCGTATCTCGCCGACGCGCACCGGGTGCTCGGCGTCCTGCCGACGCAGGACACCCTCGTGCTCGAACGGTTCTTCGACGAATCGGGCGGCATGCAGCTGGTGCTGCACGCGCCGTTCGGCAGCCGCGTCAACAAGGCCTGGAGCCTGGCGCTGCGCAAGCGGTTCTGCCGCCAGTTCAACTTCGAGCTGCAGGCCGCGGCAACCGAGGACGCCATGCTGCTCTCGCTCGGCCCGCAGCACTCGTTTCCGCTCGCCGATGTCTTCCGCTATCTGCATCCGGCGACGACCAGGGACGTGCTCGTTCAGGCGTTCCTCGACGCCCCGGTCTTCCAGACGCGATGGCGCTGGAACACCACGATCTCGCTTGCCGTGCCGCGCCGCCGCAGCGGCAAGAAGGTGCCGCCGCAGCTGCAGCGGATGCTCGCCGACGACTTGATGGCGGCGGTCTTCCCGGACGCCGCCGCGTGCCTGGAGAACATTCCCGGCGATCGCGAAATCCCGGATCATCCGCTCGTCGCGCAGGCGGTGCGCGACTGCCTCGAGGAGGCGATGGATTTCGAGGCGCTGACCGGCGTGCTGGCGCGCATTCATGCCGGTGCCATCCGCTGCGTCGCGCGCGATACGCCGGAGCCGTCCGCGCTGGCGCACGAAATCCTCAACGCGCAGCCGTACGCGTTCATGGACGACGCGCCGCTCGAGGAACGGCGGACGCAGGCGGTGTATGCACGCCGTGCCGGCGAGCCGGCGGGCGCCGGCGATCTCGGCGCGCTGGACGCCGCCGCCATCGATCGCGTCTGCGACGAAGCCCGGCCGGATCCGCGCGACGCCGACGAGCTGCACGATGCCCTTCTGAGCGCCGGCTTCTTCACGGGACGCGACGCGGAGCCGGTCGCGCCGGAGTTGTTCGCCGCGCTGATCGATGCGCGTCGCGCCTGCGAATTCAGAATCCGGCATTCGCAAATCAGAATGCTTGCGGCGGCCGAGCGGCTGCCGGAGCTGCGCGCGGTGCATCCGGGCGCGATCTGCGTGCCGGCGATCGAGCCGCCGCCCTCGCGCGCAGCGCGCGTCTGGACGCGCGACGAAGCGATCGTCGAACTGCTGCGCGGACGCATCGCGATCACGGGTCCGACCACGGCGCAGGCGCTCGCCGACGCGCTGGCGATCGATGTCGCCGGCGTCGACGCGGCGCTGCTCGTCCTCGAAGCCGATGGGCTCGTGCTGCGTGGATCGTTCACGCCCGGCAACGCACAGCCCGCGAGGTCCGCAGAACAAGGTGGCACGGCGGCCGCGGCGAACTCGGCGTTCCGAACCGAATGGTGCGACCGCCGGCTGCTGGCGCGAATCCATCGCTACACGCTCAATCGCCTGCGGGCGGAAATCGAGCCGGTCACCCCGGCCGATTTCATGCGGTTCCTGTTCGCGTGGCAGCACGTCGATCCGGCGAACCGCCTCACCGGCGTCGACGGCCTGCGCGCCGTCGTCGAATCGCTCGACGGCTACGAGCTCGCGGCCGACGCCTGGGAGCGCGCGGTGCTGCCGGATCGCGTCGACGGGTATCAGCCGTCGATGCTCGACACCTTGTGCCTGACCGGCGAAACCGCGTGGGCGCGGCTGTCCTCGTCCTCGCGCGATCGGACACAGCTAATCGGCGCGACGCCGATCGCGCTGTTTCTCCGCGAGCATGCCGATGCCTGGGCCGCCCTGAAGGGGGACGCTGATGACACGCTGCCGCGCGATGAGGATCTCGGCGACGCGGCGCGCGCGGTGGTCGAGGCGCTGCGTCGCCGCGGCGCGTCGTTCATCGCCGATCTGACCGCCCCCAGTGGTCTCGACGAATCGGGGGTCAGACGCGGGCTGTGCGACCTGGTCGGCGCCGGTCTGGTCGCGTCCGACGGCTTCGGCGGGCTGCGAACGGTCGTGCGCGCGTCCGGCGGGCGAGCCGCGTCGGCGCTGTCGCGCCACCACGTCACGGGACGATGGTCGCTGTTGCCGGTGCGGCGGGCGGATGACGAGGGGCAGCGCGAGGCCGCCGTCGAACTGCAGGCGCGCACGCTGCTCAAGCGCTACGGCGTCGTCTGCCGGCGGCTGCTCGCGCGCGAGGCGAACCTCGCGCCCTGGCGCGAGCTGACGCGCGTGTTTCGCCGACTCGAGGCGCGCGGCGAGATCCGCGGCGGCCGCTTCGTCTCCGGCCTGTCGGGCGAACAGTTCGCGCTGGCGCCGGCGATCGAGCGCCTGCGAGAGATTCGCCGCACCACCGCCGACGGCCGCTGCCTGGTGATCAGTGCCGCGGATCCGTTGAACCTGGCCGGGATCGTGACGGCCGGCGAGCGCGTCCGCGCCGCGACCGCGACACGCATCGCCTATCGCGACGGCGTGCCGATTGCCGCCATGGAAGGCGATTATGTGCGACCATTGATCCCGTTGGGCGAGGTCGCGCCGGCGTTTGCCGCCGACGTAGCGACCACGCTGGCGGGACGGCCGATGCCGGCGATGCTCAGCGGTTTTGTCGGGAGGTCATGATGCGTGTCACGCTCGCCTCGTTCGTCCTCGTCGGCGCGGCGCTCGCCGCCCCATTGGCGCAAACCAGCAACGACAAGCCGGACAAGAAACCGGCGCAGAAAGCCCCGCTCAAGACCCTCGCCTTGAGCGGATGCGTCGTCCGCACCGAAAACACGGACCAGTTCACGCTCGACGACCTCAACGAGGGCAAGTACCGGCTCACCGGTGTGAACGGGAAGGACTATCTCGGGCAGCGCGTGCAGATCGCGGGAGCGGTGGTCGAAACGAAGCGCTTCACCGTCAAGGGCGGGTTGTTGCCGAACCCGAACGTTGCGGCTCAGGCCGGCGCGATCGACCCGGCGCGCGCCGCGGTCGCCTCGGCCGGCGGCGCCGCCGGACCGGGGACGGTCGATCTGCCCGAGTTCAAGGTGAAAAGCGTCCGGCCGGCGGACGGAGAATGTCCGCACTGACCCGGCCGGCGGCCGTTGCGCTGATCGATCGGCAGGAAGCGGTTATTCGGGGGAAACAGACGTCTTGCCGCAGTCGTCGCACCGCAGGTACAGCACGGGCAGCGCTTCGGACCGTCCGATGACGCGCGCGCTCGGTACCCCGCAACGTGGGCAGACAATTCCCGAAGTGGATCGTTTGGCCATGGAATTCTCCTTACAACTCGTTAGACTCTGATACGACCAATTAAGATACACCGGTTGGTGTGCTCGGCTTGTACGAGTTGTGTATTTCCTTGTCTTTGCGGCCTTTCCTGAGCAATTACCGGCTCGCCGCCGTATTCACCGCAGAGCTGGCGAGAAGTGGCCCCGTTCCTTGCAACAGTCACAGCCGGAGGGTTGAGATGCTTTACACACTGGCCGTGATTCTTCTGATCGCCTGGCTGCTTGGCGTGGTCGGAACCTACACCATCGGCGCGTTCGTGCACCTGCTGCTCGTGATCGCGATCGTGCTGTTCCTGGTCGGTCTCATCAGCGGTCGTCGAACGGTCGTCTAGGGCGTCGGGCGCGAGTCCGCCGGCGAGTGCATCTGGTACTCGCGCGGCGGCTCGGCGCCCAACAGGTTCTTCACGAAGTAGTCCCAACGGCGGCGCACCATGTAACCTTCGTTACCGAAGCCATGGCCGCGGTTGGGCAGCAGCAGCAGATCGAAGTCCTTGTTCGCTTTGATCAGTGCGTTGACGACGAGAAGTGTATTGTTGGGCGGGACGTTGCTGTCCATCGTGCCGTGCGCCAGCAGCAACTTCCCCTTCAGATTGTTCGCAATCAGCTGGTTCGCCTGGTTGTCGTAGTTCGTCGTCCCGTCGGTCTTCTTCTCGAGCAGCCCCTGCCACTTCTCCGCCCAGTCGTCTTCGTAGACGCGATTGTCGTGATTGCCGGCCTCCGAGATCCCGACCTTGAAAAAATCCGGATAGCGGAACATGGCGCCGGCGGCGGCATAGCCGCCCCCGGAGTGCCCGTAGATACCGGCGCGATCGATGTCGATCCACGGAAAGCGTGACGCCAGCTCCCGCATCGCCGCGACCTGATCCGGGAGCGTGTTGTCCCCCATGTTGCCGTAGTAGGCCTCGTGGAACTTCTTCGACCGCCATGGCGTGCCCATTCCGTCGATCTCGACGACGACGAAGCCGAGCTCGGCGAGGGCCTGCGCGTCGCCGCGTGACGGACTGAATGTGCGGCCGCCGACGCTGCCCGTCTGCGGTCCCGGGTAGATGTGATTGACGATCGGGTACCGCTTGGCCGGATCGAGGTTTGTCGGCCGGTACATCAGGCCGTACAGATCGGTGACGCCGTCGCGCGCCTTGACGGTAATCGGCACCGGCGGCTGCCAGCCGGCCGCGACCAGTCTGGTGACGTCGGCCTTTTCGAGCGGCAGCACCAGTCTGCCCTCGGCGTCGCGCAGCTGTGAGGTCGGCGGCAGGTCGGGCCGCGACCAGGTGTCGACGAAGAACCGTCCCGACGGCGAGAACGACACCTCGTGATCGCCGTCGTCCGGCGTCAGCAGCTGCAGGCCTTTGCCGTCCATCCCGACGCGATACAGGTGGCGGAAGTACGGATCGCGTCCCTGCTCGCGGCCGACGGCGGCGAAGTACACCTGGCGCGCCTTGTCGTCGACGCGCAGCAGCTGCGTGACGTTGCCGTTGCCGCTGGTGATCGCGTTCTTCTCGCGGCCGGTTTTCAGATCGTGGAGATAGAGGTGGCCCCAGTTGTCGCGCTCCGAAAACCAGATCACTTCGCTCGACTGCGGCAGGTAGCGCCAGTTGACCGCCCCGTTGCCCGACTCGTAGAACGTTTCGGCCTTCTCCTCCATGACGTCGCGGATGACGCCGGTCGCCGCGTCGGCGACGCGCATCTGCTCGCGCCGGTGATCGCGCCCGGTCGAGACGAACGCCACCGTCGATCCGTCGGGGCTCCACTGCATGTCGGCCCATTCGCCGCGGCAGGCGACGTCATCGCACATCGTCGAGCGATGCTGATCCGGCGGCAGCTGCAGACGGACGACCCTGCCGCTGTCGACGTCGATGACGACGCGCTGGATCATGGTGACCGTGGCGTCGCCGGGCAGCGGATATTTCCACGCCTGCAGGGTCGGGTGGCCGACGGTCGTGTCGACCAGATACATCTCGCCGACGCCGCGCTGATCCTGCTGGAAGGTCGCGATCTTTTTCGAGTCCGGCGACCAGCGCAGGATCGGCCGGTCGCTGCGTGTCCAGCCCGCATTGTCGGTCGCGTAGCCGAAGTCCTTGACCCCGTCTTTGGTCAGCGGCGTTTCGCGGCCGCTGGCGATGTCGCGCACCCACAGGTTCCAGTCGCGCACGAACGCCGTGCGCGTGCGATCCGGCGAGGTCTCGGCGTAGCGCCCGCCGCCGGCTCCCCCTGCGCGGGACTGATCCTCGCGCGCCGCGGCCTTGCACGGTGCGAGATCGCACGACGATTTTGTCGCCTTCCGCGCGTCGACGAGCACGACCTCGACGCCGTTCTCGGTGGTGACGCGATACCAGAAACGATCGTCAGCATCCCCCGGCAGCCACGCCGCGCGGACACCGGTGCGCAACACCAGCGGTGTCGTGTTGTAGGGCATGAATTTTTCCGCCCGAGCGTAATCAGCCGTGGTCAGCGCAGCCGGCTGGTCGTTCGGCGGTTGCGCCAGCGCAGCCGTGGTCGTCAACGCGTACGCCGCCGCGCACAAACCCAGACGGGAGATGAAGGGCATGACCGGATGATACAACCGTGCGCCAGTGTCCTCGAAATACCTCAACTGATGGCCCGCATGATGTAAATCCTTAGACATTTTGGTGGCAAGGGACTTGCCCCTGTAGTTGATGCCGGAGGGCACATCATGTCAAAGCTCACGTCACTCATCACGCCGTCGGCGGTTCTGATGGCGTTTACCTTCGCGTCGGTTCCTGCGTTTGCGCAGGAAAAGTACCACGGTCGGCAGCAGAGCTCGGGTCAGCAGTCGCAGGGCCGCGAACAGGCGCAGCCGCGGGGCGAGTCGCGCCCGCAGGGCGGCGCCGCCCCGCGCGTCGAAACGCGCCAGGACCAGCCGCGGGCGCAGCAGTCCCAGCAGCAGCGTCAGGCCGAGCAGCCGCGCGCCCAGCAGCAACAGCAGCAGCGTCAGGCTGAGCAGTCGCGCGTTGAGCAGCAGCCTCAGCGTCAGGTTGCGCAGCCGCGCGGCGAGAGCCGGGTCAATGACCGCCGCTACGAGAACAACGGGATCAACGACCGGCGCTACGACAACAACCGCCTCAACGATCGGCGGGACATCGGGCGCGCCGTGCCCCGCGGCAACGTCTACGCGCCCCGCTATTCACCCCGCTACTCGCCGCGGTATACCCCGCGCGGGTATGGCTATTACGGCTCGCGCTCGTATTCCCGGCCGTACACGTTCCGGCCGCGCTTCTCGATCGGGTTCGGGATCTACGCGGGCTATCCGGTGCCATACACCTACAGCTATCCGTACCCGATCATGATCTACGGATACCGGGCGCCGCGCGAACGCGTCATCGTGAGTCCGGGGTCGCCGTACTATGGCGGCGTCGCGCTCGAGATGTCGCCGTATGACGCCGACGTTTTCGTGGACGGCACGTATGCGGGGCGGGTCGAGGACTTCGACGGCACCGAGCAGCCGCTGACGCTGAGCGCGGGTCAGCACGAAATCGAAGTGCAGGCGCCGGGCTACGAACCGCTCCGCCTCGACATCGACGTGCAGCCGGGCCAGGTGATTCCGTATCGCGGCGACCTGCGGCCTTACTGAGGATTCCGGTTCTCGTTGCGCCGGTATACGGCGCAACATCGGGAACCACCGCAGCAGCTTCACGGCCACGGAAGCTGCTGCGGTTCTCTTTCCACCGGAGCCCCTCGCCCCTTCCTGCACCATCACCCTGTAGCGCTGCACCATCCGCGTCAAAAGCTCGCGCCGATTCGGGGCGCGTGCTAGATCCGCGTCCGCGCACGTTCCGGACACGAGCGGCCGGCGAGAATGTTCGCGGCCGCGACCGTGAACGCCGGCACTCGGCCGCTCTGCTCACGCAGTTCCGGTGCGGGCGCGCGAGGAATGGACCGAGGGGGTCGAGATCGTCGATCACTTCGAGCGTCGATGGATTGATGGTGTCGCCGCGGAAGTGGCGGCGGAAGTCGGCCTGTTTCCCGAGGACGAACGCGGAGACGCCGGCACGCGCCAGGAGCAATGTCGGCATCGTGCCGGCCGGACCACCACCGGCCACCAGTGCACGTGCATGGCGGCCGGTGTAATGCGTTCTACTGTTGCCTGACGAGCTGACCGCGCGCGACGCCGCCCGCGTTCAGCGCCGAGTGAATGTTGAAGTAGAAATTGCCGGGGCTCGCCAGGATCGCGTTCGCCTGGTCCGGAGTGACCGTCAGATTCGCTGCCGTAAAGGTGCCCGAACCATTCGTCAATACGTTCGCCCCTGGCGTGATGAGGCTGCTCACGAGCACGCCGGCATTGGTGCCGGCCGGCGCGTTGGGACCATGAATGTGCGCGGCGTTGATCGTTGTCCCGGCCGGGAAACCTGACATGTTCACGACGAACGTCGCCGTCGCGGCGGTCACGTTGCCGGCGCTGTCTTTCGTGGTCACCATCGTGATCGTGGCGGTGCCACTGCCGGTCGCTTCGGCGCCCGCGATGGCCGGCACTTCGTTGGCGGGCGACAGCGTCGCGGTAAACGTCGGATTCGTCGGTGTCGTCGGTGCCGTCGAGGACGAGCTGCCGCAGCCCGACACGAATACGCCGAGCGCAAACAGTAGAGACAATCGTTTCATCGGAGCCACTCCTTTTACGAAAGACACGATCAGTAGAACTTGCGGGTCAGGTTGAACCCCAACGTGAGGTGTTCGGGTACGCCGCCATGAGCGAGCTGACGGAATGTCGTCCCCGCGGAATTGCTGAAGGTAAGAGAGAACACGTGGGCGCCGACCCGCTCCTCGATTGCGAAGGCGTACTCCGCGGTTCCGATCGCCAGGCCGCCGACTCGCGGCGCCCCCTCGAGGACGAAGAACGTCGACTTGCCGAGCCGGGCTCGGCCGCCGAGACCGATGAAACCGGTATCGGACGTCGTCGTGCTTCCGGTGGAGGTGTTGTGCACCCACATCGGGCTCACATAGACGGCCAGCCGATCGGCGACGGTGCGGGAGAGAACGGCTCCGAGCGCCGGGGCGAAGTTGGCTCGAGTGCCGTCGGTGTTGTGGAAGTTGTTGTCCCCTTCGATCGACGCGATGATCGACACGCCGACCGGCATCGCCGCGGTCTGATGCCAGCCGTCGTACTTCGCCGAGAACTGGATGGTCTTGCCGAGGCTGGTGCGCTGCACGACCGCTTCGAGGTGCTTCATCACGCCGTAGCGGAACTCGAGGCCGATGTTCGCGCCGGTGTCGAGGCCGAACGCGTTGCTGAACTGCGTGCCGATGCTGTCGTTGCGCAGATCCTCGTTGAACCGGTGGCTCAAGTGGAAATTCATCGCGTGCGCCGGCAGCGGCAGTGTGGTCGGCAGGTTGATGGTGACGTAATCCGGCTCCATCGGCCGGAACTTGGCGTCGTCGTCATCCGACGCCGGCGCTTGCACGGCAGGATCGGGGGACGCGGCGGGTGGTTGCGCGTAGACGGGCGCGGCGGTAGATGCGGCGAACGCCAGGAACAAGGCGAAAACGGCAGATGAAGAGTATCGGATCACGGTGCCGGTCCTTGAGCAAGGTCGGGACCAGCGGCTAACGTGTTGAAAACACGGAACGAACGACGCGCCAGGGCGTTACTCGAAACGTAAGCCCTTACGGTCTGCGATAGACCACGGTGCCGCCGACCATGGTCAGCGACACGCGCATGTCTTCGATGTGCCGGGCGGCACAGGTCAGGATGTCTTCCGGCAGGACGACGAGGTCGGCGAGCTTGCCCGGTTCGATCGAACCTTTCAGCGACTCTTCGAACGTGAGGTAGGCGTTGTTGATGGTCTCGACCTGCAGCGCTTCGCGGCGCGTGATTTTCTGATCGGCGCCGAGGATGCCGCCGCTGATCGTGTCGCGCGTGATGAAGTGATACAGCACCCACAACGGTGGATACGGCACGACCGCGGAGTCGGTGCCGCCGGCGACGATGAAGCCGGCGTCGATGAACGCGCGCATCGGCGTGGTACGCGCGGCGCGCACGGGGCCCCAGTAGCTCACCAGGCTCGGGCCGGCGAGATACAGGTGATCCTGCGCGGAGATGACGAGATCCAGCTTCTTCAGGCGGGCGATTTGATCCGGCTGCGCGATAAAGCCGTGCTCGAGCGTCCAGCGGCGGCCGGCGATCGACGTCTCCGCGTTCGCCGCCTCATAGGCCGCAATCACTTCGTCGATCGCGGCGTCGCCGACGGCGTGGGTTGCGACCCGCCAGCCGAGACGATTCAACTCCTTGACGACGTCGGTATACGGCGCCTGCTTCATCGTGTTGACGCCGTAGAACGTGCCGCCCTCTCCCCACGGCTCGGCATAGGGCTGCCGCATCCAGCCGCCTTCGAACCCGCCGTCGACGCCGAGCTTCATGCCGCCGACCCGCAGCCACGCGTCGCCTTCGTCAGGCTTGACGTTGAGGGCGGCGACAGCGGCGCGCATGTTGTCGGCGGTGTCCGCGCCGACGCGCATCAATTGACTGACGCGGATCGTGAGCAGGCCGCGGCGCTTCATCTCCTCCAACAGGCGGTACTGTTCGATCGGCGCCCCCGGATAACGGATGCTCGTCAGTCCGGCGGCATTGAGCTTCTTGTGCTGTTCGACGAGCGCGTCGATCGTCAGCGGCGGCGCGGCCGGCAGTTGGACCAGCGCCTTGGCGCGATCGATCAACTCGCCGTTCAGCTCGCCTGCCGCATCGCGCGTGATCCGGCCGCCGGGTTGCTGCGGCGTGTCCTTCGTGATGTTCCACTTCCGCAGCGCCGCGGAGTTGAGGATGTACTCGTGTCCGCCCCGGACGAGCACCACCGGGTTGGCGGGAGACACCGTATCGAGATCGGCGCGATACGGCAGACGGTGCTCCTTCAGCTGCGCCTCGTGCCAGTCGCTGTTCGAGACGATGACGTCACCGGGCCGGGAGCCGGTCACGCGGGCGGAGACGCGCGCGAGAATGTCGGGCAGACTGCGCGCACCGGAGAGATCGACGCCAGGGCCGCCGCCGGCGTCGTGCAGGTGACCGTCGGCCAACCCCGGAATCACCGTCTGCCCATGCAGATCGATCGTCGTCGTGTTCGGCCCCGCGCGCCGGCGGATGGCCGCGTTCGTCCCGACCGCGGCGAACGTCCCGCCGGAGATCGCCACCGCCTCGGCGATCGAAAACCGCGCGTCGACGGTGATCACGTGGCCGTTGACGAGGATCGTATCCGCAGGCGGCGGCGGTTGCTGCGCGGCGAGAAGGGCCAAGGCGCACATGGTCGCGGCAACCGGCGCGCCGCCCTTGCGGGCGGCCCGGATGGCCGGCCCGAAGGCCGGCGCGGCAGATGCGGTCATGGATTCGCGCGCATCGGCGTGCGCAGGCTGCCGATGCCGTCGATGTCGATCGTCACGACGTCGCCCGGTTTGAGGAATTCCGGCGGCTTGCGGCCGGCGCCGACCCCATCCGGCGTGCCGCTCGAGATCACATCACCGGGATAGAGCGTCAGGATCGACGTCAGATAGCGGATCATGTGCGCCTCGTCCCAGATGAAGTTCCTGGTGTCGCCGTCCTGCTTCACGACGCCGTTCACCCTGGTGACGATGTGGAACGACGCGGGGTCCTTGACGAACTCCTTCGGCACGATGAACGGGCCGAACGGCGCCGAGCGATCGCCGCTCTTGCCGGCGAACCAGTTCGGGCTGGTGAACATCCCGGTCAGCGGACGCCGGCCGCTGCCGCCGCGATCGCTCAGGTCGTACATGATGCTGTAGCCGAACACGTATTCGTGCGCCTGCGCCTCGGCGATCTTGAACGCCGGCTTGCCGATGATGATCGCGAGCTCTCCTTCCCAGTCGATATTACGGCCGGCCGGAATCGCGAAGCTCTCGTCGGGATCGATGATGCACGAGCGCGGCGACTTGGCGAAGAACACGGGATCTTCTCTGTCCTGATCCGCGTCGTTGGCCGCCTTCTGCTGCGGGCTGCCGGGCGGAAACATCTCGCCGGCGTGCAGCTTGTAGTTGGCCGCAATCGCGAGCAGATTGTAGGGATACTTGATCGGCGCCTTGATTGCGGTCCGCTGGAGATCGAACGCGAAGGAGGCGCCGTCGGTGTTCGCCTCCCTGAAGTAGTTCGCCATCCGGTAGAGGCTCGGCGCCAGCGTGTCGTAGTTTTCGATCAGGGTCCGCATGTCGCGCGGCATCCCCGGACCGCCGCGCAGATCGATCGCCTGCACGACCACGGCGTTCGCGGCCTCGATGTCGAGGATGCGCGTGCCGAGCACCATCCCGACCCGGACGCGGCCCGCGGCCTCGAAGGCGGCCAGCTTGAACGGGGTCTCGGGACGCGTAGACAACACGGCCCGCTGCGCACCGGCGGCACCGGTAAGCGCCGCAATAAGCGTGACGATGGCGAGACGCGACATATGCCTCCCGGCTGAGACTGGGACTGCCAACGAGAGCGCTGCCGAATCATACCCAATTGGGTGATTCACAGCGCCGTACGTTCTGTCACGATTCGCGCATGGCTACTGACCTGCTCTCGACCTTTTCGAACCAGCTCGCCGACGCGGTGAGCGCCGCGTCGCCGTCCGTCGTGCAGGTGCACGGCCGCCGGCGTCCCGCCAGCGGGCTGGTCTACGCCGACAATGTCGTGCTGACGACCGTTCGCGCGCTCGGCCGTGAAGACGGCCTGCACGTCAGGCGCGACGATGGCCGGACGCTCGACGCCGAGCTCGCGGGCTGGGATCCGACGACCAGCCTCGCGGTGCTGCGCGTCCCCGGCCTCGACACCGCGCCGCTCGCGCCGTCGGCCGCCGTGCCGCGCGTCGGCCATCTCGCCCTCGCGGTCGCCCGCTCGTGGAGCAACGTCGTGACCGCGAGCGCCGGGATCGTGTCGGTGATCGGCGGTCCGCTGCCGACCGGCCGCCGCCGTTCGATCGATCAGGTCATCCGCACGACCGCGCCGATGCACGACGGCTTCGCCGGCGGGGCGTTTCTCGACACCGCCGGCGGGCTGATCGGCGTTGCCACCGCCGCCTCGATTCGCGGCCTCGGCGTCGTCATCCCGGCGGCGATCGCCTGGACGACGGCGGCGACCGTGCTCGAGCACGGCAGCCTGAAGCGCGGCTATCTCGGGCTCGCCGGGCAGCCGGTCGCGCTGCCCGAAGGCCAGCGCAGCGCGGATGGCCGCGATCACGCGCTGCTGGTCGTCGGGGTCACCAGCGGCGGGCCGGCGGGGACGGCAGGGATCCTCGTCGGCGACGTGCTGCTGGCGTTCGACGGTCACCCGGTCGAAGCGCCTGAGCAGCTGCTCGATCTGCTCCTCGGCGACCGCGTCGGCAAGAAGGTGACGCTGGAGGTGCTGCGCGGCGCCGCATCGATGCAACTGACGGTGACCGTCGGCGAACGGCAGGTCGGATAATGTCTGATTTCAGAGTTCAGATTTAAGATTGTGACGTCCGGATCTGCATCCGTAATTCTTAATTCTTAATTCTTAATTCCTATGAGACTGCTCCTGGTCGGGTCGCCGGCCGAGCGTGCCCGGTTGCGATCCGGGACGCACGGCGCGCTCGACGTCGTCGGCGAGTTCGACTCGCTCACGGCGGCGCGCGCATCCGCGATCGACAGCGACGCGATTCTCATGCCAAACGGGGTCAGGTTGGGGTCAGACCCTAATCCGACCCCGTTCAGACCCCGATCCGGGGTCAGGTTGGGGTCGGACCCCAATCCGACCCCGTTCGAGGAACTGCTCACCGGCCGTGAAGTGCAGGTCCTCGAACTGCTCGCGGAGGGGCTGCCGAACAAGGCGATCGCGGTCCGGCTCCGCATCAGCGATCAGACCGTGAAGTTCCACGTCTCCTCGATCTCCGGCAAGCTCGGGGCGAAGAACCGCACCGACGCGGTCCGCCGCGCGCTCAGACAGGGGCTCATCACGCTCTGAGAGTTGAAAGTTCAGAGTTCGTATTGAGTTCTGAGTTCTGAGTTTCAAGTCTTGCGTCTCGCCTTCCACCCCGGCCCGCGAACCACTCGCCCCGGCTTCTGGCCGGTGTGCTCGCCGTCCTTGAGCACCTGTCCGCCGTTGACCCACACCTGCCTGACGCCGACGGCGTACTGATGCGGCTTTTCGTAGGTCGACGTGTCGGCGATGGTCTTCGGATCGAAGACGACGACATCGGCGAAGTAGCCCTGCGCGAGCCGGCCGCGTTCCTTGATCCGCAGCGTCGCGGCGGGCAGCGACGTCAGCTTACGAATCGCCTCGGCCATCGGAATGACGTGCTCGTCGCGCACATACTTCCCGAGCAGACGCGCGAAGTTGCCGTAGGCGCGCGGGTGCGTGCTGGTGCGGATGAACGGATCCTCGGGCGCCATCGACGAGGCATCGGCGCCGAAGCTGACCCACGGCAGTGCGATCTGGCGCTTGACGTTGTCCTCGGACATCAGGAAGTAGACGACCTGCACGCGGCTGCCGTCTTCGACCACGAGATCCATCGCCGTGTCCTGGACCGACGTGCCGCGCCGCTGCGCGACCTCGGCCAGCGTCTTGCCCGCATAGATCCGCAACGCCTCGTTCTTGAATCCGACGAGCAGCGTCCCCGCCCCGCCGGCGGCCGCCATCAGGTTCTCCCACGCATCGCTCGGCGTCGTCATCTCCCTGCGGACGCGCTCGCGAATCGCCGGATCCTGCAGCCGCTTCGCCCACGCCTTGTAGCCGCCCTCCTGCACCCACGGCGGCATCGCGGCGTCGAGGCCGGTCGATCCGGCGGTGTAGGTGTACATATCCGCGGTGATGTCGAGGCCGGCGTTCCGCGCGGCTTCGACTTTGGCGATGACCGCGTCGAGCTTGGACCAGTTCGACTCGCCGCTTTCCTTGAGGTGATAGATCTCGGCGCGGATCTTCGCCTCGCGCGCAATCGTCAGCGTCTCGTCGATGGCTTCGAGCAGCCGGTTGCCCTCGCTGCGCGTGTGCGAGATGTACATGCCGCCGGATGCCGAGGCGACCTTTGCCAGTTCGACGAGCTCGTCGGTCTTCGCAAACACGCCGGGAATGTAGATCAACGCCGTCGTCAGGCCCATCGCGCCTTCGTCCATCGCGACGCGGACGTCCGCCCGCATGCGCTCGAGCTCCGCGGTAGTCGGCGCACGATTGTCGAGGCCGATTTCGTTGGCACGAACGGTCGCCGCGCTGACGAACGACGCGACGTTGGTGGAGATTCCGCGCGCGACGAGGTGGTCGAGATAGCCGCCAAGGGTGTTCCACACGATGTTGAACTTGATGTCCCCCTGACGCTCCATCTGGTCTTTCTTCATCGCGTCGGTGAGCGGCCCCATCGAGCTCTCGCCGAACACCTCGAGCGTCACCCCCTGGCGCAGCGCGCCCTGCGAGCGGCCGTCCTCGATCAGCGACGTCTCGGAGTGACTGAGCATGTTGATGAACCCGGGTGCGACCGCCAGGCCGGTCGCGTCGACCTCGTCGCGGCCGCGCTCGGCGGCGAGATCGCCGATCGCCGCGATCCGATCGTCGAGGATCGCGACGTCGACGGCTTGTGCCGGCGCGCCGGTGCCGTCGTACACCGTGCCGTGACGGATGACGACGTCGTACTTGGGCGGCTTCGAACAGGCCGCGGCGCAGACAACGGCGAGAGCAAGGGCGATGCGTTTCACGTCCACAGCCTTTCAGCGCGGCGGTTGAGCAGAGCTGGATCGAACGTTCCGCGAGACCGTGATGGATATTACCCGACTCGCGCGGCCGCTCCGGCTGGGTGCGGGTCGCCTCGAGGTTCGGTAAAATCGTGATGTGACCGACGTTGCCCAGAGCGTCCGCGACTGGGTCGATCAAGCCGTGCGCATCGTCGCGCTGACCGGCGCCGGCATTTCCACCGAGTCCGGCATTCCGGACATCCGCGGCCCGCAGGGGGTCTGGACGAAGAACCCGAAGGCCGAGCGCCTCTCCAACATCCACCACTACATGGCCGATGCGGAGGTGCGCCGGCTGGCCTGGCAGAGCCGGCTGGATCATCCGGCGTGGCGCGCACAACCGAACGCCGGCCATCGCGCGCTGGTCGATCTGGAGCGGCGCGGCACCCTGCTCGCGCTCGTGACGCAGAACATCGACGGCTTGCATCAGATGGCCGGCCACGCACCGGACATCGTCATCGAGGTGCACGGCACGATGCGTGAGGTGATGTGCATGGCGTGCGGCTGGCGCGGCCCGATGACGTCGGCGATCGCGCGCGTCCGCAGCGGCGACGCGGATCCGGCGTGCGAGCACTGCGGCGGCATTCTGAAGAGCGCGACGATCTCGTTCGGCCAGGCGCTCGACCCCGCCGTCATCCAGCGCGCGATGCACGCGGCGGCGCGGGCCGACCTCCTGCTCGCGATCGGCACCAGCCTGCAGGTCTATCCGATTGCCGGCGCCGTGCCGGTCGCCAAGGCCGCCGGCGCGCGCGTGGTGATCGTCAACGCGCAGCCGACGCCGTTCGATGGCATCGCCGACGCCGTGCTGCGCGAGCCAATCGGCGACATCCTGCCGGCGCTATGCGCACCGTCAGGCGGCTGACGACAGACGACCAACGGGTGATCCTCGTCACGGCTTTGGCACTCTGAGGGTCGCGCTGATCATCGCGCTTCCGCTCGCCCCGTAGACGAGCGACAGCGGATGCAGCACCGCGGGGCCGACCTGGTGCGCACCGAGCCACAGCGCTTCGTCGATCCGTCCAAGCGCGAACGCGATCGCCCACATCAGCACGATCACGATGCTGGTCGGGATCGGCGTGCCTTCGAAGTACTTGACCTTGCCGGTCTCGGCATCGGCCAGCGCCTCCGCCGTCACGTTGAAGCGCGCCAGGCGGCTGACGCCGCAGACGACAAAGTAGGTCAGACACAGCATGTCCCACCCGCCGCGCAGGCCGAGCGTGAACCCGAGAACCGCGGGAGCGACGCCGAACGAGATCACGTCGGAGAGCGAGTCGAGATCGCCGCCCATCACGGACTGCCGCCGCGTGTTGAGCCTGGCGACGTAGCCGTCGAGGACGTCCAGCGCGAGCGCGAGCGGCAGGAGGAAGAACGCGATCCACAGAAACCGTCGGTTGTCGGCGGCGACGTAATCGAGGCACAGGAAAATCGCAATCGTGCCGCAGCTGGCGTTGCCGATGGTCAGCACGTCGGCCGGGGTGAACGAACGCAGCAGCGACAGATGACGTGGGGGTGCGGCCACGTGATCGCGTCAGAACGTCAGGGGCGCCTGGCCGCCCGACGTCAGCCTCGCATTCAAGGCCGGAAGATCGCGCGTCCTGATGGCGGTCCACGTCGCGGTATTGGCGGCCGCCGCGCTTCGCGCCGCCGCGATCGCCTTCAGCTGCACCGTCGTCGGACGGACGTCGGCGCCCTGTAGGATGTTCATCACGGCCGCAAGCGGCGACGTCGTGCCGGCGAGCGGCTCGAGCCTGGCATCCAGCGCCGCCAGCGCCGCATCGACCGGTCCATGCGCCTGCCCGCGCCGAGCCGCGATCTGCTCACGAATCGCACGCGCCTGCCGAGCCTGTGCCTCCGCGTCGATGGCGCCGTAATACATCGCCTTCGACAACGTGTACACCTGCTGCATTGCCAGCGCCGGCGTCTTCACACGAGGATCGGCCTTGACCACGAGCGGCTGCGAATAGGACGTGCCGTTGACCGTCAGCTTCACCGTGAACGTTCCGGGATTCACCCATGGCGTCGTCGGCGCGGCGATGGTGTCGTGCGCAATGGCGGCGATCGGCAGATTCGGACCGCCGATTCGCGGCTCGCCAAGCGGCTGATAGTGCACGTCCCAGGTGAAGCGATGCATCCCGGCCGCTGCCGACAGCGGTGCGAGCGGCCGATACCAGTACAACGGGATCGTCGCTGTCGCCGGGTCCGGCGTGAACACCTGATCGGTGCTCGAATACGTACGCACCGGTTTGCCGTCGGCGCCGACAATCTCCAGCGTCACCGGCCCGGTTGCGGCCGACCGCAGGTAGTAGTCGATGATCGCGCCCTCCGGCGGATTCGGCGCCGCCGGCTCGTCGGGGGGCATCGGCGTGTCGGTGTTCGTGTTCCAGCGGACGCGCAGTGCCGGTTGCGGCCTGAACAGGATCGCCTCTCGTTCGGCAACGGCGCCCGCCGCGCCCGTGGCCGCCGCCCCGCCGACCGCCTCGGCGATCTCGCGCAGCGGCGCGATGTCGTCGAGGATCCAGATGCCGCGGCCGTGCGTGCCGACGACGAGGTCGTCATCCTTGATCACGAGATCGCGCACCGACGAAGCGGCCATGTTCAGGCGCAGCGACTGCCAGTGATCGCCGTCGTCGAACGACACGTAGACCTGCGTTTCCGAGCCGGCGAACAGCAGCCCCTTGCGCGTCGGATCTTCGCGCACGACGTTGACCGGCGCGCCGCCAGGAATGCCGTTGACGATCTCGGTCCACGTCTTGCCGCCGTCGTGCGTGCGGTAGAGGTGCGGGTTCATGTCGTCGAGCCGCAGCGTGTTGACCGCGGCGTACGCCGTCAGCGGATCGAAGCGGCCGGGGTCGATGGTGAAGACTTTCATGAAGGACGTCAACTGCGGCGGCGTGACGTTGCTCCAGTGCAGACCGCCATCCGCCGTGGTCGCAATTACACCGTCGTCGGTGCCGATCCACAGGCGGTTGACATCGCGATACGACGGCCCGATGGTGTAAATCACCTGCGCCGGAATGGAGCCGCGTTGGCGCGACGGCACCATGGACGCGTAGCTGCCGACGCTCTTCGGCACCTCCCATGTCTCGCGGGTCAGGTCGGGACTGATCTGCCTCCAGTTGATGCCGCCGTCGAGCGTCTTCCACAGCACGTTGTTGCCGTAGAAGAGCGCGCGGTGGTCGACGGTCGAGAACACGACCGGCTGGGTGCGCACCGTCCGATACGCTGGCCGCGCCGGCGCGCCGCCGCGTCCGCGGCCGCCTTCGACCGGGCCGACATTCGACACCTGGCCCGTACGCCGGTCGTAACGCGTCACCTTGCCGCCGTAGACGAGATCCGGATCGAGGGGATCGGGCGCGGCGTAGCCGTATTCCTCGACGCCGACCGGATGCCAGTCGCGGAACGTGATCTGGCCGTCGTTGCCGCGGCTCGCCACGCAGACCGATCCGCTGTCCTGCTGTCCGCCGCAGACACGGTACGGAAACGCGTTGTCGGTCATCACGTGATAGAGTGCCGCGGTCGGCTGCGTGAACCACGAGCTCCACGTCTGGCCGCCGTTGAGCGTGACGACCGCGCCCTGGTCGACCACGAGCAGCATGATGTTCGGATCGTTGGGGTTCCACCAGAGATTCTGGTTGTCGTCCCCTCCCGGCGCGCCCTTGAACGGCACGAATGTCTTGCCGCCGTCGGTCGATTTGTGGCTGACGACGTCGGTGACGATGAGGGTGTCGGCGTCCTTGGGATGCACGTGCGGCACGACTTCGTTGATGCGGCTGACCGGCCGCGCGTCGTTGGTGCTGCGCGTCCACGACCCGCCCGCGTCGTCTGAGCGGTAGAT
Organism: Acidobacteriota bacterium; assembly: GCA_025463215.1. Lineage (GTDB taxonomy): Bacteria > Acidobacteriota > Vicinamibacteria > Vicinamibacterales > CAVVIG01 > CAVQFC01. Next base: position 6,962 of record JAOBWF010000133.1, on the reverse strand, counting down.
TCCGGTACCGTTGCCACTGGCCTCGACGGTCACGTAGACGCGGCGCGGATTGCTCGGCGCGACCGCGAGCTCGGCGTTGACGATGCCTTCGGGCAAACCCTGGGTCAGCGGCTTCCAGGTCGTGCCGCCGTCAACCGACTTGAAGATGCCGCCGTTGGTGCCGCTCCACGCGCCATTCTCCCATGGCCCCTGGCGCTGCTCCCACAGCGTCGCATAAACGATGTCGGGGTTGGACGGATCGATGTCGACGTCCTTGCCGCCGGTGTTCTCGTCCTTGAACAGCACGCGATCGAAGGTGCGGCCGCCGTCGGTCGACCGGAAGATGCCGCGCTCCTGATTGGGACCATAGGGATGGCCGAGGGCGGCGACGAACAGCCGGTTCGGATTGTTCGGATCGATCGCGATGTTCGGGATCTGCTGCGCGTCACGCAGGCCAAGGTGCGTCCACGTCGCGCCGGCATCGATCGACTTGTAGATGCCGTCGCCAACCGCCAGGTCTGGGCGCGGCAGACCTTCCCCGCTGCCGACGTAAATCACGTTCGGATCCGAGGGCGCGACCGAGATCGCGCCGATCGATCCGGTCGGCTGGTCGTCGAAGATCGGTTTCCACGTCCGGCCGGCGTCGGTCGTCTTCCACACGCCGCCGTTCACCATGCCGATGTAGAAAGTGTACGGCTGGCTCGGCACGCCGGCGGCCGCCTTCGTCCGCCCGGCGCGATACGGACCAATATTGCGCCATCGCATGTCGGCAAACAGGCTCGGACTCACCTGCGGCGCCTGCTGAGCGGGCAGATGCACGGTCGACGCGGCGGCGAGCACGAGCGTCAGCGACACGTACGCGGCGAATCGACGTGGGAACATGCCGGACATTCTAGCGGATAGCGCACGAGCGGCCGGGTGCGCGGCCCGCCCGATTTATGCGTCGGCGGAGATGCTGGATGCGTGGGGTTCGACGCAGATCACCATTTAGGCGCCTGCGAGGTGCTGGATCAGTCGTTGGTCCCCTCGTCACGTAGTGCGCCAGGCGGTCCCGCCGCGCCGTCATGCGCTGGAAGACGATCAACTCGGCCAGGATGCCGCCGACCCTCGACCGCCGCGACATTTACACCTCCACCGAAGGACAGTTACGGTACCCACGCCATGCCGTCTGGACCGGTGCCGGTGACGATCTTCTTCGTGACCTGCCAGGTCGTGAGATCTACGACCGCGACGAAGTTGTCGCCGTTGACCGCCACGTAGGCAACGCCGGCGGCGGGCGGCATCAGGATCCCCTCGGGCATTTTCCCGAGCGGAATGCGTGTGATCTCCTTGCGCGCGGCGGCGTCGAGGACGATCAGCTCGCCGGCATCGAGATCGGAGACGAGCGCGAACTTGCCGTCCGGCGTCAACCTGATCCGGTTCGACCGCCTGGTGCCGAGCGCGATCGTCTGCACCACCTTCTTCGATGCCACGTCGATGATCGAGATGCCGCCGTCGCGCGAGTGCGCACTCCAGACTTCACGGCCGTTCGGCGACAGATCGATGCCCTCTGGTCCCTTGCCAACCGCGATCACTGTCTGCTCCCAGACGCCGCCGGCCGTCCGCTGGATCGCCGACACACTGTCGCCGCCGATGTTCGACGTGAATAGCGTGCGTGCGTCCCTGGTCGCGATCACCATGTGCGTCGTCGCCTGGCCGGTTTCGAACTGCCAGTCGATCGTGTTCGTCGCCGGGTCGTAGCGCGCGACCTTCTTGTCCGCTTCGGCGGTGAAGTACAGCTGGCCGTCGGCGAAGGCCAGGCCGTGCGGCCGCGACAGCGGCGAGACGTCGATCCGACGCAGTTCTTTCTGCGTCGCAAGGTCGATCATCGAGATCGTCCGCCCCGGTGCGGGTCCGGTCCCGTAGTTGCTGGCGAATGCGAGCCTGCCATCGGTCGAAGTCACAAGCTCGTGCGGCCCCTCACCGACCGGGACGCGAGCCAGGACGTTGCCCGACCGCAGATCGACGATCGCCAGGTTGGCATCCTCCTTGTTGAGGACCAGCAGACGCCCGGATGCGCGCTGGGCGCGCGGCACGGCGGCGCCCGCCGCGAGCGCGGCGATCATCATCGACAACGGCAACAGTCGTGAGCGCATGGTCATCCTCGAATGCTATGCAGGGTGTCCGCGTATGTGACCGGGTCAATCCGCGCTTCGATCACCGTCGGCCCGTGGTGCGCCAGAGCGCGCGAGAGGGCGTGGTTTAGATCGTCTTCAGTATCGGCGCGATGCGCCGCGGCGCCGACGCTGTGGGCCAGCGCGCACCAATCGATCGCGCCGAGCGCGACGCCCGACGATGGGTGACGACGTTGCTGCTGCTTGAGGTCGATCAGGCTGAGCGACGCGTCGGCGAAGACGATTACGATGATGCGGAGGCGCTCGCGGACGGCGGTCAACAGCTCGCCGCTGCACATCAGCAGGCCGCCGTCACCGGTGAGCGCGATCACCGGCGCGTCGTGATCGTGAATCGCGCCGGGCGCGCCTTCGCGATCCGCCAGCGCCGCCCCGATCGCCGCCGGCAGCGCGAACCCCATCGTCGACAGCCCGTTCGAGATCAGCATCCCGTTCGGTTCCGCCACCGGCCACAGCATGGTCGCGGGAAACATGTGAGCGCCGGCGTCGACGGTGACGCGCGCCCGCGCCGCGGCGGCATCGGCGGCGATCTGCACGACGCGGTGGGCCGAGAGACGCTCGCACCGCGGGCACACCTGCTGGCGTTGCGCGACGAGCGTGCGATGGACCGCGTCGAGATCCCAGGAGGACCGTGGCAGCAGCTCGCCGGCCAGCTGCATGCCGGACGGAATGTCCGTGACCAGCTGCGCCGCGAACGGAACATGCCGGTCGTCGACCGGCGACCGGCCGATGTGGACGATGCGCTGCTGGTAGGTCCACGGCCGGGGAATGAGCTCGATCGGATCGAGGCCGATGCCGAGCAGGAGATCGGCGTCCTCGACGATCGGGCGCTCGATGCGGCCGTTCGTGAAAACGCCGGCGTAGTGTGGATCGGCGTCGGGCACGACCCCTTTCGCCTTGTAGGTGACCATCGCGGGCACACCGCGGCTGGCGCACAGCGCCAGAATCGACGCCGCGTCGAGGGGCTGGCGCGCGCCGAGGCCGACCAGCAGCAGCGGCCGCCGCGCGCCGGACAGCATCGGCGCGAGCGCCGCGGGATCGAGCAGCACTCGCCCCGGCTCGTCCTCGAACGCGTGCACGCCGATGTCGGCCTGGTACTGCTCCATCGCCTCAACCGACAACACGTCGGCGGGACACTCGAGGTGCACCGGCCCGCGCGGCTCGGCCATCGCGCGATCGATCGCTTCGCGCATGACCGCGTCGGCGTTGTCCGGCGCCAGCGTCGCCGACCACTTCGTGATCGGCGCGAACAGGGCACGATGATCGACCCGCTGATGGGCGAAGCGCGCCGCCGATGCGGGATGACGGTCGGTGAACACCAGCAGCGGGGCGCGGTCGAGCCACGCGCAGGCGACGCCGTTGACGACCGACGTCACGCCGGGACCCAGCGTCGTCAGGCACGCGCCCGGCCGGCCGCGCACCTCGGCCTGCGCGATCGCGGCGAGCGCGGCGGCGGTTTCCGTCGCGGTGAGGATGAACGGCAGCCTGGCGCGGCCCGCCGCATCGATGAGATCGAGATTACTGCCGCCACCGGGGACGCCAAAGAGGAAGCCCACGCCGGCGCGGCGCAGGTGACGGACGATGAGGTCGGCGACTGAGATCACGATGGCAAGCCCAGGGACCGCAGGGCCCGCCGATCATACAACGTGGTCTATCATGGCGCGGTGCCGAGCGTCGAACTGCATCAGGACCTGCGCCACGCCGTCCGCGACCTGTGCAAGGCTTTTCCGGACGGCTATTGGCGCGGGCTCGACGCCGCGCGCGCCTACCCGGACGCCTTCGTCAAGGCGCTGACCGACGCCGGCTATCTCGCCGCGCTCATTCCAGAGACGTACGGCGGCTCGGGCCTCGGCATCGGCGAGGCGTCGATCATCCTCGAAGAGATCAATCACAGCGGCGGCAACGCCGGCGCCTGTCACGCGCAGATGTACACGATGGGGACGCTGCTGCGTCACGGCTCGGACGTGCAGAAGCGCGAGTACCTGCCGAAGATTGCCAGCGGCGAGCTGCGCCTGCAGGCGTTCGGCGTCACCGAACCGACGACCGGGTCGGATACGACGCAGCTGAAGACCACCGCCACACGCAACGGCGATCGCTACATCGTCCGCGGCCAGAAGGTGTGGATCTCGCGCGCGGAACATTCGGATCTGCTGCTCCTGGTCGCGCGGACGACGCCGATCGAACAGGTCAAGAAACGCACGGAAGGACTGTCGGTCCTGCTGATCGATCTGCGCGAAGCGGTCGGCCGCGGCCTGACGATCCGGCCGATCCGGACGATGATGAATCACGCGACCACCGAGTTGTTCTTCGACGACCTCGAGGTGCCGGCGTCGACCCTGATCGGCGAAGAAGGCCAGGGCTTCCGCTACCTGCTCGACGGCCTCAACGCGGAACGGATCCTGATCGCGGCCGAATGCGTCGGCGACGGCCGCTGGTTCATCGAGCGGTCGACGCGGTATGCGAAGGAACGGGTCGTGTTCAACCGGCCGATCGGCCAGAACCAGGGCGTGCAGTTTCCGATCGCGCGCGCGCACGTCAACGTCGAGGCGGCCGATCTGATGCGGATCCGGGCGGCGGACATGTTCGACCGCGGCGAGGTGTGCGGCAGCGAAGCGAACATGGCGAAGCTGCTCGCCGCCGACGCATCGTGGGAGGCGGCCAACGTCGCGGTCCAGACGCACGGCGGGTTCGGCTTCGCCGAGGACTACGACATCGAGCGGAAGTTCCGCGAGACCCGCCTCTATCAGGTCGCGCCGATCTCGACCAACCTGATCCTCGCCTACGTGGCCGAGCACGTGCTCGGCCTGCCGAGGTCGTATTGAGGCCCGCCGTGAAGGCTGCCTGCTGAATGCGATGCTCCCGCTGAAAGGTATCACCGTCGTGTCGGTCGAGCAGGCGGTCGCGGCGCCGTTTGCGACGCGACAGCTGGCCGATCTCGGCGCGCGCGTGATCAAGATCGAGCGGCCCGACGGGGGCGATTTCGCGCGCGGCTACGACACCACGGTCAACGGCCTCTCGAGCTACTTCGTCTGGCTGAACCGATCGAAACAGTCGCTGACGCTCGATCTCAAACGGCCGGCGTGCGCGGACGTCTTCGCTCGCCTCGTCGCGGGCGCCGACGTGTTCGTCCAGAACCTGGCGCCCGGCGCCGCCGAACGTCTCGGCACGTCGGCCGCGGCGCTGTGCGAGCGGCATCCCCGGCTCATCGCCTGCACCGTATCGGGCTACGGATCCTCCGGACCCTACGCGTCGAAGAAAGCCTACGACCTGCTGGTGCAGAGCGAAGTGGGGCTGGTCTCGCTCACGGGGAGTACCGACGAACCGGCCAGGGTCGGCATTTCCGTTGCCGACATTGCCGCCGGCATGTATGCCTACTCGGGGATCCTGACGGCGTTGCTGGCGCGCGGCTCGACCGGACGCGGCACCTCGCTCGAGGTATCGCTGTTCGATGCCCTGGGCGAGTGGATGGGACAGCCGGCATACTACGCCGCCTACAGCGGCGCGCCGCCGCCGAGGAGCGGCGCGAACCACGCGTCGATTGCGCCTTACGGGCCGTTCCGCGCCGGCGACGGCGGGTCGATCTCATTGGGCATCCAGAACGGCCGCGAGTGGACGCGATTCTGCACCGACGTGCTGCGGCAGCCGGAGCTCGCCGACGACGATCGGTTCACCACCAACAGCCTGCGCGTGGACCATCGTTCCGCGCTGCATGCCGCGATCGACAGCGCATTCGCCTCCCTGACCGCCGGCCAGGTGGTCGAACGGCTCGAGTTCGCCGGCATCGCGTGGGCGCGCATGAACACGGTCAGCGAGTTCCTCACCCATCCACAGCTCGCCGGCGGCGATCGCTGGCGCGACATCGGATCGCCGGCCGGACCGCTGCGCGCGATGGTGCCGCCGGTCCACATCGACGGCGTCGAGCCGGTGATGGGCGACATCCCCGCGCTGGGCGAGCATACCGATCTGATTCTCGAGGAACTCGGCGTCGCGCGGGAGACGGTCGCGTCGTGGCGCCGTGAAGGAGCGATCTGATGGCAATCAAGCAGGGGTGGACCGGCCGCGTGTTCGAGGACTTCAGCGTCGGCGACGTCTACGAACACCCGCTCGGCCGCACGATTCTCGACGCCGACAACGTCTGGTTCACGTGCCTGACGATGAACACGAACCCGATCCACTTCGACGCCGAGTACGCGAAGCAGACCGAGTTCAAGCGGCGCCTCGTCAACTCGTGCTTCACGCTGTCGCTGGTCACCGGACAATCGGTGACAGATCTGACGATGAACGGCGTCGCCAATCTCGGGTGGGACGAAGTGCGGCTGCCGAACCCGCTGTTCGAAGGGGACACGGTCTACTCGCGCAGCGAGGTGCTCGAGACGCGCGAATCCAAATCACGCCCCACCGTCGGCATCGTCCGCGTGCGAACGACCGGTGTCAATCAGGACCAGACGCCAGTCATCGAGTTCACGCGCACGTTCATGATCTGGAAGCGCGGGCACGTCCCCGGCAAAACGCGCGGGTAAAGCGCCTTCGACCACCTCGCCGCGCAGCCATTCAGGGCTGTCACGGGGCAGGCTGACGCGCTGCGCTACACGACTCTGCAAACCGCTCGGAGCTGTGGCGGCGTTACAGCGCGGCGGTCACGGTGCGGACGTCGGCGATCGATTCAATCGCGCGGAGTTGGGTGAGCGCCTCGGCCGCGCCGGAGGGTGATAGCGTCTGCGTCGCGCAGGCCGTGAACTTTGCCGCCAGTTCGTCGTCGCTTGCCGGCCGCTCCGGGTAGCCGCGCGCGCCATTCGCCGATGCGGTCAGGAT
>JAOBWF010000122.1 GCA_025463215.1 Acidobacteriota bacterium | reverse complement strand
TGTCCATGCGTCGTCTGCCGCTGCTGCTTCTCACGATGGCTCTGGAATTGTCGGTGAGTGCGCGGCCGCGCGCCGCAGACGACCTCGTGCTGTCGCGTTTCAGCGATTATCTCGACGCGCTTCGTATTCAAGCCGGCATTCCCGGCCTCGCGGCCGCCCTGGTCGGCCCCGCGGACGTGACCTGGGAACGGGCGTTCGGATACCAGGACGTCAACCGCAACATCGTGACGCGGCTCGACACGCCGTTCCAGCTGGATGGCACGACGCAGGCGTTCGTCGGTTCGCTGGCGATACGTTGCGCGTCGGACGGCTGGTTGTCGCTCGACGACCTGGTGCGCCGCTTCGATCCGGCGAGTCCCGACGCCGGCGCGACGATCCGGCAGATCCTCACGCACACGACCGCCGGCCCGAACGGGCTGGTGTTCGCATACCACCCGGAACGGCTGGCGCCGGTCGCCGCGGCGGTTGCCGGCTGCACCGATTCATCGTTCCGGTGGGGCGTGTCGGCGCTGTTCGACCAGCTGGCGATGTTCGCCTCTGTCCCCGGCGCCGACGTCGCCGCGTTGAAGGCGCCGGCGGAAAAGTTTACCCAGCCGGCGCTGCAACGCTATGCGGATGCGCTGGAGCGGCTGGCGTCACCGTACGCGGTTGATGCGCGCGGCCGCGCAACGCGTTCGTCTTACAGCGCGCCGACGCTGACGCCGGCCTCCGGCATGATCTCCACCATCCTCGATCTCGAGCGGTTCGATCTCGCGCTCAAGAGCGGGCGCGTGATGCGGCCGGACTGGCGGACACTCGCCTGGACGCCTCCGCTCGGCGCGAACGGCCGGGTGCTGCCGCACGCGTATGGTTGGTTCGTTCAGACCTACAACGGCGGCCCGATTGTCTGGCAGTTCGGCGTCAGCGACAACGCGTCATCGTCGATGATCATCACGCTGCCGCAACGCGGTCTGACCATGATTCTGCTCGCGAACAGCTCGGGTCTGGCTCGTCCGTTCGATCTGTCCGCCGGCGATGTGACGGTATCTCCCTTTGCTCGGCTGTTTCTGTCCATCTTCGTGCGATGAGATCGTCGGCGGCGCGGTGCACCCTGGTACTGAGCACCGCACTTCTGCTAATGTCGGCGCGCAGCCTGGCGGCGGATCGACAGATTCGCCCGTTTGTCGGTGCGACCTTCGGCGGCGCGACGACGTTCGTCGACCCGCAGGGCGCCAGCGGCCGGGCGAAGCCGGCGATCGGCGTCGGTGCGGTGTTTCTCGGCGAGCTGTTCGGTGGGGAGATCGACATCTTCGACGGCCCCGGTTTTTTTGGGACCGGCAACGACCTGGTGAAATCGAGCCGCGTCACGGCGTTCACCGGCAACGTGATCGTCGCGGCGCCGCATCGCGTGACCGAGTATTCGCTGCGGCCGTACCTTGTCGGCGGCGTCGGGCTGATGCAGGTGCGCAGGACGACGTTGTTCAACGTGTTCGACATCTCGACGGTGCTCCCGACGGTCGACATCGGCGTCGGGGCGGTCGCGTTCGTGACGAACCGGGTCGGCGTCAGCTGGGATGTCCGCCGGTTTCAGAGCGTCGGCGCCAATCCCCCGAGCGGGGGGCTGACGTTCGGCGAGCAGCATTTATCGTTCTGGCGCGCGGCGATGGCCGCCGTCATTCGCTATTGAGACAGATGACATGAGTGATCGCACCCGGATGCTGCTCGCGCCTCTCCTCCTGCTGCTGGCGGTGGTCCCGCTGCGATCGCAGGAGACGCTGCGGATCATCCCGTTCATCGGCGACAATCGCGTGCTCGTCACCTTCGAGCTCAACGACGCCTACACCGCCGAGGTCCGCGAGGCGATCGCCAGCGGCCTGCGGACGACCTTTTCGTATCAGCTCGAGCTGCGCACGCCGGCCTGGATCGATCGCACCGTGGGCACCGCCGTGGTGTCGACGACCGATCAGTACGACAACCTGACGCGGCGCCACACGCTGACCCGGCTGATCGACGGCAAGGTCGAAGATGTGTTCGTCACCGAAGACGAAGCGGTGGTGAAGACCTGGCTGACGAAGTGGACTCGCGTCCCGGTCGCGGACACCGCGCGGCTGGACCCGGCGCGCGACTACTACGTCCGCGTCACGACCCGCACGAGGCCGCCGGGCGGATCGCTGCTCGGGTTGACGAAGACGGTCACCGGCCAGGTCAAGTTCACCTTCGTTCCCTGACGCGGGACCGCCCCTGCTCTTCGCGTCACGCGATCGCGCGTGCGGCCTCGCGCGCGTAGTAGGTGATGATGATGTCGGCGCCGGCGCGGCGGATCGCCGTCAGCGTTTCGAGCATCGCGCGCGGCTCGTCGATCCAGCCGTTCCGTGCCGCGGCCTTGAGCATCGCGTATTCGCCGCTGACGTGGTACGCGGCGGTGGGAAAGTCGAACGCATCCTTCACCCGCGCGATGACATCGAGATAGGTGATCGCCGGCTTGACCATGACGATGTCGGCGCCTTCCGCGATGTCGAGCTCGACCTCGCGGAGCGCTTCGGCGGCATTGGCCGGATCCATCTGGTGCGATCGGCGGTCGCCGAACTGGGGCGCGGATCCGGCGGCGTCGCGGAACGGCCCGTAGAACGCGGAGCAGTACTTCGCCGCGTAGGCCATGATCGCGGTGTTCTCGAAGCCGCGTTCGTCGAGGGCGTGGCGGATCGCGCCGACGCGGCCGTCCATCATGTCGGACGGCGCGACGATGTCGGCGCCGGCCGCGGCGTGCGAGAGGGCGGCGCGCACGAGTTGGTCGACGGTCGGATCGTTGGCGATCTCCTCGTCAATCACGATGCCGCAGTGGCCGTGGTCGGTGTATTCGCAGAGGCAGACGTCGGTCGCGACCAGCACCCCCGCGACCTCGCGCTTGATCGCGCGGATCGCGGCCTGCACCGGCGCTTCGGGATCGTAGGCCAGCGAGCCGATGTCGTCCTTCCGGTCAGGAATGCCGAACAGGATGACGCTGTGCACGCCGTCAGCCTTCGCCGCCGCCGTTTCCTTCACCGCCTCGTCGACCGACAGGTTGAACACGCCCGGCATCGACGGCACTTCCCGCCGCACGCCTTCGCCGTCGCAGACGAACAGCGGCAGCATGAACATGTCGGGAGACAACCGCGTCTCCCGCACCAGCGCGCGCATCGCGGGCGTGCGGCGCAGCCGCCGCAGCCGCCGCGTCAGGTTGAGGGCCGCCGGGGTCTGGGTGCGGGTCATGTGCGTATTATCTCAGAGAGGGCACGGCGTCGGTCAGTCTCTGGCCTCGGTGTCTCGGTGGCGCTTCACCGCGGCGCCCTCACGTCACTTCGGTGTGCTCTGCTTCGAAAAACTTCGCGATCGCCGCAACCAGCGCCGGGATCGTGTAGTGCTCCGGCTGGATCGTCGTCTTGATGTTCGACTGCGACGCGGCTTCGGCGGTGACCGGGCCGATGCACGCGACCACCGTGGTGGCGAGGAGATCCGCCGCCGGCTCGGCGCCGAGGACACGGACGAAGTTGCGCACCGCCGACGCGCTCGTGAACGTGACGACGTCGATGCTGTGCTCGAGGAGCATGCGATAGATGTCGGGCTCCCCGTCGCGCTCGCCTTCGACCGCGACCGTCCGGTAGGCGACGACCTCCGTCACGTTCGCGCCGAGTCTCCGCAGCTCGTCGGCCAGGAGCTCGCGTCCGATGTCGGCATGCGGCAGCAGAATGTTGAGGCCGCGGACATCGCCGCGCGCCGACAACGCGCGCAGCACCGCTTCGGCGCGGTACTCGGCCGGCGTCAGATCGACCTTCAGCCCGTAGTCCGCGAGGTGATCGCCAGTCCCTGGTCCGACGCCGCACAGCCTGGCGGCGCCGAGGGCGCGCAGATCCTTGGGGCCGGCGAGCAGCCGTTCCATGAACGCGTCGACGCCGTTCGCGCTGGAGAACACAATCCAGTCGAATTCGCCGGCGCGGGCGCACGCGTCGTCGAGCGGCGCGAAGTCCTCCGGCGGCAGGATGCGGATCATCGGCGCCTCGATCGCCTCGGCCCCCATCGCTTCGAGCCGCTCGACCAGTTCGATGCTTTGATCCTTGGGCCGGGTGACGACGATGCGCTTGCCGAACAGCGGCCGCGCGTCGAACCAGCGCAGGTGTTCGCGCAGGGCCACGACCCGCCCGACGACGAGGATGGCGGGGCGGCGATCCGCGCGCTGCGTGATGGCGCCGGCGACTTCGGCGAGCGTGCCGGCGATCGTCTCCTGCGTCGCGCGCGTGCCGTCGTAGACCACCGCGACCGAATCCTCCGGCGATCGGCCGTGCGCCAGCAGCGCGTCGAGCATCTCCGTGATCTGGTGCGGGCCGGCGTAGCAGACCAGGGTGCCGTCGAGGCGCGCGAGGCTCGCCCAGTTGATCGAGGCGCGCGCTCGGCCTTCGTCCTCGTGACCGCGGATGAACGTCACCGTGTCGCCGCCGCCCGGGTAGGTGATTGGAATGCCGGCGTATCCCGGCACCGCGATGCCGGCGGGAATGCCGGGCACCACCTCGAAGCGGACGCCCTGCTCGTGGAGGAACAGCGCCTCGGAGCCGCCGCTGTCGAACACGAACGGATCGCCCCATTTCAGCCGCGCGACCGTCTTGCCCTCGCGCGCTTTCTCGGCGAGCAGGTAGCAGATCGCCTCCTGCTCGAGCGGCTGCGGCGCCGCGGTGCCGACGTCAATCTGCTCGGCGTCCGGCCGCGCCGACCGCAGCAGGCGCGCCGGGACGAGATGGTCGTACAGCACGACGTCGGCCTCGGACAGGTATTGCAGACCGCGGACGGTGATGAGACCGGGATCGCCCGGTCCCGCGCCGATCAGATACACGATGCTCATACGTTCGTCGTTCTCCGTTCGCGTGCCTCACCGTTCCTGCGTCGTTCGGCGGAACGACGAACGCCGAACCGCGAACGTCGAACGATCATGGCTGGCGTCCCTGCGCGCGTTGCGCCTCCGCGAGAATCTCGCCGGCGCCGTCCGCGATCAATTGCACGGCGACCCGGCGGCCCAGGGACTCGGCATCGCCGCGAGGCGCGCTCGCGCGGCCGCGAATCACCCGGCGGCCGTCGAGCGCGATGACCGCGGCGATCATCTCGAGCGCACCGTCGGCGGCGATCGACGCCAGCGCGCCGACCGGTGTCTGGCAGCCGCCGCCGAGTGTCGCCAGCAGCGCGCGCTCCGCCGCGAGCGCGTCGTACGCCGCTTCGTCGTTGATCGGCGCCACCGCGTCGGCGGCGCGGCTGTCGCCGTCGCGAATCTCGATCGCGACGATCCCCTGGCCCGGCGCCGGCACGCACGCCGCCGCCGGAATCGACAGCGAGATCCTGGCCGCGAACCCTAGACGATTCAACCCGGCCGCCGCCAGCACGAGCGCATCATGTGCGCCTTCGTCGAGCTTGCGCAACCGGGTATCGAGGTTGCCGCGAATCCCCTGGAATCGCGCGCCCGGAAACAATCGAATCAGCTGCGCGATCCGCCGCACGCTGCCGGTCCCGATCGAGGGCGAGGGGCCGACAGCGGCGATCAGGTCCTCTAGCGTCTGGGCTGACCGCTGATGGCTTACGGCAGATGGTCCCTGGCCATTCGCCACAGCGATCCGCGCTGAGCCATCAGCCATGACCGGCAACACAAGAGCGTCCAGCGGGTTCTCCCGCGGCAGCACGGCGGTGATCCTCAGCCCGTGCGGCAGCACCGCCGCCATGTCCTTGCTGCTGTGCACCGCGAGATCGATCTCGCCGGCCAGCAGCGCGTCTTCGATTTCCTTGACGAACAGGCCCTTGCCGCCGATTTCCGAGAGCGGCCGCGACTGCAGCCGGTCGCCGTCGGTCTTGATCACGATGATGCGGCAGGCCGGACCACCGGCGGCCGCGATCCGCGCCGCGACCGTGTTCGCCTGCCACAGTGCCAGCTGACTGCCGCGCGTGCCGAGGCGGAGCTCCTGAGCGCTATTCATGAGTAGTGCGGGAACTATCGCCGCCCGGGGCGCTTGAACGGCTCGACCCGGCCGCCCTTCGCCGGTTGATCCCGGCCGGCGTCGTCCCCGGCCTGCTGCTCGGCAAGCGCGAACAGCCGCGTGAGCGCCTCGGTGTAGGCGGTGACCGCCTCGGAGTTGCCCAGCGCCTTGAGCTGCTCGGTCGGCGTCAGCAGCAGCTTCTCGACGATGAGATGCGTGATCTCGTCGACGCGGGCGCGCGCTTCCGGCGGCAGCGCCGACAGCTTGAAGTCCAGGCGCTCGAGCTCGGCGCGCCGGATCGTCTCGAACTTCTCGCGCAGCGCGACCACCGTCGGGATCGCGCCGCGGGCGCGGAACCAGCCGCCGAACTTGTCGACCTCTTCGTTGACGATGGCGTCGGCCCGCGCCACCTCGCTGGCGCGGCGCGCCAGGTTCTCGCGTACGGTCGCCTGCAGGTCGTCGATGTTGTAGAGGAACACCTGCTCGATTTCCCCCGCCGCGGCCTCGACGTCGCGCGGCATCGCGATGTCGATGATGAACAGCGGCCGGTTGCGCCGCGGCCGCATCACCGCGTCGATGTGCGCGGTGGTGAGGATCGGCGCCGCCGCGCCGGTGGCGGTGATGACGATGTCGCTGGCGGCGAGGACGGCGTCGAGCTCCTCCCACGGCGCCGCGCTGGCCCCGCCGATCGCCTCCGCCGTCCGCGCCGCATGCGCCATCGTCCGGCTCACGATCGTGATGCGGCTGAGGGCGTGCGACTTCATGTGCAGCGCGGTGAGCTTGCCCATCTCGCCGGCGCCGATGACGGCGACGCTGCGGCCGGTGAGGTCGCCGAAAATCTTGCGCGCGAGGGCGACCGCCGCGTAGCTCACCGACACGGCACCGGACCCGAGGCCGGTCTCGGTGCGCACCCGCTTGCCGACCGCAAACGACGAATGAAACAGGCGGTTGAGCAGCGGCCCCGCCGTGCGGGCGTCGGCCGCGACCGTGTGCGCGTCCTTGACCTGGCCGAGGATCTGCGGCTCGCCCATGACCAGCGAATCGAGCCCGGCCGCGACCCGGAACAGGTGACGGGCGACGTCGAGGCCGGTGACGTCATACACGTGCGGCGCGATGTCGCCGGCGGGGATGCCGTTGAAATCGCTGACGAACCGGACCAGATCCTGCCGCGTTTGCGCCGCATCGTCGCACGCCACGTAGAGCTCGGCGCGGTTGCAGGTGGACACCACGACCGCTTCGCGCGTCGAGCCGCGCTCGGTGAGCACGCGCAGCGCCTCGGCGACGCCGCGCGCCTGGAAGTCGACGCGCTCGCGCAGTTCGACCGGCGCGGTGCGATGACTGATTCCCACTAACAGAAGCTGCATGTCGATGACGGTTGAAATCTAAGGAGCTGAGGAAATCCTCGGATCCTTAACTGCCGAACTCCTAAAAGTTATGGCTCTTCGAGAAAAAGTAGGTGATCGGGACGAAGTTGAACAGCACGATGACGAACCCGAGCGCCGACAGATACGCGGTGCGCCGCCCGCCCCAGCCGATGCGGCGGGCCGCGAACAGCTCGAAGGAATACACCACCCAGCAGAGCAGCGCGACGAAAATCTTCGGATCCTCGAGTGACATCGCCTGGACCCGTGGATCCCCGGCGCCGTAGCCGCCGCGCGCCTGCGCGGCCCAGAACGCGCCGACGATCATGCCGATCGTCAGGAAGACCCAGCCGATGACGATGGCGCGGTGGTTCATGCGGTCGAGCACCTGGAGCGACGGCAGGCGGGCATAGAAGAACCCGAGGTGCTTGGCCTTGATCTCCTTGAACAGCAGGACGTAGGTGATCCCGATCACGCAGGCGAGCGCGAAGCTGGCGTAGGCGAAGAGCAGCGACGACACGTGGACGCCGAACAGCGGCCCCTGCAGCACCGCGGCGCGATCCTCGACGCCGGGGCGGAACCCCGGAATCGTCTGCAGCGCCACCAGCAGCGGCAGGATGAAGACGCCCATTGCCCGCTCGTCCGCCGTCATCTCGACGTAGAGGTACGACAGCGCGAGCAGCCAGACGAACGTCGAGATGGCCGGCGTCGCGCCGGCAACCGGAATGTGGCCGGCCTCCATCGTCTGCATGCCGATGACGAAGGTGTGCGACAGCGCCGCGGCGACGAGCAGCGTCGTCGCCGACCGGCCGACGACCGGGTTGCGCTGCGCGAAGTGCCACGCATACGCCACCATCGCCGCCGCGTAGAGCACCAGCGGGACGAGGTTCATGATCAGTGGGCCGTCGGCGCGAAATATCCCATTTTGGTGCGCGCATGCATGCTCGGGCGGTTGACGCGGACCACGACCCGGCGCCAGGAGCCATCGCGTTTGGGATTCCGCGACGTGTAGCCGACCGTGTACTGGCTGGAGAGCTCGTCCGAGATCTGGCCGTAGACGCCGGCGAGCTCGGCGAGCTGGTTCGGGAAGAACGAGCGCGCCCCGGTTTCCTGCGCGAACTGGCGCAGCACGAACTCCGCCTCCTTGAAGCCCTTGGTGGTCGTGCCCGGGCCCTCGGGTGCGCGCAGGCCGATGCAGTAGATCGCGGTCTCGGACCGTTTCGCGAGGTCGAGGACCTCTTCGAACGGCAGCAGGCTCGACGTGTCCTCGCCGTCGGAGAGCACGACGATCGCCTGCCGGCGGATCTCTTCGGTGTTCTTGGCGACGACCTTCTTCAGGTCCTTCAGCGCGATGTAGACGGCGTTGTAGAGCGACGTCGATCCTCCGGCCGACGTCTTCTTGATCGCGGACTCGAGCTCGGAGGCGCTGTTCGTGAAATTCTGCAGCACGATGACCCGGCTGTCGAAGTCGATGACCTCGGCGAGATCCTGGCTGCGCAGCCGTTTCGCGAAGCCGATCGCCGCTTCCTGCGCCGTCGGCAGCTTGGTGTCCATGCTGGCGCTGGTGTCGAGCAGCAGCGACAGCGCGATCGGCAGGTTGGTGCGGTTGAAGAAGGTCACCTCTTGCTTGACGCCGTCTTCGAAGACGTTGAAGTCGGCCGCGGTGAGGTCGGTGACGTATTTGCCGCTGGTATCGGCGACGGTGACGTTGAGCGACACCAGATCGACCCCGGCG
>JAOBWF010000046.1 GCA_025463215.1 Acidobacteriota bacterium | reverse complement strand
TTTTTTTGAAGTACATCCTGCAGCATGACCTTGTCGAGGGACAGGTCGGCGACGAGCCGTTTCAATTTGGTGTTTTCGTCGCGCAGCTGCTTCAGCTCACGCGCCTCGCTCGGCAGCATGGCGCCGTACGCTTTCTTCCAGCGGTAGAACGTTTGCTCCGAGATCCCGACCTGCCGGCAGAGATCGCCCACGGGCACGCCGCCAGTAACCTGCTGCAGCACCGACGTGATTTGCTCGACGGAAAAGCGCTTCTTCTTCACGGCACATCCTCCTGGCCGATTGGCCCGATTGTGCCGCAAAACTCACGCTGGGATTGGCCCGAAAAACCCGGAGCCCCTCATGTGCCTTTCAGATGGAACGCCCACGACGCGGGATCGCGTCATCAAGGCGATCCTGGGCTCGCAGCGTGTGGCGGGGTTGGCCAAGGGGGGCGTGCCCGTATTGCGTCATACGTTCTGCTCGCATCTGGCGATGAAGGGCGCACCCGCTCGGGCAATTCAGGAGCTGGCCGGACACGCCGGTCTTTCCACGACGCAGCGCGACATGCACTTGAGTCCGGCGGGGACCGAGGACGCGATTCGGTTGTTGGACGGAAACCGGGTTCCGCTCGCCATCGCTCACGGCGGGGAGGTATAAGGAAGCCGAACTTGGTGTGTTTCTGAAGTCGCTTATTTAGTGGAGCGGGCTACGGGGATCGAACCCGTGTCCGAGGCTTGGGAAGCCTCTGTACTACCATTGTACTAAGCCCGCCTGAAGACCTGCGCGACGACAGCGCGTCGCGACCGGTCAGCGCTGACGCTCGAAATATATCACGCGCGGATGAGGGCGAGGACTTCGTCCCGCTTCGCGGCCATCTTCTCGGCCGTCGTGGCCTCGAGGTTGAGGCGGAGCAGCGGTTCCGTGTTGGACGCGCGGACGTTGAAGTGCCAGTCCGGGTACTCGACCGAAATGCCGTCGAGCTCGTAGACGTTCGGCGCGTCGGCGTACCTGGCGGCCAGCGCCACCAGCTTCGGCGGGACCTCGTCCATGTTCTTCAACTTGGTGTTGATCTCGCCCGAGATGAAGTATTTCCGCGACAGCGGCTTGAGCAGCTCGTGCAGGCTCTGGCCTTTCTTCGACATCAGCTCCAGGATCAGCAGCGCCGGGATGAAGCCGTTGTCGGCGTAGAAATTGTCGCGGAAGTAGTAGTGCCCGGTGACCTCGCCGCCGAAAATGCCGTTGGTCTCGCGCATCCGCTTCTTGAAGAAGGCGTGGCCGACGCGGTTCATCAGCGACGTGCCGCCGAGGCGCGCGACCGTGTCCTTGACCGCGTAGCTGGCGCGCAGATCGTAAATCACCGTCGCGCCCGGATGCTTCAGCAGGAACGCCTCGGCGAGCAGTGCGGTGATGAAATCGCCCGAGACGAATTCGCCGGTGCCGTCGATGAAAAAACAGCGGTCGGCGTCGCCGTCCCAGGCGATGCCGATGTCGGCCTTCTCGGCGACGACACGCGCGACGATGTCGCGGCGGTTTTCCTCGATCAGCGGGTTCGCCTCGTGGTTCGGAAACGTGCCGTCGATCTCGAAACAGAGCCGCGTGGTCTTGCAGGGCAGCCGGTCGAACAGCTTCGGCGCCACCAGTCCGCCCATGCCGCTGCCGGCATCGAGGACGACGTTGAACGGCTTGATCACCGACATGTCGATGAACGACATCACGTGCGCGACGTAGGCATCGAGCACATTGCGCGTCGTGACGCTGCCGCGGGTCGCGGCCGGTGGCGGGATCTCGTTGTCCGCGATCATCTCGCGGATCTCCTTGAGCCCTTCCTCGCCGCTGAGCGGCCAGGCGTCCTTGCGGACCATCTTCATGCCGTTGTACTGCTTCGGGTTGTGCGACGCGGTGATCTGCACGCCGCCGTCGAGCCCGTCCTTCGCCACCGCGAAGTACAGCATGTCGGTCGCCTGCATCCCGTAGTCGACGACGTCGGCGCCTTGCGAGGTCGCGCCGTCGATGAACGCCTGCGCCATGGTCGGTGACGACAGCCGCATGTCGCGGCTGACCGCGATCCGCTTCGCCTGCAGATAGACGACGAAGGCGGCGCCGATCGCGCGGGCGGCGTCCTCGTTGACCTCGCCGGGATAGACGCCGCGGACGTCATAGGCCTTGAAAATGTCGGGGTTCAGGGTGATGGACATAGGCTTGGGGCTGAGGGCTCCGGGCGGCTCGCTCAGAGCCGGCTGTAGTCGGTGACCACCGACTTGTCGCCGAGGACGACGCCGTCCTCGACGAGCGCGTTGCGGCCGATATGGCAGTTGCGGCCGAGAATCGAGCGCCGGACCACCGCTTCCTGGCTGATCCGGGTGTTCGCCCAGACGATCGCGTTGTCGAGAACCGCGTGCTCTTCGATGTGGCACTGGCGGCCGACGACGCTGTACGGACCGATGTGGGCGCCGCTTTTCACGATCGCCCCCTCGTCGATGAAACAGGGGCCCTCGACGATCGCGCCCGGCTCGACCCGGGCGTCCGGCGACACCCAGGCGGAGCCGGGGTGCGCCGCGAACGGCGCCGTCCGGTGGCCGGTGTAGCGCGCGTCCATGATGTCGCGGTGCACCTGGATGTATTTCTCCGGCGTGCCGATGTCGATCCAGTAGCCGCGGTAGACGTAGGCGACGAACGCTTCCTGGCGCTCGATCAGCGACGGAAAGAAGCTGCGCTCGATCGACCACGGCGTGTCCTTCGGAATACGGTCGAAGGTCTCCGGCTCGAGCACGTAGATCCCGGCATTGATGGTGTCGCAGGTGATCTCGTCGGCATTCGGTTTTTCGAGGAAGCGGGTGACGTTGCCCTCCGCGTCGGTCTCGACCAGGCCGTAGGCCGAAGGATTGTCGACCGGCGTGAGGACGATCGTCGCCTTCGCCTTGCGCGCGCGGTGCAGCGCGATCACCGCCGCGAGATCCAGCTGGGTGAGCACGTCGCCGTTGAAGACGACGACCGAATCGCGCAGCGCCTCGCTCGCAAAGCGGATCGCGCCGCCGGTGCCGAGCGGGGCCGGTTCGACGACGTAGCGGATCGCCAGCCCCGATTCGCCGCCGTCGCCGAACACTTCCTCGATGCGGCGCGGCTGGTAGTTGAGGCTGAGGATCACTTCGTCGATCTCCGGCACCTGCTTGAGGAGATCGAGCTGGTAGTGGAGGAACGGCCGATCGAAGATCGGCACGATCGGTTTCGGCGTGTGAACGGTCAGTGGCCGCAGCCGCGTACCCTTGCCGCCCGCGAGCAGAATCGCCTTCATGACAACCCTGCGATGTTATCATGTGCAGACGGGCCGCTGATGAACCTCCCGAACTCGCTGACCGTCTCGCGCATCTTCCTCGTGCCGCTGCTCGTGGTCGTGCTGCTGACGAAGGTCAAGGGACCGCTCATCCTCGGCCTGCCGAAAGACATCGTTGGCGCGCTGATCTTCGCGCTGGCCTCGCTCACCGACTGGGCCGACGGGTACCTCGCGCGGCGGCGCAAGCAGATCACGCCGCTCGGCCAGGTGATCGATCCGCTCGCCGACAAGCTCCTCACCTCGGCGGCGCTGATCTCGCTGGTGCAGCTCGATCTCGCGCAGTCGTGGATGGTCGCGGTGATCATCGGCCGCGAGTTCGCCGTCACCACGCTGCGCAGCCTCGCCTACGCGCGCGGTGTGCCGATGCCGGCGTCACCGCTCGGCAAGGTCAAGATGGTCGCGCAGGTGGTGGCGATCCTCGCGCTGATTCTGGCGCACGGCCAGACCTGGCCCTTCTACTGGGTCGGCCAGGGTGCGCTGTGGGTGGTGGTGATCACGGCGCTCGTCTCGGGCGCCGACTATTTCCGCCGCTTCAACGAGGTGATCAGCCCGCGCGTCGCGGAGTTCCGCGCCCCCGACAAGAAGCGAAAAGCGGGCTGACCGCCCGCTTACTTGCGCATGGCGACGTAGTCGCCGCTGTAGATCGCGTCGCGCACGCGGGTGATGCGGGTCAGCGCCATCGCCTTGCTCGTCGACACGACGACCCCTTCGCCCACGCTCGTCAGCGGCACGCCCTTGCCGCCGGCGTCGCGGAAGATCGCGAACCGCGCGCCCGGCATCAGCCCCTGCGCCTGGCCCCAGTCGATCAGCGCCAGTTCGCCCGCGCCGACGGCGGTGCGATCTTCGTTGCCGGCGACGATGTGGGCAAGGTTCGTGAAATCGGGCTGACCGGGTGTGTCGTCCTTCTCGATGTCCGCCGACACTACCGGCTCGACGAATGGCTCGAGATGGTCGCCGACGAGGATCGGGCCGCAGACCTGGCTGACGGCGGCGATGGCCGTGGTCTCGTTGACGGCGACGATGCGGAGCCAGCCGAGCGTTCGCGAGCCGCGGCTCGCGCGGCTCGATCCGTACGTGATCGCGCGCCGGACGAAGAACTGCTGACCGGGCTGCAGGCCGGAGGCGGTGCCGCCCCCGATCACGAGCCGATCGCGGTCGCCGAACAGGGTGCGCGGGATCGCATCCTGCCCGCCGATGATGTGCGGCGCGTCGGAGGAAGCCGGCTCGAACGTCGGCGGCGGCGCGCAGGCGATGGCGGTGGCCAGCGGCGACAGCATCGCATCCGGCTGCGCCACGGCGGCGGTCGCCGCGCAGGTCACGAACAGAGCCGCGAACACGAACCGTCGCATGTCAACCTCCTGGCAGGCCTCGAGGCCTGCGCTACGTACCCGGTTTCGGGAGAACCTGCGCCTTGAGGTCGGTGATCATCTTGTGCGCGAGCACGAGGTGCTCGCTCTTCTCGAATTCCTCCACCAGCCGTTCCAGGTAGGGGAGCGCTTCCGCTTCCTTCTTGACCTTGACCAGCGCGTCGGCGAGATAGAAATAAACGCTGTCCCTGTTGGTGAAGCCGGGATCGTCCTTGAGCAGCGATTTGAACCGATCGATCGCGCCCGGATACCACCGCTGGCGGTAGTAGAAGTAGCCGACCTGATAGTCGGCCTCGCTCAAGCGATCGCGCGTCTCGCGCAGCCGCGCCTTGGCGTCGGGCAGCAGGCTGCTGTTGGGATAGCGCGCGATGAAGGTCTCGAACTCCTTGAGCGCGGCGCGCGTTTCGGTCTGGTCGCGCTGCGGCAGCCGCATCTGGCGGAAGTGCGCGATCCCGAGCTTGTACTGCGCATAGTCGGCGCGGCGGTTGGTCGGGTAGAACGACAGGAACTCGCTGAACTCGTTGATCGCGAGCACGAGCGCTTCCGAGGAGCCCTCGCCGAGATACGTGTCGCCGATCCCGAGCTTGGCGTCTGGCCGATACGTGCTCGCGGTATAGGTTTCGGTGACCTGCTTGAAGAACTCGCGCGCAGCCAGCCACTTCTTGTTGTTGAGCGCGTCGGTCCCCTTGTCGAACAGGAACTTGTCCGGTTCGACGGTGCCGGCCGGCACGGCGCCGCGCGGCG